>CANCYS010000009.1 GCA_947382485.1 uncultured Clostridia bacterium | reverse complement strand
ACTTCCTGTTTTACCGAAAATGCCAAAAACACCATCACCAAGCATGCCAAAATCTAAAACCTGTTTGGTTTCAAAACTATTCAAACCCTCAATTTCAAGTTTAATTGGTTTCATTTTCTTCTCCTTTGCATTCTAAAAACATTTTAACAAGTTCATCACTTGGCTCAAAACCACGCATAGACAAATAGAACTGTTTGAACAGTTCACTGTCATTTAAACCTTTTCTGGTTTTCTTTTCATTTATTGTGCCTTCACTTTCAGGTCTAATCAGTGCAATGTTTGAAATACAAGCGAAATTCTTTTTCAAACTTTTTACATCACTGGCAGAAAGTGGTGCAGATTGTTCAATTTCAAGTTCAATGATGTCGGCATCATCAAAACCTGCAAGTTTTTCTTCTGCATCTAACATTGAAGTTGCTCTAACCTTTTGATATACAGAAACATTTTGAAGTTTAATTTCATTGAAATTAATCATTTTGCCATGTTCTGTTTCAAATACATTTACGCCCAAATCTTTTTGATTGATACTAAGTTGTGTGATTGCACCTGAATAATAAACTTTGCCACCCAAACATTGTGGAGAGTGCATATGACCAAGTGCAGTGTAATCCGCCTTTGGAAGTTTATTTTTTTCAACAGCAAAAAAATCACCTGCTTTAATCACGCCACTTGCACTTTTTGAACCCACGACAAACAAATGTGATACAAAAATGTTGAATGTGTTTTCAGTGAATGCACTAGCACTGATTTTTGCCCAAGTTTCAACTTTTTCGGAATAAGACATATCGCTGTCAAGTTTTTCTGTCATTCTGATTTCAGTTGGATATGGTAAATATGCAATAGTAACAATTTCTTCATTTTTTTGAATTTTTATGTGGCCTCTGCCAGTTTCGACAACTTTGACAAGTCCATTTTTATTGAAACTGTTTTCTTGAAGCCTATCAATGTTGCTCACAAGTGCAATGTTATGTTTGCTTGCAAGTGGAAGACCTGCTGTGAGTCTGGTTGGGTCATCATGATTGCCTGCAAGAACAAATACAAATCTATCACCATTTGCAGATAATTTTTGGATTGTATCAAAAAACAATTCTTCTGCATCGGCAGATGGATTTGCTGAATTAAAAATGTCTCCTGCAATTATAACGCAATCAACATTTTCATAATTTACGATTGATAAAATTTCGTCAAGCACTTTTTTTTGCTCGGCGAGCCTATCCCTTCCATTCGTTTTTACCCCTAAATGCCAATCGGCAGTATGTAAAAATTTCACGAATTTCTCCTTAAAACTGGTTTGTTTGAAATTTATCGCTATGTCCAGTTGAAATTTTGCTTTATAAGTGTTATTATAAACATGTTTATATAATATTGCAATTAATTTTATGGTTAGGAGGCACATAGTTTGGCACTTTGTTCGTATTCAAGCAAACTCATGATTGATAATTATACCGTCCTTGACAATGCATTTTTGAACGAGTTTTTGCCACAGGCATCTGGTGATGATGTTAAAGTTTATCTTTATGGCTTAAATTTGTGTTCTAATCCAAATGTTGAAGACAACAATCTTGACACTATCTGCAAAACTCTTTCACTCTCAGAAGATGAGATTGTGAAATCTTTTTCTTATTGGCAAGAAATGGGACTCGTTCAAATTGTTTCAACAAATCCGCTTGAAATTAGATACCTTCCTATTCGTGCACACTCTGGCAGCAGTAAACTTAGGGATAAATCTAAATACAAAGACTTTAACAAACAAATGCAACAAGTTATCACTGGCAGAATGATTACTCCTAACGAATTTAATGAATATTACACTCTTATTGAGGTTTATCACTTTGAACCAGAAGCTATTGTTTTGATTGCAAAATATTGCACCACAATAAAATCTCCATCAATTAATTATCCATACATTTTGGCGGTTGCAAAGGATTTTGCAAGTCAAGGACTTAAAACTGTTGTTACTGTTGAAGAAAGATTTTTGGAACAAGAAAAATCTACTGCTGAAATTAAACAAGTTTTATCTGCTCTTGGACTCAAACGTGATGCTGATATTGAAGAACGCAATTTATACTTAAAATGGACTAACGGACTTGGATTTATTCAGGGTGTTATTGTGGAAGTTGCAAAGTCTCTTAAAAAGAAAGGTGGTTTTGTTAAACTTGATGAGATGCTCACAAAGTTTTATGAACAACATCTTTTTACTATCAGTGAAATTAATGAATTTTCTGAAAAACGTGAAGCAATGTTTGATATTGCTAAAACTATCTCAAAAAATCTTGGTCTGACTTATCAAACATATGAAAATGTGGTCGACACATATATTTCTGATTGGACAAACAAAGGATATGAAATGGACGCACTTGTTTTCATTTCTCAATATTGTTTCAAACAGAGTTTGAGAACACTTGAAGGTATGAACACTGTTGTTCAAAAGTTTTTTAAACTCGGTCTTGTTTCACTGGCATCAATTAATCAATACATTTCTGGCATTATTGAAAATGATGAAAAAATTAAAGAAGTTATTGATAAATCTGGACTGCTTAGAAGTGTTTCTTCATTTGACCGTGAAGTTTACAAAACTTGGACTGGCGACTGGGGATTTACTCACGAACAAATTTTGATGGTTGCAGAAGTTTCAAAAGGTATGGGCAATCCTATCACCTATTTAAACAAAGTTCTTTCAAATTTCCATGAACAAGGACAAACTTCAACCGAGCAAATTAAAAAGCAAATTGAAAGCATTAAAAAAGGAATGTGCAAAACTAGTTCAAAACAAACTGAACCAGGATTTGCTTCAAGAACTTACACACCTGAGCAACTTGCTGCTGTGTATGACTCACTTGACGATGTTATTATGTAAAAGTTTAATTACAAAGGTATAAAATGGATTACAGACAAATTGATTTAAAATTGCAAGGAGAATTTGCAAGAAAAAGAATTAAGGCAGAAAAACAAGCAAATGTAAACTTGGCAAAAGCAAACGCTTGCCCTACTTTTTTTGAACTGTCTAAACTTGAAAAAGAAATTATGCTTGAAATTGCAAAGCAAAAAACGCAAAATAACAATAAAAATGGTGAAATTAAGGCTTTTGAAGACACACTTGCACTCGCAAGACGCAATAAATTGGAAATTTTGAAAAAACTTGGACTAACAGAAGACGACCTTAAACCAAAATTTGAATGTGAAAAA
>CANCYS010000008.1 GCA_947382485.1 uncultured Clostridia bacterium | reverse complement strand
AAATTATTTAGAGTCTCATGATATAAGTTCAAATTTGCTTAGTTCAGATGTAAGAGAAATAAAAAAATTAATCGCAACATTTTTAGAAAATAAAAGGCAAAGTGAAGAGTTCATTAATAATAATGGTGGAGAAGATTTTTTGATAAATGAATTTGGTTCGACACTTTGTGAAAGTCTGTTTGATGTTATGCTCACAATCATGATGGACTATCATTATCTTTCAGATAGAAGTGCAAGTTTAACACTTGGCATGCCTAATAATTATGTTCATAATGCTAGAAGTTATATTCTTTCAGCTCTTGAAGAATATAAAAAGCGAAAAAAAGAAGTCGATACCTTAATTTCAAATGCTGGTGGTGAAGAAAAAGTTTCAGTCGATTATTACTCAAAATTAGATGAAATTCATAAAGCAATTTTTGAGGATACTATTTTAGCATATTATCCACTAACATATAGCGAGGTTGCTGAGAAATTAGGAATAGATTTAAGAACAGTAAGTAAATATTCAAAAGAAATGTTAAGCGACCTTGAAAATATGGCTCAAAACTTAAATAATGCAAAATAAAAAACCACCATATTGGTGGTTTTATTTTTAATTGTCGTCATTTCTAATTTCACTTTCATGACTATCAAGTTCTTTTACAGTGTCATCTTCAAAATAATCTTTTGAAGCATCATAGTTTTTAGATTTTGAAAGATTACTTTTAAGTTTAATCATAACATATCTGTTTGGTTCATTTCCGTAACTTTCAGTAATAACTTTATCATTTCCAGCAAGTGCTGAGTGAATAATTCTTCTCTCATAAGAGTTCATTGCTTCAAATTTAAAGTCTTTGTGTTCACGAATAACTTTTCCAGCAGTTCTTTTTGCAAGGTTGGTTAAAGTTTCTTGTCTTTTGGTTGCATAGTTGTTGCTGTCAACAGTAATTCTCTTTGATTCTTCTCTTGGCTTATCTTTGTTATAGATAGCATTTAAAACTGATTGAAATTGTTCAATAGATTCACCATGCTTTCCAATAAAAAGTGAAGAATCACTACCTGTAATATTTGCAAAGAAATCAGTTTCTCTTTCTTCAACATAAACTTCAAGGTCAAGCCCCATAAGTTCAATCAATTTTTCAATCAAATTTTTAACTTCATCTTCTGCTTCTGATGAAGTGTTAATTGAAAGTCTAACTCTAGCTTTGTTAAAAAGACCAGCTTGTTCCAAAATTTCAATTTTAACATCATCTCTTGTGCAACCAAGTTTATATACCCCAATTTCAATGGCTTGGTCAACGGTTTTTCCTTGTGTTTCAATACTTTTCATAAGTTACCCCTGTATTTTTCCTTTTCTAATTAATCTGTTAGCTTCTTTTTCAAGATATTCTTCGACTTCTAATCTTTTCTTTTTAGTCATTGCGTCAATAATAAGCGTACAAATTTCGCCTAATAGCATTGATGCAAGTGAACTTGAAATAATGTAAATACCAAATGATGAACCAGTTGTAAGTACGAATATAACCATAATTATTGGCATAATAATTTTCATCATTTTCATAGATTTTCCAGTTGCTTTTTCACTGGCTTTTGCAAGTTTGTTGGCTTTTTTATTTTTAAGTCCATTATGAAGTTCGGCAAGCCATTGAGTTAAGAATGTTAAAATTCCTGCAAAAATAGCTAAAAGGAAATATCCGTTGTTTGCTCTTGAATTTGAACCAATAAGTCCAGCGATTTGATTGTAATCAGCTTCGTTAATATTTTCTTGGACGTATTTTGTATATCCGCCATTTTTAGCGAGTGACAATAAATCTTTGTATGTAGGGAAAGGTTTGATAGGTGAGTCTGCAACCCAAATATTATCAATCCAAAGCCAACTTTCTTTTATGTCGTTCCATGTGTCAACTGCTGTTTTGCTACCAGCGTCAACAGCAGAAGATATCTTTTGATAAATAGCATTTTCCTCTGCATTTGCCGAAAGGTCAGAACCATCAGATGCAAGTCCGTCTTTCCAATTGTTCCAAGTGTGTTCCCAAGTAAGTCCAGATTCTGCATTAGTATATTTTTCTTTAATCACATTCATCCAGTTATCAGCAGTTGCCACATCAACAATTTCGTCTTCACCATCAGCATCAATCAAACTTTGATAATAAGAATTACTGTAAGATGATTGAATTGTTTCATATTGGTTAATGGCTTGATAGGCAGAAACCTTACGAAGTGATGCATAAAGTGTGAAGAAAACGACCATTGTCAAAATCATGTTGATAGCCATGATTAGACAGCCAACACCCATGTTGAGTCCTTCACGCTTGTAAAGTGATTGAGTTTGAACTTTAACTGTATTTTGGTCTGCACCATACTTTTTGTTTAACTTGGCAATTTCAGGTGCACATTTTTTCTGGATTAAAGTTTGTTTTTTGGTTGAATACTTAACCATGAAATCAAGTGGCGATAAAACCAGTTTAACAAGCAAGGTAAAAAGTAAAATAGTCCAACCATAATTCGTGACAGCACCATGAATCCAGTTAATAATGACAACCCACATGTCATTTGGTGCAGCAGCAGTTAGTAGAAAATTCATATTTGCTCCTTACATAAAATTTATATATTTCTTTTTTGGATTAATTGGCACAGGGTCAGTGCCAGAACATTTTGAGAAAGTATTGCATTTCATAACCCTTTTAAAAGTCAGGTTTAAACCACCAAAAAAACCCCACTCAGCAAACGCACCGCTCGCATAAAGCGAACAAGTTGGTGTAAATTTGCATGCATGGGGAATAAGTGGTGAGATGCAAAATTTAAAAATCATAATAAAGAATAATGCGATATATTTTGGTACTGCGATAATACATTTAAATATTTTCTTTAACACTTTCATATAAATCTGCTTTTTTAAGCAAGTAAACAAGTTCAGCTTCTTGCTCGGCAAATCTAAATTCGGAAATACAATCCTTTGCCATGATTATAATATTAAAGTTTTGTTTAAGATTTGGCAACTGTTTTCTAATCATTTCACGAAGACGCCTACGAACTAAGTTTCTAGTGTGGGCTTTTCCAACTTTTTTAGTAACAGCAAATCCAACTTTAATATTTTTAGTTTTTGAGGTAGTTGTGTGTAAAATCAAACACTTTCCCGCAAACCTGTTTCCATTTTTATAAACATAGTTGAATTGATATTTCTTTTTAAGTCTATTATCTTTATTAAGCATCATTTAGTCCTTAAATTACTTTCTGATAAGTTCTTTGCGACCTTTGTTTCTTCTTCTAGAAAGAACTCTTCTGCCACCTTTTGTTCTCATTTTTTGTCTAAAACCATGAACTTTGTTTTTGTGGTTTTTCTTTGGTTGATATGTTCTTTTTGACATCGTTTTTGCTCCTAATCGTATAGTTTTATGCTATGTGAAAATAAAACTTGCACATAGTTACTGCCTAATTATAAACAAAGGGGGTACATTTTGTCAAGAATAAACTTAAAAAATTAAATTATAAAAAAACTCTCAAAATAGATTGAGAGTTATAATATTTTTATAAATTAAAGTTGTTTGTCACGCACAGACTTTTGAACGTCTTGTGGCATGTTGTATTTAATTAAACAACAATTGATAAATGCCTTAGATTTTGAAAGTGACACAGAAAATGAAATAGCCATAATGATTGAAGTTAAAAGCATAGTGCTCATTTCAACAACAAAAACATTAAGTGTAGAAAAGTCATAAGTTGGGAAAGCAAACGATTTGACAGCAGTGATAACTAAAAGCAAAATTGCACAAGCAGCAACAGAAAACATAAACACAGATGTCACAATATAATTTTTTGAAGATTTAAGTCTGTTCTTTTCATCTTTTTGAATGTTGTAAAAGATTGAAAGACTGACAATGTTAGCCATAAATCCAAGATAAATATAAAGAAACACAAGTGTAAAAATATTTTCAAAAAGTCCGCAAACGTAATATACGTTTGTAAATAAGAAAAATGCTACATAAAATACAATACTTACCCATGTTGGAACTTTTAAATTTTTAAGTTTTGTAATGAAGAACGAAAGAATATAAAGAGCCAAACTTAAAATTATAAATGTGTAGGCAAGTAAGTAATTAAATCCAAGAGGGAATTTTAATGAAACTGCACCAAATAGATTGAGTGTAACAATAAGTAAATGAATCACTGTAAACACCAAAACTGCAATGAGTGTAATGTTAACAGCAAGATTTTTTTTAAAGTTGTTCATAAATGCTCCATATCATTAGTAGTAATTTAGTCTACGATTCTAACAGGTAAAATCAAGTATAAGTACTTGTCTTCTTGTTCTGCTGAACAAATAGTGCAAGGTGCAATTGGTGATGAAAAATTAATTTTAATAAAATCATCATTAATTGTGTGCATGCAGTCGCTTAAATATCTCGCGTTAAATGCAATTGAAAGGTCCTTTCCTTCAAGAGAAATTGTAATATTTTCAGTAACATTACCAATGTTAGATGCAGATGTAAGTGTAAGAACTCTGTCACGAATATCAAATCTAACAAGGTTGTTCTTATCCATTCTTGCAAGCAAACTTGCTCTTTCAAGACCATCTTCAAGTTGAGTTTTGTTAATAAGTATTGTTGTTGTATTTCCATTAGGAATAACTTGTCTGTAATTAATAAATTCGCCTTCAAGAAGTCTAGTTAAAATTTTAACAGAACCATCATTAATCAAAAGTTGATTTTGACCAATCAAAATATCAATAGTTTCTTCGTCAGCGTCAATAAGTTTTGAAATTTCAGACAAACTTCTTGCAGGAACAATAAAGTTCAATTTGTCAGTTGAAGATTCAATTTCAGTTTTAACCATTGCTAAACGATAGCCATCAAGAGCAACAGAAGTCATTGTGTTGTTTTCAATTTCAAATAAACAGCCTTTGAGAATTGGTCTTGCATCATCAACAGCAACTGAGAAAATAGTTTTTTCAATTTGTTCTTTGAGTTCAGATTTTTTGATTGTAATTGTGTCTGGTGCAGAAATTTCTCTGGCAGCAGGGAATTCTTCACTGCTCAAACATTGAAGGAAACCTTCTGAATCAGTATATTTAATTTTTAAAGTGTTTTGTGGTGTGAGTGTAAGTTCAATTTGTTCATTTGAAAGTTTTTTTACAAAGTCCGCAAAAAACTTTCCAGGAACAACAACATCACCTGCAATTTTTACATCAGCAGGGATTATCTTTTCAATATAAATTTCAAGGTCAGTTGCAGAAAGAGTCAAACTATCTTCACTGGCATGAAGTTTAATACCTTCCAAAATAGGGTTTGGTGTTCTTGTTGCAGTTGCACGAATAACTTTTAACACTGCATCGCTTAAATCTAAACCTTCGCAAATAAGTTTCATAAATTTTCTCCTTAATATTATTTTCCTTCAATCATTTGCTTTATATCATTAATTTGAATTTCAAGTTTCTTTGATTTTTTCATATCATCAATAACTTTGTTTTTTGCATAAATTACAGTTGCATGGTCTTTGCCGAAAATATTTCCAATTGATTCAAGTGGCAAACTCATATACTCAGAAATCAAATACATTGCAATTTGTCTAGCCTCAGCAACATCTTTTGTTCTCTTTCGAGCCAAAACCTCTTCTTTTTTGATGTTATAAAATTTGCATACAATATCAATAATTTTAGTTGCATCAATAGTTTCTTCATCAATCGAAGCAATATTTTTGAGTGCTTCTCTTGCACAATCAATAGTCACTACATCATTTTTGGTTAAGTTAGAATAAAACACTGTTCTAGATAAAAACCCTTCCATTTCTCTGATGTTAGATGTTGCAACTTCTGCAATATATTCAATAACTTCTCTTGAAACATTATATCTTTCAATTTGAGCCTTTTTGTTTAAAATTGCAATTCTTGTTTCAATATCTGGCATACCAATGTCAGCCAGCATACCCCATTCAAAACGAGAACGAAGTCTTTCTTCAAGTGGATTTAACTCTTTTGGTTGTTTGTCACATGTAATTACAATTTGTTTTCCACTTTGATAAAGGTCATTGAAAAGATTAAAAAATTGTTCTTGGCAAGCAGGTTTTCCAATAAGTGCTTGAATATCATCAATAATAAGAATATCTGCTTTGCTGTATGTTTCTCTAAATTTTGCAGTTGTGTTACTTTGAATTGCCATGATAAGGTCATTAGTAAATTTGTAGGTCGGAACATACACAACATTAAGTTTAGGTTTGTGCTCCAAGACATAATTTCCAATGGCATGCAAAAGGTGAGTTTTTCCAAGACCCGAACCACCATAAATAAAAAGTGGATTCATTTGAGTACTTGGAGTTTCTGCAACAGCTTTTGCTGCGGCACAAGCAAGTTGATTGCTTCCGCCCACAATAAAGTTGTCAAAAGTATATTTTGGATTAAAGTGAAAGGTATCGGCGTTTGTTGAAGATTGATTATTTTCTTTTGAAACATAAACTCTTTCGTCTGTTTTTGAAATCTTTGTTTCAGGCTCTTGTTCTGCTTCACTGTCTACAACCAAAATTTCAATATTTGAAATAGGGCTGTAAATTTTGTGACTAGCAGCAATAATTTGGCTTTTAAATTTTTTAAGTAATAAGTCTTTTGAACTTTTTGTTGAAGTTCCAAGAACAATAGTGTTATCTTTGATGTCCAAAATTTCTAAACTTTTAAACCAAATATCAAAAGCATAAACCGAGATTTGCAGTGAAAGTTCTTCTAAAATATTCTGCCATATTTTTTGCAAATCCATGTTCGATGATGTTATAAAATTTGTGCCTTCCAAGAGAAACCTCCACCTTAGTTAATTCAATATCAATTATATTTGTAAAATGTCAAAAAATCAAGAAGATTACAATAAATTTAAAATAATTATTCATTGGACAAGCCTAGTCAATAATTGTATAATATCTTTGTTAGGAGAAATTATGTTTGTAAAATGGGTGAAACTCAAAAATTTTAGAAACTACACAGATGCAAGTGTAGAGTTTCATTCGGGCATAAATTTAATTTCTGGTGGAAATGGACAAGGCAAAACCAATCTTGTTGAAAGCATGATGCTATGTGCTCTTTCAAAAAGTCCACGAACATCACATGATGAAGACATGAAAATGGAAAACACAACTTTCACGGAAGCAAGTGTGTGTGTTGAAAGAAATTTTGGTGACATAACTCTTGATTGCAGAATTGATGAAAGTGGTAAAAAATTTTTCATAAACACAAATGAAATAAAAAAAGTAAGTGAACTTTTTGGAAATTTAGTAGCGGTTTATTTTTCACCAAATGACCTCAAAATTGTATATGCTTCACCAAGTGAACGCCGAGATTTTATGGACACAGATATTTCAGAACTTTCGGGTTCATATTATAGTCTTGTGCAAAGGTATAATAAAGTATTATTTCAGCGTAATAGAATTTTAAAAACAATTCACAACAGACAAGATATTCTCGACCAAATTGATGTTTGGAATGAGCAACTTGCAACCCTTGCTGGGTATATAATAAAAACAAGAAAAAATTTCATTGAAAAATTGAAAACCCCAGCGAAAAAAATCATGAAATACATTTCAAAAGAAACCGAAGAATTAAATATCAGTTATGTTGGAGCAAACGGCGAAACTGCTGATGAAATAAAAAAAGAGATTTTGAAATCTCTTGAATTTAATATTGATAGGGACATGGAACTTGGCTATACATCAATTGGTCCACATCGTGATGATGTAAAATTTGAACTTGACGGAAGAGATGCAAGAATATTTGCCAGTCAAGGACAGCAAAGAAGCATTGTTTTGGCACTCAAAATCGCAGAATTAACGGTTTTTAAGGAAGAACTTGGTGAAAATCCCGTGCTAATACTTGATGATGTGTTTAGTGAGTTAGATACCGCTCGTCAAAAAAAATTATATGATATGTTTGATGGTTATCAGGTCATTATGACAGGCACAAATTTCAAGTTTAAGCCAAATAGTAGTTATAAACAGTTGAATGTTAGAAAAGCTACAATAAAATCAAAAGATTTTGTAATTTCAAACAATTAAAAACTTGCACTTATTAAGTGCAAGTTTTTTAGTTTTCATCTTCGCTTTTATTTGGACCTAGCTGTGCAGCTTGTTGTTTTGCATATTCTTCATCTGCAAGTTCTTGCTGTTTTTGTTTATAAGCCTTGTATGCGTCCATATAACTTTGTTCACTAGGAGTAAGAGGCTCTGTTTTATAACGAATTTTTCTTAAAAGATTCTCATCAAATTCAAATTCAGATTTTTCAGGTGCAATAATTTCGTTGATGATAGATGTTCCAATAGTTGTGATTGAAGATGCTGGTGACACAATCAACATTGCTTCTGGAATAAGTTCTGCAACATCTTCCTTGACTTGTTGAATGTTCATTTTAGTATGAGTTGCTTTAATGTTATAATATCTAACTAAAAACTCAATTAAGTTTAAATTTTGAATATTTTTAAGTTGAGTTGGACTAATACCAGGAAGTTTGATATTCATTCCGTTTGGCTTAAAGTTTTGAAGGAAATCAAGAGTTAAATTATTTCCCATTCCAGTGCAAACTTTAAGAACCATTCTTTCAATTGCATATTTTCTTTGAGCAGGTGGCATAGAAGCAAGTTGTGGTTTAAGTTTTTCAAACTCTGCTTCAAGTTCATCAACAAGGTCAATTGACTCCATATGAATTCTTTCATTGTTTGCTTTTCTTTCAGCAATTTCTTTAATGTCAATTTCAAAATTGTTTGCAAGAGCATTTATTGCTGTTTTTTCTTTTTCAGTAAACTTGCCATCAAAGTCAACAGGAGAGCCTTCAACTGAAAAAGCGTTAGTTCTGTCAGAAAAGAAATTTGTAATTTTATGTTTAATTAAATCAAATCTTTCTTCTGGTTTTTTGTTTAAAATTTCTTTAAGGTCGTTTTCTGTTAAAATGTCATCAAGTCTAATTCCTTCAATAGAACCAGAAACCATGTTTTCTTTTGCTTCTTTTTGACGTTTTTCTTTTTTGTCTTTTTGTTCTTTTCTTACTCTTTCTTGAAGTTCTTCTTCTTTTTCTTTCTCAACAGGGCTCTCGCTTGCGTTTTCAAGCCCGTTAATATTTTCATTTACTTGATTATTTTTAACATTATCAAAATCCATACTGCTAAATGTATCAGCGTGATACTTTGCAAAAAAATCAATCATGCCTTTGTTTTGTGTGTTTGTTGCTAAGATTTTTTCTTTAAAAATGCCTTTTGTAACGATATGTGTTGCTTTTTTCTCTATAAGAAAATTAATGGTTTTATCATCAAGTTGTTCTTTGAGTTGGTTAATAATATTATTTCTAAGTGATTCAATCTTTTCATTTTCTGATGACATATCATGAATTTGTTTCTTATAAGTATTAGAAAATGCAAGTGTGAATCTAATTTTTTTAACTTCTTTGGTGGTTTGCTCATTATCAACTTGTTCACTAGCAATTCTTTCGTCTTGTTGTTTGTTGAATTTTTCAGGCTCTTTTTCAACAGCTTGTTTTTTTATGCCATTAACAATTTTATCCAGTTCGCAATATTTTGAAAAAACAAAAGTTTTTTCACTTTCTTTAACAATTTCACTTTTTTCCTTTAAAAGTTCATCCATTTGTTCTGGATTGCCGTTGCTGCTTGCAAGAAGTTTAAGTTGTCCAATAATTTTATTGACAACTCTTGGGTCTCTTGCCTCTGGTGAATAGTCAAAAATTGCTCTTTTGTCTTCATCAGTCAATTTATTATAAATACTTTTTGAAATATTTTCAAATGTAGTTTCTTTTTCCATAAAACACCACCTTATATTTTCATTTTAATAAATACAAAATAAATAGTCAACAAAATATATTTTTTTACTAAAATTTACATTTTCTTTAATGATACACGCACGCATGCGTAATAATATTATTTATATATATAATTATAATTAATATATAGGTTAAAATCATTTGGTAAACTACTTGAAATTTGTTATAATTTAATCATATTTAAGAATTTTTTCAAGGGGAAATTATGGAGGATTTAGGTAAAGTAAAATCTAATTATGGTGCTGAGCAAATTACTGTGCTAAGAGGCCTTGAACCAGTCAGAAAAAGACCAGGAATGTATATTGGTTCAACAGACACACATGGCTTGCATCACTTGGTAAATGAGATTGTTGATAACAGTATTGATGAAGCTCTTGCTGGATATTGCGACAATATTACTGTTGAGATAAATAAAGACGGCTCATGTTCTGTAACAGACAACGGTCGTGGCATTCCAACTGGCATCAACAAAGAAGAAGGGAAAAGTGCAGTTGAACTCGTTTTAACAAAACTTCATGCTGGTGGAAAGTTTGGTGATGGTGGTTATAAAATTTCAGGTGGTTTGCATGGCGTTGGTCTTTCTTGTGTAAACGCTCTTTCAGAATGGCTTGAAGTTGAAGTCCGTCAAAATGGACAAGTTTACAAACAAGTTTATAATCGTGGCATTCCACAAAGAGATTTAGCTGTTGTTGGAACAACTGACATCACTGGAACAAAGGTAACTTTCATGCCAGATGATACAATTTTTGAAACAACAACTTTTGATTTTGATGTAATAAAGCGTAGACTTCGTGAACTTGCATTTTTGAATAAAGGAATAACAATCACAACCAAAGACCATAGAACAAGTAAGGAAGAAATTTTCCACTATGAAGGTGGAATTATTGAGTTTGTTGAAGAATTAAATCAAGGCAAACAAAAAATCCTCAAAAAGCCAATTTATATTAGTAAGGTTTCAAAAAAAGAAGCTGGCGAAATTGAAATTGCATTTGAATATAACGATGGTTACAATGAAATCATTCATGGTTATGCCAACAATATCAACACCACAGAAGGTGGCACACATATTGAAGGTTTCAAAAAAGCATTATATAAAGTTATCAACGATTATGGTCATAAACTTAAAATATTAAAAGATTCAGATAAACTTACAGGTGATGATGTTAGAGAAGGTATCACCGCAGTTATAAGTGTTAAACTTCAAGAACCTCAATTCGAAGGACAAACAAAAACAAAACTTGGAAACAGTTATATGCAAACCGAAGTTTATAATGCAGTAGTAGAACTTTTCGGAACATATCTTGAAGAAAATCCAGAAGAAGCAAAAAGTTTGATTTTGCGTTCAGTAACTGCTCAAAGAGCAAGAGAAGCAGCACAAGCAGCAAGAACAATGGCAAGAAGAAAAGGTGCACTTGAATCGACAACCCTTCCAGGAAAACTTGCTGATTGCACCGAAAAAGACCCTAAACTTTGCGAAATTTATATTGTTGAGGGTGATTCTGCGGGTGGAACAGCAAAACAATGTCGTGACCGTAGATTTCAGGCGATTTTACCACTTAGGGGTAAAATTTTGAACGTAGAAAAAGCCAGACTCAATCATGTTCTTGGAAATGAAGAAATAAAAGCCATGATAACAGCATTTGGTGGTGGTGTAGGTCAAGAATTCAATCCTGAAAAACTAAGATATGACAAAATCATATGTATGACCGATGCCGACGTCGATGGTGCACATATCAGAATTTTGCTTTTAACATTTTTCTATCGTTACATGCCAGGACTTATTGAAACAGGCCATGTATATTCAGCAATGCCTCCACTATATAAACTTCAAAAAGGAAAGAATATTCAATATTGTTATAGTGAAGACGAAAAGGTTAAAAAAGTCGAAGAAATGGGAAGTAAGGGTCTTGATGTTCAACGTTATAAAGGTCTTGGTGAAATGGATAAAGAACAACTTTGGGATACAACCATGAATCCAGAACATAGAGGACTCATTCAAATCAATATGAACGATGCCATTGAAGCAGACAAAATCTTTACAATTTTAATGGGTGATGCACCAGAACTTAGAAGAAAGTTTATTGAAGAAAATGCAAAACTTGTTGAAGATTTGGATATTTAGGAGATAGGCGATGAAGAAAAGAGATTTCAGCTCAGAACATGAGCAAATTATTGATAACACAGTCATTCATCCAGTTGAAATTAACGATGAAATGAAAAAAAGTTTTATTGCCTATGCAATGGCGGTAAACGTTTCAAGAGCAATCCCAGATGTTAGGGACGGCTTAAAACCAGTACATAGAAGAATTTTATATTCAATGAACGAAACAGGTATCACTTCTGATAAACCACATAAAAAATGTGCACGTATCGTTGGTGATGTGCTTGGAAAATATCACCCACATGGTGACAGTTCAGTTTATGGTGCACTTGTTCGTCTTGCTCAGGACTTTGCAATCAGATACACTTTGATTGAAGGTCATGGAAACTTTGGTTCTGTTGATGGTGATCCACCAGCAGCATACAGATACACCGAAGCAAGACTTTCAAAACTTGCTGGTGAAATGATGAGAGATATCGACAAAGAAACTGTTGATTTCTCACCAAACTTTGATGCCACATTAAAACAACCAGATGTACTTCCTGCAAGGTTTCCAAACCTTCTTGTCAATGGTTCTGATGGTATCGCTGTTGGTATGGCAACCAACATTCCTCCACACAACTTAAATGAAGTTGTTGAAGCTGTTGTTGCAGTTTTGCATAATCCAGAAATTACTATTGAAGAAATCATGCAAGTTCTTCCAGCACCAGATTATCCAACTGGTGGCGTAATAATGGGAACAGATGCACTTAGACAAGCATATTTAACTGGAAAAGGTGGCGTTGTCATCAGGTCAAAAACAGAAATTGAAGAAACAAAAGATGGCAAAGCAAAAATCATTGTAACAGAAATTCCATATCAAGTTAATAAGAGCGAACTTATCAAGCAAATTGCTGATATGGTTAAAAATAAAAAGATTGATGGAATCGCTGATATAAAAGAAGAATCAGATAGACATGGAATGCGTATCGTGTTTGATGTGAAAAAAGACTTTAATGCACAAGTTGTTTTAAACACACTTTTCAAACGTACACAACTTCAATGCTCATATGGCATCAATTTCTTGGCACTTGATGATGGTTATCCAAAAGTTTTAAACATAAAACAAATTTTGAATGCGTATATTGCTCATCAAAAAGAAGTTATTTATAGAAGAACAAAATATGATTTGGCAAAGGCAGAAGAAAGAGAACATATCATTGAAGGTTTGGTTGTCGCTCTTGCAAATATTGATGAAGTCATCAGAATCATCAAAGCATCAAAAGATAGAGAAGAGGCATCAAATAACTTGCAAAGTTCATTCATGCTTTCAGCAGTTCAAGCTGGTGCAATTCTTGATATGCGTCTTCAAAGACTCACAAGTTTGGAAGTTGAAAAACTCAATAATGAACTTGCAGACCTCAGAAATCTTATAATTGAACTCAAAGGCATATTAGCAAGTGAAGATAAGATTAAACAAATCATTATTAATGAACTTGAAGAAATCAAGGGCAAGTACGGAGATGAAAGAAAAACAGAAATTGATTATAACGCTTCAAAAGATATCAATATTGAAGATTTGATTGAAAAAGAAGATGTTGTAATTTCAATGACTCACTTTGGATATATCAAGAGAATTCCTGTTGCTGAATATAGACAGCAAAATAGAGGTGGCATGGGTTCAACTGGACATAAGCCAAAAGAAGAAGATTTTGTTGAGCATATGTTCATTTGTTCAACACATGACACGCTCATGTTCTTCACAAATCTTGGAAAGGTTTATGTCATGAAAGGCTATGAAATTCCAGAAGAATCAAAAACTGCAAGAGGCAGAAACCTTGTCAATCTTCTTACTCTTGAAAAGAATGAAGTTGTTCAAGCAGTTCTTCCAAAACTTGCAGATAATAAAGGCTATTTAATCATGGCAACAAAACGTGGCTTAATCAAAAAGACACCTTCAAGTGAGTTTGAAAGTATCAGAAAAACTGGTAAAATTGCAATCAGTCTTGCAGATGGTGATGAACTTATTAATGTTGAATATACAACAGGAAAAGATACCGTCATGATAGCAACAAATGAAGGCAAATGTATCAGATTCAGTGAAAAAGATTGTAGACCACTTGGTCGTGACACCATGGGTGTTAAGGCAATAGAACTTAGTACAATCGATTATGTTGTAGATATGGTTGTATGTAAAGAAGGATACGATATTCTCACAATCACAGATAACGGCTTTGGAAAGAGAACAGATGTTTCTGAATATAAAGTTCAAAACAGAAATGGAAAAGGCGTTAAAGCGGGCATTTTCAACGAAAAAACAGGAAAACTTGTTGGACTTAAACAAGTAACAGAGTTAGAAGATGTCATGATTATTGCAGATAATGGAATAATCATCAGAACCCCAGCAAAGACCATTTCAAAGATAACCAGAGACACCATGGGCGTAAAGGTTATGAGACTTCATGAAGGCACAAAAGTTTCATGTATTGCAATTGCAGACACAGTAGCAGAAGACATAACTGGTGAAACCAATGAAGCCCCAATCGTCATCGACGAACCTCTCGACACCGACACCCCATCAGAATAATTAAAAGCTATTGAATATGAAAAAAAGCAGGTTAACCCTGCTTTTTTAACAAATATTTTTATAAAAAAGATAGGGAATAAATCCCTATCTTTATGAATCAGCATTTTTTTCAATGCATTTTAAAATTTCTTTCCATTCTTCTTCTGATTTTGCTTTTTGAATATCTTCTACACTAGAAAAACTTTCAATTTTAGGCTGTTCTTCTAGTTTTACATCAATTTCAAATAATGCTATAAGTTGTTGAAGATAATCTTTGTTTTTTGGATTATTAAAAAGATTAATAAATTCTGCAAGATCATCATCAAGATCCCCAGTATCTGGAACTTTGTTAAATAATTCTTCTACATTCTCTGGTTCTTGTGGATATTGAGTTAAAATGGTTTCAGAAACAGCATCAGCTGTAAAAATGCTTTGAATTTCATCATCAGATAACCCCAAGTTTTTAAGTTCTTCTTCTGAAAAAGGACTTGTATTAGGTATTTCTGGTAATTTACCTTCATTATTTTCCATATTAATTGCACCCTTTTGTTAAAATTATATTTATGAGTTAGATCTTTGCATATTTATATTAATTTGTTGTTTAATTTTGTTAGAGGCTTCTTTTTCAATTTCAGCATCTTTTTCAGGATTTGTGCCATAATTAGCATCTATACAGCCGCAAAGTGCTTTCCATTCTGTTTCTTTAGTGCCTCTTTCACTTTCAACTGATGCCCAATCTTTATGTGTACCTATAATATTACTAATATGCTTATCGATATTTTTCTGTCTAAGTTGTTCAGCTGCTTTAGCTGCTTTTTGAGCTTTAACTTCCTTAGAAGCATTGCTAAATTCTGCTCTTTTTGCATCAACTTCTGCAAGTGTTTTAATTGCATAAGCTTTAACAGAAGGTTTAACAGATTTATCAGTAGTTAAATCTTTCAAGTGTTTATATAAATTTGGATCATCAGCAATTCTTTCAATTTGTTCAGGTGTGAGTTTAACTTTATTTTCCAAATCATTTCTTAATGAATTTTCAGCAGCTATTGGAGCAGTTGCAGCTTTGTCTGCTTTTTCTTGTGATTCACTAATTTCTTCTTGAATACCATCCATAGTTCTTTTTCTTTGGGCAGCTTTATTCATCGCTTTATTAGTTTTTTCTGCAGCTGCGGCAACACCGATAACTAAACCAGTGATTGCAAGAACATTAAGAGCTGCTTTAAGTTTAGGATTGTTTTTAAAGAATTCAGTAATTGCTTGTTTAACAACATCACCAACAGTAGCACCACCAGCAGTTGTGTAGTCCATAAAGTTAGAGATTGTTAATGCAGATGCAATAGCAATTCCAGTTCCAGCAACAAGTTTTCTATGATCATTCACAAGGTCTCTGCCAGTTCCAAGAACTTTACCAACTCCTGCAAGAGCATTCTTGAATGTGTCCATTTTTTTGCCAGGGTTTTTAATCATATTAACTGTTATTATATTTTTAAATTGAGCAAATTCTTGAACAGTAATTTCTTTTCCTTCTGCATCATAATATTTTCCACTAGTTTCTGTAACCATACCTTGTTTTGCTGCTTCTTTCATTACATTATTGAAAGCTTTTTTATAGTGTGTGTTTATAAAATGTTTTGCGTTAATATATTTTTTTTGTTGTGTTTGAAGTTTTTGCATAAGTCTTGGATCAGTACATCTTTCAATTGCTTCGTCCAAAGCCTTAATGCCAGCATCAAGTTGAGGAACTGTGAAATTTAAATGTTTTCTTTCTTCTTCACCCATTTCTTGAAGTGGTTTAGTAACAACATTTGCTGCTATACCTACACCATGTGCTGCCACTCCTACACCATGCTTCATAGCGTTCCAACGATCTTTTGATTTTTCACCAAAAGTGTATATCTGTTTTTCATAATTTTCAAGATTTGTATATGCTGTTTGACCTTTTTTTAGCATATTTCTTGCTTCAATAATTTTTTTGCTAATTTCTTTTGGAGTAGCCCCAGATGTTACTAAATTTTCAATTTCATTTAATTTGTTTCCAAATTCAACAAGAGCAGTATCGGTTGGATTATTAAATGAGTTTGAACCTGCTTCTGTATTAATTGATAAAGAAATTGAACCGTTTTTAAATGTAGTTGTATTTCCACTTGTAGATGATGACCATGCCATAATTTTTTCTCCTTTTCGTTAAAAATTTATATTTATATTTTTATTTTATTTAATTTCAATAACATTACTTGATTGTAAAATTTTAAGTAATTCTTCACAATATTGTTTTTTGTCCATAATATTTAACTCCTTTTTGATTAAATTTATGCATCAACACTAAACTCACTAAAGTCAGCATCTTCTAAATATTTGTTTGGGTCATGTCCAAGAAGTTTTTTAATGTTTGGTAAGTGTTTTTTAAGATCTTCATCTTTTTGACCTTTTTCAGTTTTTAAATAATTTTCTAGAGCTTCAACAACTTTTTCGTGATTTGTTAAATCATCAAGTGTCAAGTGCAATTCTTCAATCAGGCTTGTAATATTTTCAGGAATTTCAAGTTTATGGGTTTCTTTATTAACAGTTACGCCAAAAATTTTAAATAGTGTAAGAGTTGCATTTGTATAAGACTGAACAATTTCATCTCTCTTTTTCCCAGCTTTTACTTCATTTTCAGCAATTATATCAAGTTTATCGCTCATATCTTTTAAAATTTCATTAAATTTATTTCTATATGCTTGTTCTTGTTCATTAATTTCTTGTTCTGCTTGCTTTGTTAAAATAACTGAATAAATTGAAGTAAGAGTTTTTTGTATTTCATGAATATTTTCAGTATATTTTTGGGTAACTTCTTTTTCAAGTTCAGTGATTTTTTCGTCAAGTTCCTTTATTTTTTTTTCAACTTCTGCCTTAGCGGCCTCGTCTAATGCTACTTTTTGTTTTTCTAATTCAACATCATGATAAGCAGTTATTAAAGCTTTTGCAGAATTTGTTTTAGATTTAATTTCAGCAATTGCTTCTTCATATTTCATTGGAGGAACTTTTTCTTCAATCAAACTATTAATTTCACCAGCAGTATATGATACAACAGCATTTGTGAGTTGATTGCAAAATTGAGCATCAGCAAATGCAGCAGCCAAATTTTTATCATTATGAATTTCTTTAATTTTTTCAATCAAAACTTCTGATGTTATAACAGTTGATGAATAAGCAGTTTTTAAAAATTCATGGTAAGCTTTTCCAGCAACATCTGATGAAGGTGATGAAGTGAATCCACCAAGTAAATTTACATACAAGCCTTTTTCAACTTCCACATGAGTAGCACCATTTTTAAATTGAAGTTTATTAACCTTTTTCATAATGACTTCTTTTTGTTCAGGTTTTAGTGGTTGATATTGGTAAACACCTTTTTCAGCTTGTCTTACAGTAAACTGTAATTTTGATATATCTAATAGGAAAGTGCCAGTTTTAAATAAATAATCAGTTGAGGATAGACCACTATCCAATAGAATATCTTCTGGTTTAACATGTAAAGTTTCTGAAATTAATTTTTTTAATAAATTTCTATGTAAACCAAGCATTCTTTTTCTCCTTATTTTATCTTTTCTGTCGTGATTATATAGTAATGTTATTATACCACAAAATAAGGCAAAATCAACAAATTTTGTTAAAAAAGTTGCTGTTTTGATTATATTTTCATAAGTTTTATTGTTATTCTGCCCAAAATCAACCACACAAGGCTTATTTTGTTTAATTTTAATTAAAAAAACAAAACGCACCAATGGGTGCGTTATTGTATAAAATTTAACTTTAAGTAGCTATTTTAGTCTCAAATCTTCACCGCTAAGGTTCACACAAAAACTTGTTCTTTTGTTAAAAAGTCTTGAATAAATTCTTTCACCATATTTTGAAAGAAGACCATCGGCAAGCAAATTGCTTGTAAAAATTGTTGGTCTGTTAAATCTATCTCTTTCACTTAAAATCAAATACAAATAATTGAGGGTCACATTGTTTAAAATTGTTTCTGTTCCAAGGTCATCAACAAAAAGAATTTCACTTTCAATAAGTGGAGCAATTTGTGCTTGCTTATTAGAATCAAAAGTTGTGTGATACTTTAAAAACATCTCATTCATTTCAAGTGACGAAACAAAACAAACATTTGCATTTTTCTTAAACATTTCACCAGCCAAACTTTTCACCAAAAAAGTTTTTCCAACACCAGTTTGACCTGAAATCATAATAACATTTTTTTGAATGTTTGGATACTTGTTTGCCCACGACAAAAGTTTATCTTTAATTTTTTCGAGTGCGGTTTTTTGAGATGCGTTTAAAATTTCATCAGTTTTATATTCTGAAAGAGTTGGAAGTTTGCTTGCATCAAAACCACTTGCTTTGATAAGTTCTTCATTTCTACGCTTTTTATAGCAGTCACACATCGTGCTTCCAATAAAACCAACATCTGAGCATTTTTCACATTCAAATTTTGGTTTAAGGTCGTCTTCTGTTAGTCCAAGTTTTTTC
>CANCYS010000007.1 GCA_947382485.1 uncultured Clostridia bacterium | reverse complement strand
CGTTTACAGCGTGGACTACCAGGGTATCTAATCCTGTTTGCTCCCCACGCTTTCGTGCCTCAGTGTCAGTTACAGTCCAGTAAGCCGCCTTCGCCACTGGTGTTCCTCCTAATATCTACGCATTTCACCGCTACACTAGGAATTCCACTTTCCTCTCCAGCACTCAAGAAAACCAGTTTTAGTTGCAGTTCCTCAGTTAAGCCGAGGGATTTCACAACTAACTTAATTTCCCGTCTACGCACCCTTTACACCCAATAAATCCGGATAACGCTTGCTCCCTACGTATTACCGCGGCTGCTGGCACGTAGTTAGCCGGAGCTTATTCTTCAGGTACCGTCATTTTATTCTTCCCTGACTAAAGAACTTTACAATCCGAAGACCTTCTTCATTCACGCGGCATTGCTGGGTCAGAGTTTCCTCCATTGCCCAATATTCCCCACTGCTGCCTCCCGTAGGAGTCTGGGCCGTGTCTCAGTCCCAATGTGGCCGGTCACCCTCTCAGGTCGGCTACTGATCGTCGCCTTGGTAGGCCGTTACCCCACCAACAAGCTAATCAGACGCGAGCCCATCTCTTTCCAGTAAACCCTTTCACCCCTGTATCATGCGATACTGTGGTCATATTCGGTATTAGCAATCGTTTCCAATTGGTATCCCGATGAAAGAGGCAGGTTGCTCACGCGTTACTCACCCGTCCGCCACTCGCTTTGATCTAGCAAGCTAAATCATCGCTCGTTCGACTTGCATGTCTTAAGCATACCGCCAGCGTTCGTCCTGAGCCAGAATCAAACTCTTAGGTTTTAATTCTTACTCTAATAGACAATTTGTACTGACTAATAAAGTTTGTTTCTTTAATTAAGTATGTAATAATTTAATTTCAAAGAAATTAACAAGAATTTTTTTAATCTAAAAAACCTTGTACATTTCAATATATTAACTTGTCAATTTGCACTGTTCCGAGCGGAACAAATCAATAATATCAAATTTAAATTTTTTTGTCAACACCTTTTTTCAAAAAAATTAAAAAATTTTTATATTTTTTCTAATTCTTCAAAAAAGCCCATAATAAAAGGCTTTACGACAAAAAAGATAGGTCTTGATTTAACCTATCTTTATATTTTTATGATAAAAATTTTAATTTGATGACTTTTGTCTTAATTTTAATTGCTCCAAACGGAAACAATTTATTGCATTTTCATTAAAACATTCTTCTGATCTCTTTTCAGATTTTTCAATTGCTCTTTTTGTTTTAACTTCTGCTTCTTTTAAAGACATTCCTTGTTTTATCCAAGTATTTTTTATTGCCATTTCAAGTGTTTCAATTGAAACTGGACTGCTTTTTAATTTTAAAGTCATTAAATAGTTCTTTACACTTTCTATATTTTCATAGCATTCATAATCTTCAACAATTCTTTCAAAGAGAAATTCTGTTAACTCATTTTCTACATTGTCTTCAAGTTCATCAAATAGTCCATATATATCATTTTCAATAAAAACTTCTATATCATAATAGCGTTCTTCATCTTCTTCTTCACTTGGATACAAATTATTTCCATTAACTTTTTCATTATAGAATTTTTTGAAGTCTTTAACATGTTGCATAACTGCTTCCTTATCAAAATCAGTGAGCATACAATATGATATAAATTTGCTAGGCATAAATACAGCTGGACATTCTTCAACATCTTCATAAACTGTTGTTGGGATTTTTTCAATTTCGAATAATTCTCTTACAAATTTAATCGCCTTATAAAATCTATTTTCAAAAATTTTTTCATTTTCAAGCAAAGCATCTAATTTTTCTCTTTTATATTCAAGTCCAATTTGTTCCATGACATCAATACAATCACTTTTACTCCAAGAAAGCCTCATATCTTCATATTCAATTTTTTCATCTTTTTTATCTATATATAAATATTGATAATCATTTGAAATTATCTTGCAATTTTTCATTTTTGACACATCAGCAAATGGAATTAAACAAAAATTATATTTCGTGAATGGTTCATCGTGTTTTTCAATTGCGTCCCAACAAGAATCAGCATAAAACCAACTATCAACTCCATACTTTTCATCTTTAATATAAACTATATTATTTTGATGATTTTCTAACTGACCATTGTCTTCAACTGAACACATTTGAACTTTACACTCAATGCCAACTGATTCACACATATACTTTAAAAGTTCAGAATATCCCACACAAACAATTTCATCACTGTTAAGTGTTCCTATGATTGTTCTACTGGTCATAGAGTTTTCCATTTCGCCATTATATGCAAATGAGGATACATAATTATATATTGCTATATATTTTTCAAGAGGCGTGAACTCTGAACTTTTTAAATGGTCAATAAATTCTTTTGCTTTAACATATGCGTTCAAAGTTTCTTCTATTGTGAATTCTTTTGAATACTCAGAAAAATGAAACTGTGCATCAACCTGTTTTAATTCATCTTCAAAATCAATAAAATTATCAAAATCTTGTTCTGTGAAATTCATGCCAATGGCATTGATATTCACCTTAACTTCATAATTAAGCCCACAAAGTTTCTTTACTAGTTGCCTGATTTTTGAATATTCTTCATCACCATAATTGCTTAAATCTAATTTAATTGTAAAATATTTCCCATAGCCGTCATTTAAACCATAAGTTCCAAATTCATTAAAATCATTAATATTATAAAAAGTTGCATTACAAAGTGTGTAACGCCCTTCATCATCAACAGCAGCTTTTAAAAGTTCTGACATAAATTTCCCCTTTTTGATTTGTGCTTTAATTATAACAAATTATATATAAATTTCAATATTTTTATTGAAAATAAAAATTGCCATAAATGTATGGCAATTAAAATTAATCTATAACACCAACAGCTTTCCTTGCTCTTTCAAGAGTTTCTTTCGCAATCACTCTTGCTTTTTCTTCACCAAGTTTTAACAAACTTTCAACTTCATCAAAATGTTCCATATAATAATTATATTTCTCACGCATAGGTTTGATATATTCATTAGCCATTTCAAAAAGTTCTTTTTTTGCATCAGCCCAAGAAATTCCTTCTGCAAATCTTTTTTCCATTTCATTAATTTTTTCTGGTGAACCAAAAACTTTGATATAATCAAACAAAACACAATTTGTACTCTTTGGTTCAGTTGGAAGTGAACTATCAGTTTTTATGCTTGATATTAATTTTTTGAGAGTGCCCTCATCACAGAACAAAGGAATTTGATTTCCATAACTTTTGCTCATTTTTCTTCCATCAAGTCCAAGAAGTGTTGCTGATTCTTCCTGAATTTTTTCTTGTGGAACAACAAAAGTATAGCCATACTTTTTATTAAAATACTTAGCAATATCTCTTGCCATTTCAACATGCTGTTTTTGGTCTTGACCGACTGGAACAAATTTTGTATTAAAAAGCAATATGTCCGCAGCCATTAATATAGGATAATTATAAAGTCCCATATTCACGCCGTCATCAGCATCTGCACCCTTTTCTAGGTTTGCTTGAACGGAAGCCTTGTAGGCATGTGCTCTATCCATTAAACCTTTTGGTGTTACATTCATTAAAATCCAACAAAGTTCTGTGGTTTCTGGAATTCTGCTTTGTCTATAAAAAACCACCTTTTCTGGATTAAGTCCACAAGCAAGCCATGTGCAAGCAAGTTCTTTTGTATATGTTTTAAGTTCTTCACTCGTTTTGAGTGCGTTTAATGAATGATAATCTGCAATAAAATAAAAATTATCATATTCTGAATTTTCACTCATTTCAATTGCTTGTTTTATTGCACCAACATAGTTTCCTATATGAGGAGTTCCTGTTGGTTTTATTCCTGTTAAAACTATTGATTTCATTTCTGCCTCCATAATCTATACTTCTATTTATAATTATAATTTGTAATGATGCTTAATGGAAGTATGTTTTCATTTTGTACTTTTTTAATGGTTTCCTTTCTTGTGTCTCCACCACGAAGCACAGAGTCTGACATACTCAAAAGTTCATTAATATCAATATACTTTACATCACTAATTTCTGCTGGGTCAAATGCAATGCTTCCACCAACAATCTCAGCAGAAAAGCATACGTGAATAACATGTCTGTCATCATAAACAACATTTTGAATGTTTACAATTCCAGTGAGTTTAACATCAAAACCTGTTTCTTCTTTTGACTCACGAATTGCCCCATCAAAAATATTTTCACCCTCATCAAGTCTTCCTGCGGGAAAATTCCACATTCCTTTTACATTTCCCCAATTTTCTTGAACCATTAAAATTTTATTTTCTTGTTTTATAATAACATTAACAATGATATTCATATAAGACCTCTAAAATTATATTTCTATTATCTTACCATTTTTTATTACTTTATCTATTGAACCGCCACCAAGACAGTTGTCATATTTACTATTTTCATCTTCTTTATATAAAACAACATACTGACCAGTTGTAATTGCTCTTTGCTTTTCTGCAAACTCAATATAAACCGAGCCATCATCATTAATCTTTACTTTAACTTTTTGGTCTTGTTGACGATATCTAAATTTTGCTGTGCATTCAAATTCTTTTTGGCTAGGAATTTCTGGTATCCAATTAAAATTATTAGAGATTAGTGCATCTGAATAGAGTTTGTCATCATCTCCTTGTGCAACATACAATTTATTATTTTTTACATCTTTACGAACAACAAACCAACAATCACCAGTTTGTCCATGACCGCCACCAATTCCAAGCCCCTTGCGTTGTCCAATTGTAAACTTTGACAAACCCTGATGTTTTCCAACAACTTTGCCTGTTACATCATCAACAATGTCGCCAGATTTTTGCTTATCTATTTTATATATATAATCACCAAGTTTTTGATTGCCTAAAAAACAAACATCATAACTTTCTTTTCTATTTGCCATTATGAGATTGTTTTCTTGTGCTATTTTTTTGACTTGTTCTTTTGTCAATTTTCCAAGCGGAAACATTGCTTTGTTTAGTTGATTTTGAGATAGTTGATTTAAAAAATATGATTGGTCTTTAAGCAAATCTTCTGCACGTTTTAGATATATTTTATCCCCTAATCTTTCAATATTTGCATAGTGACCAGTTGCAAAAAAGTCTGCTCCAATTTCATCTGCATAATCAATAAAAGGTTTAAACTTAACCCATTTATTGCACATTACACAAGGATTTGGAGTTCGACCTGAAAAATATTCATTTTCAAAATAATCTTTCACTTTTTGCATTTCATCGTCATATTCTTTGACAACAAAATTAATACCTATTTTTTCAGCAAGTGACTCAATCATTTTTATGTCATCTTCTTCACTTTCACCATTTGCATTTTTCATGTGAAGACCAACAACATTATACCCTTGATTTTTAAGCAAAAGTGCAACAACAGAAGAATCTACCCCGCCACTAATTCCGACGACGACTGTTTTGTTTTTGCTATTAATGTTTTCATCAAAAGTGTTTGATTGCATTTTGAGTCCTTATTTTTTGTTTTTTGATTTATTTGTTTTTACTTTGAGTTTTGGTTCTGATTTTACTTTTATTTCTTTCTGAGAATTTTCGTTATTAGAAACTTCCTCACTTACATCTTGAACCGATTTATCTTGTTTTCTTTTCTTAGATTTTGTTTTAGTATTTTCTACTTCGACAGTCTCAGAATTTTCTTCATCATTTTCAAATGAACGAAGAGATTTTAAAAGTTCTTGTTCTTCTAAATCTTCTTTGCTCATTTCATTTTCTTTTTCTATCTTTTCTTTTTCTGCAAGTTTGCGTTTTTCTTTATCAATCATGGCTTGACGTCTATCATGTTTCCATTCATCAAAGTCACGCTTTTTGCGTTTACACCAAACATTAAATCTAACCCACCAAGGCTTTTTATATAAATCTAAATCAATATATTTTTCACCAAGTTTTGCACGGGTTTCAATGTTCATATTAAAAATAAATTCTTCTTTTTGAATTCTATATTTAAAGCTATTAAATATTATGCTAATAATATCAGTTATCCAAATAAACATGACTATGAATCCTGCAAAGCCACCAATTGAAGTACTGATGCTTGCAAAAAACCAATACTTTGTTCCAAGACCAATTACGGTGACAGAAATTGCCATGAAAATGATTGATACCCAACCCTTCTTTTTATTTTTTGCATAAAAATTGTGAGCACCACACCAACCAAAGAAAATTGCAAGAAGAAGTAATTTCCATTTTTTTATGAAATCTGGTTTTATTTTTGCTGCTTTATTTACTTCTTTTTTTATTTTTCTGCGAGCAAATGAACGATCAGCAAATTTATATAATTCCCACCATTTGATTTTTGGTGGTCTATAATCTCCACGAGCCTTTTTAACAGAATATGAATTACTATATTTTTCATCAATCATTCTTCCTGTTTCTTCGCCAACAAGTTCAACATCTTTTGTATCAATATTAAACTCACCATTTTCGTCGAGTTGAAACTCAGGAACAGATTGTTTTTTCCTTTTGCTATTTTGTCTATTTTTTAAAATTGACCTAACATCTTCACCTGCAACAATTTCATCATCACTATAAACTTTTTCACTATTTGTTGCAAATTGAGAGAAGTCTGTGTCACTTTTAGATTCAAGTTCTTTTCTCTGTTTCTTTTCAAGTTTTCTTTGTTCTTTTTTTGCTTTGTTTCTAGCCTTAATTTCATTTTTTGTAAGTTTTTTTGTTTCAACAATTTCTTCTTGATTTTCATCAGCAGAAAAATTCATTCCATCAACAGGAAGTCCACATCTTGGACATTTTTTCATATTTTTTGTTATTTCAGACGCACATCTTGGACATCTACTCATAATCCCACCATATCCTACATTAACTAGTTTAAAGTATACCATATAATTTTGTATAAGTAAATTTATTTTAAAACATAAAAAAAGCACAAGAAATTAAATTTCCTGTGCTTTTTATCTATATTTTATTCTATTTTTTAAGTTCTGCAAAATATTTGATTGTTCTAACCATTTGTGATGTGTATGAATTTTCATTATCATACCAAGCAACAACTTGAACTTGATACAAATCGTCTGCAACTTTTGTTACCATTGTTTGAGTTGCATCAAAGATTGAACCATAGGTGCTTCCAATGATATCACATGAAACGATTGGGTCTGTGTTGTAACCAAATGAATCAGATGCTTTTGCTTTCATTGCAGCATTAATCTTTTCAGCAGTTACATCTTTGCCTCTTACAACAGCAATGAGAATTGTTGTTGAACCTGTTGTTACAGGAACACGTTGAGCAGAACCAATGAGTTTTCCATCAAGTTCTGGAATAACTAAACCGATTGCTTTTGCTGCACCTGTTGAATTTGGAACAATGTTTGCAGCAGCTGCTCTTGCACGTCTAAGGTCACCTTTTCTGTGTGGACCGTCAAGAAGCATTTGGTCGCCAGTGTAAGCATGAACTGTTGTCATGATTCCTGACTCAATTGGATATTTATCATTGAGTGCTTTTGCCATTGGTGCTAAGCAGTTGGTTGTACAACTTGCAGCAGAAATGATTGTGTCTGATTTTTTTAATGTATCTTCATTTACTGAATAAACGATTGTTGGTAAATCTTTGCCAGCAGGTGCAGAAATGATAACCTTTTTCGCACCAGCATTGATGTGAGCCATTGATTTTTCTTTTGATGTATAGAAACCTGTACATTCCAAAACTACATCAACACCCAATTTTTTCCATGGGCAGTTTGCAGCATCTTTCTCTGCATAAATTCTAATCTTTTTTCCAGCAACTGAAATCCAACCTTCGGTTTCGCCTTCTTCTGATGATTTAACTTTGCTTGCAAGTTCATATGGTCCTTGTGCAGAATCATATTTGAGCAAATGAGCAAGCATTTTTGGGCTTGTGAGATCGTTGATTGCTACAATTTCATATCCTTTTGCACCAAACATTTGTCTGAAAGCAAGTCTTCCAATTCTTCCAAATCCATTTATTGCAACTTTTATATTTGCCATAAAAATCTCCTTTTTATTAATATTTTACAATTTGATTTTAACCTAATCAAAAAAATAAATCAAACATAATTTATTTGTTTACAAAAAATATTAATTCTTTATAATTATATATAGATATTATATAAGGTAGGTTAAATTTATGACACTTGTAAATACAAAAAAAATGTTATCTGATGCACTTAAAAACGGTTATGCAATCCCAGCATTTAATGTGTGCAATATGGAATCTGCACAAGCTGTTGCAGAAGTTGCAGGAGAAATGAATGTTCCAATCATTATTTCTGTTTCTGAGGGTGCTGGCAAATATGCAGGATATGATTACATTCACGCAATTGTTGAAACTGCAAGCAAACACTACAAAAATAAAATCGCTCTACACCTTGACCATGGCAAAAGTTTTGAGGCCTGCAAAGATGCAATCAATGCAGGTTTCACCAGCGTTATGTTTGATGGTTCTGCTCTTCCATATGAAGAAAATGTTAAAGTTACAAAAAAAGTAGTTGAATATGCTCATGCAAGAAATGTTACTGTTGAAGCTGAACTTGGAAAAATTATTGGAACAGAAGACATGATTCACAGTGACACAGAAAGTTTCACTGACCCAGAAGAAGCAAAGGATTTTGTTACAAGAACTGGTGTTGACAGTTTAGCAATTTCTATTGGAACAGCACACGGCGTGAACAAATCTATTTCTACACCTGTTATTCAATATAAGGTTATTGAAAATGTTCACAAAGCAATTTCAAAAGTTCCTCTTGTTGCTCATGGAAGTTCAACCGTCCCAGCAAAATGGGTTGAAACAATCATTAAGTTTGGTGGCGAAATTAAAAAGAGTCAAGGCATTTCTGAAAAAGATATTAAGAAAATGTCTAAAACCGCAATATGCAAAATTAATATGGACACAGACCTTCGTTTGGCTCACACTGCTGGTGTTCGTGAAGCACTTGCCACTCACCCAGAATATTTTGACCAAAGAGATTACAACAAAGCTGGCAAGAAAAATGTTAAAGAGCAAATTGCTCATGCTATTGAACTTGTTGAAGGAAAATAAATTTAAACAAAAATAAAACACTGCAAATTGCAGTGTTTTTATTTTTATTAACCATTATTTGGTTGTGCACCAACTGAGCCTGATGCCATACCTGAATTGTCTGATAATTGAGATGCAAGCAATTCTTTTTGTTTTAAACTTGCAATTCTTTCGGTAATTGTCTTTTCAATTTTTTCAATTTTTTCTGGAAGTTCCCCAACGTTAACCATATTTTGTAAATGTTGATATATAAACTTATCAGCATATTTTGACTCATGAAAAATTACATGCAAATAATCTACTTCTGTGCCATTTTTAGCATCTTTCTTTGAAAAATTATTAAACATTTCAAGAGACTTGTCTGTATTACCTTTCTTAGATTCAAAAATAGTTTCATATGCATTTATATATCCACAAATGCTTGCTAATGCTCCTATTCTTTTTCCATAAATATTTTAACTCTCTTTTAACTGGGTCAAAAGCCTTGTTTTAATAAATTCTTGACTATTTTCCACAATATCTAGAGCTAAATATTCTGGAGCTATACTTACTATTACATCAACTAACTCTTGCAACTTATCCTCATTTAATTTTTGTAATTGTTCTAAATCTGCTATATTCCACTCTTTTTTTTATTATGACCTAATTATAAACTTCACAAAATTATTTGTCAATATTGATAATTTTATTTATCACCTTTTAGGTCGTCTTCACTATCTTTTTTAACCAAAACTCCATTGACATTTACATATTGTCTATGTTCATTAATTTCTATTTTCTTTTCTATTTCATCTTTAAGATTAAATCCAAGCATTTCTGAAAGCCCAAGCAAATACAATGCAATGTCTGCAAGTTCGCCACCGAGGTCATCATGCTTTTTGATAAAGGCTTCATAAGCTTCGCCTATTTCACCATATAAATAGCAAAACTCTTGATAAACATTGGTGGTGTTGAAACCTTTTTTAACTTTATTGTCCCATGCTCTTTTTTGCATTTCTTTTAAATCCATAATTTTCTCCACAATTATTTTATAAAATTATTATAACAAATTAAAACAAACAAAAAAAGTGGAATAAACCACTTTTTAAACTATTCTTGAACTAATCCTTTTGATTCAGTTTCTTCTTTACTATTTTCTTCCTTTGCCAAAGCATCATACATGTTGTTGAAAGTTTCAATTTCTTCTTCACTTAATGCCATTCCATGTGTTTTTGGCAAACCTTTGAATCTAACTAACTTACCAAAACTTGTGAGACCTAATTTCATAAATTTTTCCTCCGTGATATAAATAGATTATATTACAACAATGATATTTGTCAATAATTTATTTTTATTATTTTGCTAAAATTTCAAGACCAGTTTCGGTCATAAGCAAGGTATATTCCCACTGAGCAGAAAGTGAACCATCTTCGGTGTAAATTGTCCATCCATCATTTTCATCAATCAAAACACCTGCTCTACCTTCATTTATCATAGGTTCAATTGTAAACACCATTCCTGGAACAAGTATCATGCCTTGTCCGAGTTTTCCAAGATGACTAACAAATGGGTCTTCATGCATTTCAAGTCCAACCCCGTGTCCACCAAGTTCTTTAACAACTGAATAGCCATTTTCTCTTGCATGTTTGCTAACCCAATAACCAATGTCACCAAGATGAGAATATGGTTTAATTTTGCTAACAGCAAGGTCTAAGCATTCTTTTGTTACATTTACAAGTTTATTGGCGTTATCACTAACTTTGCCGATTTTAAACATACGAGAACTATCACCATAATAACCATTTACTATTGTAGTGCAATCAACATTCACTATATCCCCTTCACGAAGAACAACTTTTTTGCTTGGTATACCATGGCAAACTACACCATTTACAGATGTACAAACTGATTTTGGAAATCCTTCATATCCCAAGCATGCAGGGATTCCACCAAGTTTTTTTGTTTCACTCATAACAATTTGGTCTATTTGTTCAGTCGTCATACCAACACATATTTGTTTTTCAACAGCATCTAAAATCATTGTATTTATTTTGCTGGCTTCTCTTATTCCTTCAATTTGTTTTTTATTTTTTATTAATTTTTTTGGCGGAAGTATACACTTTTTCTTTTTAAATTCATTCAACTTCTTATCAAAGTTTTTATGACAAGTTTCATAAGGTTCACCACTTCCACACCAGCATTCATGTTTATCTTTAAATCCCATTATTTTCACCTTGATGGTATTATAACACTTATAAAAAATTTTGTTAAATAAATATGTAACAAAAAAAACGAAGCGTATTGCTTCGTTTAATATTATTTTTTACAGATTTTTTGGTTGATTTTTTCTGGTTACACTTGATTTTTCAGCAGAAGATTTTGAATCTACTTTTTTTACAGGTTTCTTTTCTTCTTTAACTTCAACATTTACTGGTTCTTCTTTTTTCTCATCAATTTGCGATGATGAAGTTTCACTTTCTGATGCAGATGCGAGTTTGAGTTTTCTGTTTTCTTTAAAATCATTTATTAAATCAATATAACATTTGATAAGCAAACTTGCACAGGCAATTTGAGAAAGGAAGAAGAATGAGAAGCATGCTTGGGCTGGAACAGCAATCACTGCAAAACAAATTCCATAGAACCACTTATCAAGTTTTGATAAATTTTCAAAATCCATAAGATACATTGTAAGAGGAACTATTAAGAATGAAAGTGTGTAAGCATAAGAAACTCCCATAAATAATTCATAAGTTAAAAGTGCAAGCAATATACTTTGCATTTGTTTTTTAGATTTCTTTGCTAATATGAATACAACGATTGTGGTTATTAACATTCCAAATCTGAAAAGTTTACTTAAAATTGAATAAATTCCACCAGTTACAATTCCAAAAAGTCCAAAAAATTCTGCTATTTTTGATGCAAGTGAATCAAATGAAATGTTTGACCACGCTTCATTTCTACCTTCACCTGAATTGAATTTTGTGAAGTTTTCCCAAATATGTTTAATGTTTCCAAACCCACCTTCAATTAATAAGAATGGAATGGACAATAAAACAAGTGAATATAAAATTGTTTTAAGCATATCTAAGAATCTTCTATCTTTTATAAAGAAGAGAACTATTACAATTGGATAAATTTTTATTGCTATTGCACAAGCAAGACAAAGATTTGCAATTTCTCTTTGCCATCTCTTTTCACTATTATAAAGCCAGAAGAATAACATTACAAAAATTAATGCTGCAATGATGTTGTTTCCTCTAAAAAAGATGTATAAAACTGGTGCAAATGTTGCAACGATAATTAATAGCCATGCAAGTTTTTTGCCTTTAAACTTACTAATTTTTGCAGTTAAAAATAAAACCAATGCCAAGCAAATTGCATAGAACAAAATGAAACTTACAATGTAGGTTGGAGATTTTACAAGCGCTTCAAGATTCATTTCTCCATTTACATACAAACTTAATGGTTTTTTGCAAATGAGTGCAAACAAATAAAATGGTAAAAATGCGAATGGTGGATAAATTGAATGAATTCCGTCTACTCCGTTATAAGGATTTTTTGAAATACAATATGATAATGTTTCTGCAAAGTCACTGAAAAGTCTTGAACTTTGATTTAGATAATAAAATATGCTGAGACCTGCAACTAATACTAACATTGCAATAGCTGTCCACATCATGATTTTTTCAATCAACTTTGATTTTGAATTAACAATTTCCATTTCCACCTTCCTTTTTACCTATCAACGATTACATCGTCTTTTATTTTATTTAAATCCATCTGTTGGTCATCAAGCCAAACTTCTGGATTAAATCCAAAGTATAAACAAAACATTTTAAAAACTCTCATGCCTTTCGCAAACAAGTTTCTTGAAAACAGTCTTTCTTCTGTAACAATTTGTGGATTTTCTATTGTTTTTATTTTGATTTTGAAAATTTTATTTTCACATTCAAATTCTAAGTGGTCAATGTCTTGGTATTCTGAATAGCCAAATCTTTCAAATGCAAAATCTTCTAACCTTGTTTTGGTGAAATCAAGTTTATCAACAACATTCACGATATATGCCATTTTTGTTTTGAGTTTACTATAATCTTTGCATTCATCGTGAAATTCTATGCAATCATAAATTAAATCAAGTTCGTTTTGAGAAAAAATATTTTTTTCTGGCAAATATTCTTCTGCAAACTTTCTTGATTTTAAACCATGGTTTTCCCTTCCTTCAACCTGACCTATGTCGTGCAAAATTTCACATACTTTTAAAATTAACAATTCTCTATCTGTCAAATTTAAGGCTTTACCAAATTTATCTGCTAATTCAACAACACCATGAATGTGTTTCATTCCATGGTTTGCAGGTGCAGTGTTGACTTTGTCGATTGCTTCATATTGACTTGTTATTTTTTCATCTTGAAGCATTTCTTGAATTAAATCCATAATAATACCTAAGGAAAGTATAACATATCAAAAATTGAATTTACAAACTAATAAATGTGTAACAATGATTTTTTTACAAAAAAAGACAGGCCAATATGCCTGTCTTAACTTCACACAAATGTTTTCTAAAATTACTTCAATTCTACTGTTGCGCCTGCTTCTTTGAATTTAGCAACCATTTCATCAGCAGCTTCTTTTGCGACGCCTTCTTTGATTGTGCTTGGAGCGTTGTCAACCATTGCTTTTGATTCAGCAAGGCCAAGTCCTGTGATTTCACGAACAACTTTGATAACTGCGATTTTGTTTGCACCAACATCTTTGAGTACAACTGTGTAATCGCTCTTTTCTTCTTCTGCGGCAGCAGCACCACCAGCAGCAGGAGCAGCAACTGCCATTGCAGCAGCAGAAACTCCAAATTCTTCTTCAATAGCCTTAACGAGTTCGTTAAGTTCTACAACTGTCATTGATTTGATATCTTCAATAAATTTTTTAACATCTGCCATAATTTTTCTCCTTAAAAATTAATTTTTGTTTTTTTCTTTTTTATTTTTTTATTATAATTCTGTGTGTTTACGCATTCTTTTTTGCAATTTCACTGATGCTAACAGCAAGTGAACGCATTGGATTTGTAAGAAGCCCAAGAAGTTGAGCAACCAAAACTTCTCTTGATGGAATGCTTGCTAAACTTATGATTTCATTAGTGTTATAATATTTTCCACTAACATAACCAGATTTAAGTTTTAAAGCACCATATTTCTTTGAGCCATCAAGTGCAATTTTAGCAGGAGCAACTTCGTCAGTTTCATGAAACAACACAGCAGTTGTGCCTTCATAATCACTTGCTGGAAATTCAATTCCAAGTTTTTCAAAGGCAATTTTCATAAGACGATTTTTGTAAACCTTGTATGTTCCACCAGCGGCTCTAACTGTGTCTCTGAGTTCAGTTGCCTGAGAAACTGTTACACCACGATAGTCAACAAGAACGATTGATTTTGCATTTTTTGCATATTCTTCGATTTCGCTTACAACTACTTTCTTATTTTCAAAATTTGCTGACATATATACCTCCTTGTTTAGTGTGAAGTATTAAAAAAACCTTATGCTCGCAAAAAGGAACATAAGGCAATAAAATTTTATTACGATTTGTTCCTGGACAAGATATTAAGGGCGAACCCACTTGCCGTCTTAGGCACTGATTTTCTTAACAATGAATATTATACCTATTATAAAAAAAAAGTCAACATTTTTCAAAAAATTTTTAAAAAGGGTATTGAAATAGCCTATTTTATATGCTATAATCAGGTAGTTTAAAATGAAATTGCATATTTTTATGTCAATTTAGCATATAACTTATTGTATTATTTCGAGGTTTTTATGAGCAAAAACGTTTCAAAAGTTTCAGCAGAAGCTATTAGTGCTGAAAGAAATTCTTATGTTGCAGAAGGTTCTTCACAAAATAGAGAACCTAGTTTTTCTGAGCTTTTGAATACTAGTTTTGTGAGCAAACTTTCTGACGAGGAAATTAGAAACTTTTTCAAAAAATATGAAATGGTTTATTTTGACAGAATTAAAGATGAAACTGGAAATGTTTCTGCACTTGATGTTACTTGCTCTGATTTTTCACTTCTTTTTGGCGACAATGACGCACTTGAAATTTATCTTTATCAAGATAACCCTTATGACACAAAAGGTATTGCAATCAGAGAATTTCACCACCAAGAATATGTTGAACGCTTTAACAGTCAACCAAAATTTAATTTTGATGAATTTAAGGCTTATTGTGAAAGTATTGGTTCAAACGCATTAGATGTTATTAATCAAGACATTCAGGAAAATTTGCTTGGAAATAAAAGAAACTATTTAAATCAAAGAGCAGATTTGCAAGAAAAAATTCTTCATGATAATTTTGATAATATTCCTGAGAAATATAAAAAAATTATTAAACCAACCACTGACATTGCTGAACTTGTTATACGTTCAAATGAACTTAAAGAAATTTTGAAAAAATATGGCAGTTTGGAAAACATTGAAGCATTGCTTGCTCAAAAAGGTAATTAATAAAAAAGATAGGCAATCACCTATCTTTTTTTTATTTAGTTTTTTCTTTGCTTGTATTTTAAAATTTATACCCTCCCTCTTAACAAACACCCACCCCTCCGTGCTCACACTTAGTATAACACCTTTTTTTGCAATTTTAGTGAACCCGTGTCACTTTTTTACTAATATTGTTTGATATAGTTCTATTATGTAGTCTATTAACTCGTCTTCTTCGCTTACTAAGTATTCTCCTCTTAACATATCTATTTCAAAATATAGTTTCATTTGCTTTTCGTTTAGCGTGCTTTCTAACTCTTTTCCTATATCTACCAATTTATCTACTATTTCTTTTTTCTCTCCTCCTAACTTTCTTTTTCCGAAATCCCACTTTATTATTTCTTTTAAATCTATCATCTATTTTCTCCTTATTCCTAATCAGGAATAAAATTATTATATTGTGCCTAATTAGGTATGTCAAATATTTAATTCCTGTTTAGGAATATAATAATCTTATAAGGTGAAGGTTATGGATAAATTTGCAGAACGATTAAAGGAACTTAGAGAAGAAAAAGGGTTATCATTACATCAATTATCAAAAGCGATTGGTTTGGGCGCATCTTCTCTTTGTCGTTGGGAGAATGAAAAAGCTGATGTTAAAGGCAGTCAGCTTATTTTGATTGCCAAATATTTTGGCGTTACAACTGACTATTTGTTGGGGTTGGAAGACTAAAAATTTAACTTTTTAAACTTTTTAAAAAAAAATAAAATTTTTTTAAAAAAAGTGAGCAAGTTATTTTGAGTGCATGACATATATGATTGTAAGCATCTAATACTCACACGCTTACCAATCACGTAGTCATTAGCTGAAAGGTGATTATGTGAACTCGTTTTATAATTTTTGAATTTGGTGCTTTGAAAAAGGCACAAAAAAAGACAAGGCATCAAGCCCTGTCTTTTTTTTATATTTAAAAATTTTAGAAATTTATTTAACTCTGTAAATAACTTTGATTCCAGGTCCCATTGTACTTGCAACATTGATTGACTTGATGTATTGTCCTTTTGCTGCTTGTGGTTTTGCTTTTACGATTGCTTCAACAAAAGTTTCATAGTTTTCAACAAGTTTTTCTGTTCCGAAGCTCTTTTTTCCAATTGCGGCGTGAACGATACCAAATTTATCTACACGATATTCAACTTTACCAGCTTTGATATCTTTGATTGCTTTTGCTACGTCCATTGTTACTGTTCCGCTCTTTGGGTTTGGCATTAAGCCTCTTGGTCCAAGAACACGAGCACATCTACCAACTACACCCATCATGTCTGGAGTTGTGATACATGTGTCGAAGTCAAGCCAGCCTTCTTTCATGATTTTGTCAACGATTTCTTCACCGCCAACAATGTCTGCACCTGCTTCTTTTGCTGCATCAGCCTTGTCACCTTTTGCGATTACAAGAACTTTTACAGTTTTTCCAGTTCCGTTTGGAAGAACTACTGAGCCACGAACTTGTTGATCTGCTGAACGTGGGTCTACGCCTAAACGTACATGGATTTCGATTGTTTCATCAAATTTTGCTGTTGCTGTTTCAATTGCAAGTGAAAGTGCATCAGCAACTTCGTATAATTTTCCAGCCTCGATTTTTTTAGAGGCATTTACATGATTTTTTCCGTGTTTCATACTTTTTCTGCCTCCCTTATTCCTCAACTGTTACGCCCATTGAACGTGCTGCACCTTTAACCATTGACATTGCTGATTCAAGGCTCTTTGTGTTAAGATCTGGCATTTTGATTTCTGCGATTTTCTTAACTTGTTCTTGGGTGAGTTTTCCGACTTTATTTTTGTTTGGAACACCACTTCCTTTTTCGAGTTTCAATTCTCTTCTGATGAGAACTGCAACTGGTGGGGTTTTCAAGATGAACTCAAAACTTCTATCTTCGTAAATTGTCATTACAACTGGAATTACGAGACCATCTTGTGATGCTGTTTGTGCGTTAAAATCCTTTACAAATTGACCGATGTTGATTCCATGAGGTCCAAGACTTGAACCGATTGGAGGACCAGCGGTTGCTTTTCCAGCAGGAATTTGGATTTTTACGACTGCTTTAATTTTCTTTTTTGCTGCCATAACTTTCTCCTTTATTCTTTCTAGAATAACGCGGTTTAATTGAGACACTATAAAATTTTATCTCTCCCGCTATATATAAACGGACGGCAAGCCCGTGTATACCAAATTTATCTTTATCTATTTATATTAATTTTCAAAAATGATTATATCTCAATGATTATTTTTGGAAATTAACCGATGATTTCGATTTGCGAGAACTCTACTTCAACAGTAGTTGCCCTTCCAAGCATTTCGATTTCAACTTTACATCTTTGAGTTTCAGCATCTACGCTTATTACTCTTCCGATTTGTCCGATGAGTGCACCATCGATGACTTGCACTTGTTGACCAACTTCAACTTTGATGTCTACAACAACTGGTTCAAGTTTCATTTTCTTTACTTCTTCATCAGTGAGAGGAAGTGGACGTCCTTGTGGACCTACGAAACCTGTTACACCACGAGAGTTTACGATTGTGTGCCACAAACTGTCGGTGTATCTCATTTTTATTAAAATATAGCAAGGGAAAAGTTTTCTTTCAACGGCTTTCTTTTTTCCATTTTTGCCTTCTTCGATAACTGTTTCCATTGGGACTTTGACTTCCATTATATAGTCTTGCAAATTGTTTTTTACAATACATTTATTTAGGTTGTCAACCGCCATATTTTCATAGCCAGTGAAGGTGTGAAGAACATACCATCTTGGCTCGTCTAATTTTGATGAATCTATCATAATCATTCCTTTTGTTTACAAGCATTGATATTTGCTCTAAACTAAATTTTTTTTAAATATTAACGATAAGACTAATAATCCAACCAAGCAAAGAGTCAATTCCTAAAATTACAAGCATAAAAACAGCGACAACTACCAATACCGCACCTGTTTGTTTGCATGCAGTTTTGAATGATGGCCAATTCACCTTTTTAAGTTCTGAAAAAATTTCTTTCACATGGTGTCTTTTTGGCTTTTCATTTTTCGCTTTCTTTTTATTCTTTTTGTTTACTACTTCTGAATTTTTTTCTTTATTCTTTCTTTCGGCTTTAAGTTGCTTTTTGCTTACTGCTGTTAAAACCTCGTCAGATTTTTCCATTTCAGAATTTTCATTTGTAGGCTTTTTATTTTTCTTAGCCATTATATTCTCCTACTACTTAGATTCTTTATGAATTGTATGCTTTTTGCATACTGGACAGTATTTTTTGAATTCTAGTCTATCAGGATCATTCTTTTTGTTCTTGTAACTATCATAGTTTCTGTTTTTACATTCAGTACATTCCAAAGTAATTCTGTTTCTCATAATTTTTCTCCTCAAAAAATTAACACCTACCCGAGTGGATTGGTGCTTAATTATAATAACACACAAAAAATCCACTGTCAATAGAAAAAAACCAATATTTAATGATAAATATCTAAAAAATTAGGTATTAAACTAATATATATTTTATATAAATAAAATAAATTGTCAATAAAAAACAAAACCTGCTTTTAGGTTTTGCTTTTTGTTTTATATTTTTTTTGTCGAGTTTTGATTGTTAAACATTATCGTTATCTTGCTTTGAAAGTTTTCTTGCCATATGGACACCCATTGCACTTGCCATCATGAGTCCACGAGTCCAACCACTGGCATCACCAAGGCAATGCAAGTTTTTGACGTTTGTGTTTAAGTTTTCGTCCATTCTGATTCTGTTGCCATAAAATTTGAGTTCTGGGGCATACAAGAGTGTTTCGTCACTTGCAAATCCTGGCACAACCTTGTCTAGTTGTTCAATGAAATTTAAGATTGATATCATTGTTCTATATGGGATTCCAGCAGTGATGTCACCCGCAACTGCGTCTTTTAAGGTTGGTGTTAAGTTTGTTCTATCAAGTTCATCTTGCCATGTTCTTTTGCCTGCCTTTATATCGCCAAGTCTTTGAACCAAGATGTGTCCGTCACCAAGCATGTTGCACATTTCGCCAATCTTTCTTGCATAGGCAATTGAGTCATCAAACGGATATGTGAATCTGTGTGAACACAAAAGTGCTACGTTGGTGTTGTTTGATTTAAGTTCTTTGAAGCTATGTCCATTTACGACAGCAAGGTCGTTGTCATAATTTTCTTGTGCTACAAATCCACCTGGGTTTTGACAGAAAGTTCTAACCTTGTTTCTGAAAGGTTCTGGATAACCCACAAGTTTTGATTCGTACAAGGCATTATTTACCTTTTCCATGACTTCGTTTCTGACTTCGACACGAACACCGACATCTACGACGCCTGCCTCACGGTCAACATTGTGTTTTCTACACATATTTTCAAGCCAATCTGCACCTTTTCTGCCAGTGGCTACGATTGTTTTGTCTGCAAAGAATTTTTCACCATTTATGATTGCACCCTTACATTCGTCATCTTCTACAATGAGGTCATCACAGTTGGTGTCGAACAAAATTTTTACTCCATTTTTAATCAAAAACTGCTCAATGCTATAATATAAATTATGTGCCTTTTCTGTGCCAAGATGGCGAACTGGACAATCAACAAGTTTGAGCCCTGCAATGGTTGCACTTTTTCTGATTTCTCTGATTTCAGGAGTTTCGACTGCACCAGAAACTTCTTCATCTGCACCAAATTCGAGATATATTTTGTCGGTGTAATTGATTAAACTTTGAACAAAATCGCCACCTAAAAGTTTTGGCAAGTCGCCACCAACTTCATAGCCTTTGAGCGACAATTTTCCATCACTAAACGCTCCTGCACCACTGAATCCTGATGTGATGTTGCAATATGGTTTGCAATGAACACACTCGTTTGTTTTGAACTTTGGGCACATTCTTTTTTCAACGGCGTGACCTTGTTCGACAAGTGTGATATTGTATTTTGCATTTTGTTTAATGAGTTCGAGTGCAGTGAATATGCCCGCTGGGCCTGCACCAATGATAAGTAAATTTTTCATAATATTTTTCCTTTTTATTTATTCTAATACTAATGCTCTTTTTGGACAAAAGTTGGAACACTTTCCACATTTTATACATTTTTTGTGATCAACAGTTGGTGCGTTGTTTCCAACCTGAGAAAGTGCACCAACTGGGCATACTTTCACTGATGGGCATGGATGATTTTGCGGACATCTTTCAACATATACATTGAGTTTTTTATCCATAGTTTTCTCCTTTGATTTTTCTTTTTACAAGGCTATATTGCTTGTTGGAACAAGTGTTTTTGGGTCGACAATACTTTTATTGTTTATATAATTATAATAGCCTGCTGAGGCTATCATGGCGGCATTGTCTGTGCAAAGATTTATTGGTGGGAAATATACTTTTGCACCGATTTTTTCTGCCTGAGTTTGCATTTTTTCTCTCAATTTCAGATTTGCTGAAACACCACCTGCAAGCACTATTTTATCAAAATTTAATTTTTCAATTGCCATGATTGACTTGTCGACAGCTTGGTTTGTGGCTTCATTTTCAAAACTTGCACAAATGTCTGGAACATTTATTTCTTCGCCTTTTTGCCTTTTATTGTGAATGTAGTTTATTACGGCAGTTTTAAGACCACTATATGAAAAATTGAATGTATCTTTTTTTGCATTTATGTTGTCTACAAACTTGATGCAAGGTGTTCCATTTTGTGCTTGTTTTTGGACATTTGGCCCACCTGGATATTCAAGTCCACACTCACGAGCAACCTTGTCAAACGCTTCGCCAATGGCGTCGTCTGTGGTTGTGCCAATCAACTTTCTTTCATTATAACTTTTCATTTCTACAAGTGCTGTGTGTCCACCAGATACTATTAAACACGCAAATGGTGGTTGCAAGTCTTTGTGTGCAATGTAGTTTGCTGCAATGTGACCTTCAATGTGATTGACTGCAACAAGAGGTTTTTTTGTGGCATAGGAAAGTGCCTTTGCAAAATTTACTCCAACAATGAGTGCTCCAAGAAGCCCAGCTCCATAGGTGACGGCGATGGCATCAATGTCATTGATTGTGACACCCGCTTTGCTTAATGCTTCATTATAAACTCCATCAATATTCATTACATGATTTCTTGATGCTATTTCAGGAACTACTCCGCCATATAGTTTATGGATTTCAATTTGCGAAGAAATCACATTTGACAAAACTTCTCTACCATTTTTGACAACTGCAACAGAAGTTTCATCACAACTGGACTCTATGCCTAAAATTAATATATCTTTTTTAATCATTTATTTCGACCTTATTTCTATTTTCGTTATATATATTTATAAAATCCAAGCCTGTTTTTACACAATCAATTATATAGCCAATACCTAAAAGTCCACCAGTGAAAAAGTATATCAACCCAACAAAAATTTTGCCTTCCATGAATTTGTGCACGCCTATTGCCCCTAACACAAGACAGATTATAAATTTTACAAAGGCATAACTTACATCTTTATTTTCAAGAGTTTTTGCAAACTTTGATTTTGTTTCGGTTTTATTTTCATTTGTTTCATCTTGATTAGTTTGAGAACTATCAACTTTTTCTTCATTTTCATCAGTTAAATAAACTTCTTCAATCTGTCCACAATACTTACATTTGTATGTGTGATCATCTAATTTTTCATAACTTTTAGAGCCACAATCTTTACATTTAAATTTATAAACTTTCATTTGTTTCTCCCATTATTTTAGTTTATCCATTTTAAGTTTTTGTGTTATAAATTCTTGAATTTCACCATCTAAAACTGCATTTGCATCGCCTTGTTCATAATTTGTTCTATGGTCTTTTACCATTGTGTATGGACAAAGCACATACGAACGAATTTGACTTCCCCATTCAATTTTCATTTGCTGACCAAGTTGTTTTAGTTTTTCAGCTTCCTTTTCTTTTTCGGCTTTTTCAGCAAGTTTTGCATAGAGCATTTTCATGGCATATTCTCTGTTTTGTGTTTGACTACGTTCATTTTGACAAGCCACAATTATGCCTGTTGGAATGTGTGTGATTCTGACAGCAGACTCGGTTTTGTTGATGTGCTGACCGCCTGCTCCACCGCTTCTAAATGTGTCAACTTTGATTTCATCTGGGTTTATTTTTATTTCATCTGTGTCATCAATGATTGGTGAAACTTCTACGCTCGCAAACGATGTGTGTCTGCGTTTGTTGGCATCAAAAGGTGAAATTCGTACAAGTCTATGAACGCCTCGTTCGCATTTTAAATTTCCATAAGCATGGTTGCCTTCAACGAGCAAACTTACGCTTTTATATCCTGCTCCATCACCATATAAAAAGTTTAAAATTCTAACGCTCAAACCTTGTTTTTCTGCATATCTTGAATACATACGCATTAACATTTCCGTCCAATCCTGAGCCTCTTCACCGCCAGCACCTGCATGAAGTTCAATAAGCGCATCTACATTATCATGCTCACCTGAATATAATGTTTCATTATATAAATTTTCAATATTTTTTTTCGCAAGTTTATAATCTTCATCAAGTCCTTTTTTATCTTCTTCACTTGCATTTTCAATTTGCAACAAATCATATAAAACGAACAAATCATCAACTTGCTTTTCACTTAGATTTATTTTATTTAAAACTTGTTCTACTGATTTTTTTTCAATGCCTACTTTTTTCATTTTTGAGATATCACTGAAAATTGCAGGGTTTTGTTCTTCTTTTTCAAGTTCGCTTAATCTTTTACTTAATTTATCTGAGTCAAAGACAGTGTGCTACTTGAATTTGCATATTTTTTAAATCTTGTAATTGTTCTAAACTAACCATAGCATCTCCCGTATTTATTATAAATTAACATGGTGAAAAAATCAAATGACTTGATATGCGTTTTAAAAATAAAAAACAGGCTTTTTGCCTGCTTTTATACTGTTGCAAGTTTGTATCCCACAAAACTATTTCCGTCAACATCATATTTAACTGAATAGTCATCAATGTCTTCAACTGTGATTGTTTCTTTTGTGACTGCAAGTTCGCTATAACTTTTTCTTGTTGGGTCATTAACAAGATTGAACTCGTTTGCTTCATGCTTTGACAAATACTCTGAAATTTGTGCAATTACTGAATTGTCTGAATTGCTTAAACCAAGTTTGTTTTCAATTAATTTAAGTTTTACCAAAACATAGGTTGGGATTTTTGAAGTTCTTTGCAAAATTTCATCGGAAATTTTTACATCATCTTCAATCTTTTCACTATAAAACAAATTGTTAAAAGGTTTGGTTTGTTCATAATCGAAAAAGTGTGATGAAAATTCCATTTTTAAATTTCTGATTTTAGAAAGATTGTTGACATCTACCATATCAAGTTCTTTTAAATTTTTGATGTATTTTGTTCCCATGAACTTATCTAGCGAAGAAGAAATAAACAATCCATTTCTATCTTTTAAATATACTATCTTTTCTTTTGAAAGATTTTTTATATCTATTCCAAAAGGATTTACTAATTCTTCATGCGACTCAACTTTCCAATCAAAAGTTTTTTCGGAAATATCTACAAATCTTTTAAGAAATGCAAGTCTGACTTCATTATCAAAATATAGCCAATCTTTTTCTTTTATTTCTGAGTAAATATCTGAAAATTGTTTTTTATAATTTTCACTATTAACCCTGTCCAAAAGTTCCATGATTTCTTTTACATCTCTTTGTTGATTTACAAAAATTGCTTTTATATCATGAACTAGGTTATATGACAAAAGTCTATATTCACTCGCTTTTCTTAAAATTTCTTCAAGTGAAACTTGTTCACTATACTTTCTGAGCAAATTTCCAAAGCTGTTATTATATTCATATTTTTCGCCAGCCACTCTATTAAACTTATCTTGAATGGCGAGTTTTTCTTTTTCACATTCATCTTTTATTTTCTTTTTGTTTTGAAGAATATATGCACTTTCATTTGAACTGGTTTCAAGTTTGTTTGATGCAACTTTCATTATTACAAAACAAATTATTCCAAACACAACACTGATTCCTGCATATAAAATTGCCTGAGTGAGTTTTAGATTTCCCCAAAAATATACAGTAAGCGGAATGCTGGCAAGCATTATTCCAGCAATTAAAATTATTATTGAAACTGCATTTAAAATTTTTGAAGTGACAATGTTGTTTGCTTTTTTACTATTGAATTTGTCGTAGTCTGCTTTTGCTTGAAGATATTTTTCATTGGCTTTATCATAATCTTTTCGAAAAGCATTTTCTTGATTTGCACTTGCAGTTTTGTATTGTTCAAACTCTATATTAAGCAATGTTTTGCTTGGAAGATTTTCGTCTTGGGAATAACTTGCAATTGTGTAATAAAGCACTTTTAAATAGTCAAGTGTTAACTTGACTGATTCAAAACCAAATTCAGAAGCATAGTTGCGAATTAAAAGACAGATGCCTTCCAAACACATTTTTCCATTTGGATAAAAACAATAGTTTGGAAGAGATTCTTGTTTTTGGTTAACAATGAAATTGTAGGCATCATAAAAAGCAAACATATCTTTATAAAAAACTGCATTTTTTACAAAATTTGAGTTTGACATAACTTTTTTATCGTTTACTTGAACAAGTTTGCCCATACAATTTCTCCTATAAAAATAGAATAGCACATTTTGAATTTTTACTCAAACATTTTTATAGGCAACAATTAAAATCTTGCATTTATATAAAAAATATTTTTTATATAATATTGAAAATAAAAATAAAATCTTATATAATTGATTTATGGAAAACAAATTTAATGAAAACGAGTTAAGGATTTTGGATAAGCAAAACAAACTTATCCAAGATTTTATGTTAAACATAATTAAAAAACACAAAAAAACTTATGCTGATGAAAAAGCAATTCAGAAACGCATTTCGCAAAATTTTAGGCTCAACAGACTTAGACACTCAATTGACAACGAAGAAATGAGTTATACCGACAAATCTTTTAGTGAAAACAATCCTTTTGAAACTTGCAATGAGGCAAGACGAGAATTTTTTGAAATTTTGACACAAAGAGAAAAAAAGGAAAACTCACCTGATTACAGCAATTTTAGGTTTTATGGTGTTTCGAGAGATAGATTTAATCATGGACTCGTTTTAAATGTTGAGGGTAATTCAAGCATACTTTATTTTTATGTGCAAATGCTTGGAACTAACAATGAAGGCGAAACTGTGCTTTTTAATGTGGGAAAAGCAAAGATTACATATCTTACTCAATTTTACAGAAAAATTATGATTAATCTTGCTGAGATTCATTCGGATTTTAGAGGAAATGGACTTGGCAGAATTCTGCTTCAATTTATTGAAAATTTTGGATTTGATAACAGCATTCCTGTTATATCTCTTGATTCATATTTAGACAGAACTTCAACTGATGACGGATTTGAATTTGATAAGAATTTATATTTTTATACCACCCAAGGCTACGTTGAAGACTATGACAGTGACGTTGAATCAACAAAAGTTGTTCCTATGAAAAAAACTAATCTTGCAAAATTTGTGCTGGATTATGGGTTTGACAGACCACTTGTGAAAGTTGACAAACATGATGATATGTTCAAAATTAAAACTATGCATTATATTGCTGGTAATCACCCACTCGTTACAAGCATTGAAAGTAGCAACCATTTATGTACTGCGGACTTTCACCCACTTACGCTTGAACCAACACAAAAATCGCTTGATGAACTTTCAATTTTGCTTACTCAGGGCGGTCTTTTTGCTGGTAAAACATTTTAATTCAAAATTTGACAAAATTTTTCAAAATATGTATTGACGACTTTTTTTTCGAGTGATATACTATCCCAGTTACGAGGTGAAAAATGAACAAACTTACAGGCGTTGAAAAGAAAATCGTTAAAAAACAAAACGACATTATTACAGATTTTATTATAAGCAAATATCAAGAAATTCCTTTTGAAATTTCAAGAGATAATAGTGATAGAGCAATTATTTTGGTTGGTTCTACATCACAAACCGAGATTTTAGCAAAAATGCTTGGAACTAACAACAGGAATAAACCAATCTTTATTAATGTTGGTAAACTTACATATCATTTAATTGATGACAAAAGCATGAATATTGATTCTATTGTGGTTTTGAAAAATTTCAGAAACCAAGGTGTTGGGAAAATTATGCTTCAAGCAACTGAAAACTTTGCTGTTGATTCTGGAATTAAAAATATAACTGCCAATGTTCTTACTAATGAATCATATATTTCTGAACCTGATGGAACAATTGCTCTTGGGAAAAATTTGTTGCCTGTTTTATTTGATCCTAACATCTACTTGTTTTTAACAAACAATTATGTGAAAGTTGCTGATGATGGGAAAAACATTAGCAAAACAGTTAAAGTTAAAAACAACAAACCAAAGAAAAATAATATTCATTTTGGAGTTAGCCCTAAACTTAAAAAAGATAAAAGTGATGAAAGATTTAAACCTTCTAAAATTCTTCGTGGTTTAGACAAACAACAATTTTCACACTTTATTCCTAATAACTCAAACGTAGCAAGATTTGAACCATTATTCTTGCACGCAAATGAAATTTCATTAAACAACCTTTTAAAAATTGTTGGTGAAAGTTCTCCAAATGAAATTCAGAAATAAAATTTAAAATGCGAAACAACTCGCATTTTTATATTGATATTACAACTTGCATTTTTTAGATAGAATTTGTTTTTTACTTTCAATTTAAGACAAAATTCTTATACATATTTTCATCTGTTTTTTGATAATATTTATTTGTAAAAAAAATCAGGGCAATTTGCTCTTGCCCTGATGCTTATCATTTGTGCTTCTTATGCTTTTCTTATGTGACTTAAAATCTTTTCTTTTGAAAATTCCCTGACCCGATTTTTCTTTTGAAAATTTAATCTTTATCTTTTGTTTTAATTCTAATCTTTTGTACATCAATTAATTTATCGTAAGTAGGATGGATTGATAATTCTTCTTTGGTACATAGCATAAGATTATAGATTATGTTTTTCTTATGTATATTTTTACTTTTTCTTTGGTATGTTTCCATTATATAACAATATTTTTAAAATTTAAAGACATACGACAATAAAAGTCAAAATTATTCCAAAAAATATAAAAAACAACATTAATAACAAATTAATCGCATAAATCGACACGTTTATGGCTTTTCCAATACGTTTTAAAATGTCGAATTTTATAAACAAGGCCGATACAATTATTAACACCAAACAAAGTACTGCAATTATTATCCACGAATTTACATGCGGATATTTATATGTTGCAACAATTGTGTTTTCGCCTGACTTTATATTTACATAAGCAAATCCACCAAAAATTTCATCAACACTTATTTTCTCATTGTTCAAAGTGTAATTTAAACCATTGATGTTTACTGTGGAAATGAACAAATGCCCGCCGTTTTCACTGTTTAAGCTAACAACATATCCATTATTTTTATACTCAATTTGTGCTTGCATTTTTTGAAGTTTTTCACACATTTGACTTGCAACTTCATAGTTCATAACATAAAATTTTACATCTTCAATTTTAAAATCTGGCTCATCTTTGATGACCATTATTTTTGAAATTTGATTATCTTTATTGGCAAAACCAAAATCACAATATAACTTCAAGTCATCATTCATCAAAACAACACCTTCTAAAATTTCATTGGAAGTAAAATATTTTTCTTGATCTTCATCGGTAATTATATTGCTACTAAAATTTGAGTATAAAATTTCATCGCTGTCTGATGTGTAATTAAATTCATACAATTTATATATTCCATCAATTTCTTTTTCTAGTTCATTGATTTGAGGATTTATTTCTTTGATTAATGTGCCTTCAATTCCTAGTTCTTGTTTGAATTTTTCTAGTCCTTCAATTGTTGATAGGTCTAAATTTTTATCAATATCTTTTTCAAACAAAATTGCACCAGTTGTTGCAAGTGTGTTTTCATAAATATAGATATCTTCATTACTTGCAATTTCTTTTAAATATGGTCTATTTTCTTTTTGACTTGTTATGACATATTTTAGTCCCATTAGTGAATCTGTGATTAATGTTTCACCACTATAAAGAACATCAACTAGTCTTGCATTTAAGCCAATGTTTTTATAAGATTCCATAATTTTTTTGTCTAACAAGGAAGAAAATCCAGCAATAGACTTTGTGTTTGCATTATAATAATTTGAACATGCACCAATATAGTTAAAATATTGCACTCTACCAGAAATGTTTGTTGAAGTAACCATTTTATCTTCTTTATATAAATATGAATAGTCAGTTTGATAATAACTTATAAAGTTAAAACAGTTTAAGGACAATGTGAAAACCATTGCCAAAATCATGCTTCCCTTTGCAAACTTTGTGGATACTATTCCTCTTTTGTTGAAGAAATATACGAATGAAAAAATTAATGTTGAACATATAAACAAAAGCAAAGCAACCACAACAATGCTTAGATTTGCATTTATTGGATTTTTTGTTGTTGATGAAAAAGAATCACCATTCATTATATAGAAAAATGCAAAGCATATAAACGCAATTGATATCATGAAAATGAACAATGCTTTTATCATTTTTGAAGATTTTGCCTCTTCTTTGAAAGTTAACAAATTTTTATCAAATATGCTTAGTGCAAGCACGAATACTATGACTTCATTTATAAAATAGAATCTATGCAAAAATCCAGCATATCCTGAACCACAAAGAAGTCTGAGTGAACCATCAAAAATAACTGGAACTAATGTTAAAACAAAAGCAATAATCCAAAACTTATAAGATTTATCTTTTTTATCTGCCTTAATGAAATAAAATATTGCAAAGATGCTTATAATTCCGTCAAGCAAGAATGGTGTGAATTTTAACCAATATTGTTTATTAAAACTTGCAGTTAATATATCAAACAATGGGTCAGTTCTGCCTGAACTGAATGTTGCAACTATGCTTGGGAACAAAATTATTACACTTGCACAAATGCCAATGACATATGCAAGCAGAAGTTTTGTGTAGGCTGGTGCTCTTTCACCTTTTTCTTTCATTATGAAAATGTACAAACTAAACAACATGAATATAAGTATGTTTGTGCATATTCCAATTGAATAACAATTGATTACATACCAAACTAAAAACACGCAAAACTTTACTACCTTTCCATTATTGACAAGGTTTATAAACGCATCAACTAAAAGCAAAATTAATGCAGGGTAAATCAGCCATGTTAAAAACGCTGAATTTAGCAATATATATGATGAAAAAGTGTACAAGAAAGTGAATAATAAACGAATTGTTAAACTTATGTTTTTGAAATATTTTTTAGAAAACCACAAGAACGTAAATGCCACAAAAAGCAACATGAAAAATGCTGAAATGTTAAACAATGGCAAAGCATAGTTGCGTCCACCAAGAAGTGGAATTATATAAAATGGTGACATGAGCATATATTGAATTGTTGAAAAAACTTCCATTCCGCCACCAATGGCATTTGTATAGAAAAATGAGGTTTTCCCTTCAAACATATCAAAAATGTGATTTATGAACATTCCGATTTGATAATATGAATCACTGACTAAAATTGTATTTGAACCATATGGAAAACCTGAATTGATTATTAACAATAAATTATAGATAACAAAAATGACTGCAAAAGTGATGAGATAGTCCTTATGCAATTTAATGAAATTCACAAATTTGTTGTTCTTTTGCTCCATGAGAGTATTATAACAAAGAAAAAATTTTCTTACAATTAAAAGTGATAATTAGTTGAAAATAATCTTTTTTGATAGTAAAATTGTGTTATGGAAATTGGAATTGATATTGAACAAAATGAAAGATTTAAAACTTTAACACAAACATGCAAAAAAAGAACATTTACAGAAAATGAACTGTCTTATGCTAAAAAAACAATAAATGAACATGAAAGATTGTGTGCAATGTGGTGTGTGAAAGAAGCCACTATAAAAGCATTTTCAAACACTAAGATAAGTTATAAAGAAATTGAGACATGCGTTGATGAAAATGGAAAACCGTTTGTTGTTAAAAATGAAACCGTTTTAAACGAACTTAAAAAACTTGGAATGTCTGAAATTAAAATTTCACTTTCACACACAAAAGATTATTCAACTGCAATTTGTTTGATTTATTAATAAAAAAATGGAGAATATTCTCCATTTTTATTTTTTTGAATTTAACCAATCATTTAATTGTTTGATTGCTCTGCTTCTATGAGAAATTGAATTTTTTTCATCACTTTCGGCTTGACCAAAAGTTTTTCCGAGATCATCAGACATAAACAAACAATCATAACCAAAGCTGGTGTCTCCCAATTCTTCTGTTGCTATTGTGCCATGTGTTTGTCCTACGAAAAATTGATATTCATTTCCATCATAGTAACATATTGTGCATTCCATGTATGCACTTCTGTCTTCCTTGTCTTTTAAATTGAATAATACCTTTGCTCTATCTTTACTTGGCTCGTGGTCACCTGCATATCGTGCAGAGTGAACACCTGGGTCACCACCAAGTGCATTTATAAAAAGACCTGAGTCATCACCAATGACTGGATAGTTTAAACCTTTATCTTTACAAAACTGATAAACAGCATCAACTTTTATTTTTGAGTTTTCTTTTAAGGTGTCTCCTGTTTCTTCAATGTCTTCATCAAATTCTATATCTTTTAATGATAAAAATTCATAGTCTGTCATGATTTGTTTGAACTCTTTAAGTTTGTGACTGTTTCCTGTTGCAAGGATTATTGTTTTCATATTTATCTCCTTTGTTTATTGTTGTGGATTTTCAGTTACTCCACCTTTTTTCTTCCATTGTCTTTTTTTCCATGCTTTTATTATTGCATTTAACGAAAAATGTACTGCCACTGCAACTGCTGCTCCAAAAGCGAACCCTGCAAGCACATCTGTTAGATAATGAACACACAAACATATTCTTGAAATTCCAACAAGCACTGCAACAATGACTGCTGGTATTCCAATTTTTCTTGAATGAATTATGCACATTATTGCAAAAGCCATTGACACAACTGAGTGACCTGATGGCATTGAATAACCGTCATCTAGTTTATATCCAACCAAATTTGCAATTTGTGAAAGCGAAGGGTCTGCAATAAATGGTCTGTCCCTAGCAATTATTATTTTTAAAATAAAATCGTTTATTGCAAAAGCGATTGCAACCGCTATGATTGAATATATACCAAGTTTTCTGGTGCGTTTGAAAAAAAGTAGCAAAATTAAAAGACCTATGATTATCCACTTGCTTCCAATGAAAGAAAATATCTTTGCAATTTCTGCAAAAACTTTGCTTTCACCGAATGTTTGAACAATCCATCTTGAAATTGCTAAATCCATTTTTTTCTCCTATGTTAATTATAACTCAATAATTTTGTTTAAGTCTGCAATTTTAACAAGTAAGTTTATATTGTTTGATTTAAGTTTTTCTGCAAAATTGTTAAAGTTTTTTGGAAATGCAAAAATTGATACTTCATAACCTTTTTCAATTAAGTTGTTTTTTGCGTTAATGATTTCTTCATAATTTGAGTTTTTGTCATAAACAAGTGCAAGTTTTTTTGACTTTGGAACAAAGTTTCTTTCAATCATGAGCATTACAACAGAATAAAACCCAATGCTAAATCCAACTGCTGGAACTGGCGTTCCGATGAATTTTTCAACCATTTTGTCGTATCTTCCACCAGCACCGATTGCTCTTCCAAATTCGTTGTCATAAATTTCATAGACAGTGCCAGTGTAGTAACCTTGTCCACGAATGATTGTTGCGTCAAAAACAATGCTGTAACTTTCATCTAAAAATTTGCCAGAGGTTTCGATTATTGTTTGAAGTGACTCAATTATATTTTCAGAAACCCCAATTTCAGCGAGTTTGCTAAAACTTTCTGAGTCTGAATTTGCAGTTTTGAGATTTGAAAAATAATTCATCAAAACTTCAATGTTGGATTTTTCATATCCATTATCTAGAAGTTCTTTGCTAACACCTTCCACACCAATTTTGTCAAACTTGTCAAGGCTGACACAAACTGGTATGATTTCTGTTTCAGCAAAACCAGATTTTGTAATGAGTTCATTTAAAACTCGTCTGTCATTTACTTTAATGGTTAAGTTTTTAAAACCTAATTTTTTGTAGGCTTTCATTCCACTTGAAAGAAGTTCGATTTCTGAAAGTGGAGAACTGTCTCCCAAAATGTCTATGTCACATTGAGTGAACTGACGGATTCTGCCTTTTTGAGGACGCTCTGCTCTGAATGCTTCATCAATTTGAATTGCCTTAAATGGATATGGCAACTTTTCTTTGTTGTTTGCAAAAAAACGAACAAGTGGAACTGTGAGGTCATATCTTAAACCTTCTTCAACAATGTCTTGTTCTGATAAGTTTGGTTTTGACAAATCAAGTTTTTCACCACGCTTGATTGTTTTGAACATGAGTTTTTGATTGTCACCAGAATCTCCGCTTGTTAGCAAATCTAAATTTTCAAGAATTGGAGTTTTTATTTGCAAGAATCCATTCTCTTTATAAGTGTCGAGAATGATTCGTTCAGCATATGCTCTTGTTTCCATTTCTCTTGGAAGATAGTCAACTGTTCCTCTGACAGGTGTTACGCTATATTTCATATTTACCTCGTAAAATGTTTTACACTAACATTATATATTAGAAAAAAATGATTTCAAAATATTTTAATGTTAATTATTTTTTATTTTTCTAAAAATTCTTTTACTATTTGTTTTGCATTTTCAAACAAATTTTCATCGCCATTTATCCACACCAGATTTTTTTCTTTATTAAACCAAGTTTGTTGACGCTTTGCAAAATGCCTTTCTTCTTTATAGAGTTCTTCAAAAAACTCATCATAGTTTGCAAACTCGCCTGCAAGGTATTTCACAACAAACTTTGCTTCTAAGCCAAGTGATTTTAAAAACTCGGCATCAGTTCCATTTTTTAACAAAGTTTTTATTTCTTCAATCATGTTTGGCATACGTTTTTCGAGACGAATTTTTATTCTTTTATAAATCTGTTCTCTTTCAAAATTTATGCCTATTTGAAGGACATCATATTTTGGTTTGTTTTCTTGCTTTTCAAAATCTGTTTTTTCAAGCAATCTAATTAGTCTTCTATTTGTTGTTTCGCCTTGAACTGTTATGTTTTTTTCTTTACACAAATTTAAAAGTTCTTCTTGACTTAACCCTTCAAGATTTTTTCTTAAACTGCTATTAATTTTTGCTTCGCTTAAACAATATCCCTCAACAACTGACCTTGAATATAATCCTGTTCCGCCAACCAAAAAAGGAACTTTGTTTCGTGAAATTATGTCATCAATTTTTTCATAGGCAAGTTTTTGGAAATCATATAGTGAGAATTGGTTGCCAAGATTTTCTACATCAATTAAGTGATGTGGAACAATGTTCATTTCTTCTTTTGTCACTTTTCCAGAACAATAATCTAGGCCTTTATAAACTTGTCTTGAATCTGCTGAAACAATTTCACCATTAAATTCTAGTGCAAGTTTTATTCCTAAATCACTTTTTCCAGACGATGTTAAGCCAACAATTGAAATTAATTTTTCCATAAAACTCCTTATATTTTAGGCATTTGTGATTTTTTTGCGTAATTTTTTGAATTTAAAACAACCATTTTGCGTTTTTTATTTTATTACTTTTACCAATCAACAACTTTATGCGTGCCATCTTTGATGTCATCGTAATAAGCAAAATATTTATCTTTGTTTTGTTTGCTTTTTGCTGATATTTTCTTTTTCTTTATTTCTTTCTTTTTATTGTCTTCCATTATAATTACCTCTTATTGCCTTATTATTACCTTAAACTAAGGCATACCAGTGTTTCTACATTTGCTGTTTTCACTTTTTAAATTTTTAAAATATATGTATCTCTCGCACCAAGAGTGAAACATATTTAATGTTTTACACTGTTATTGCCTTAAACTAAGGCATACCAGTGTTTCTACATTTGCTGTTTGTGGAAACATATCATATGGTTGAATGAAATTTAGCATATATTTTTCGCTTAATAATCTTATATCTCTCGCAAGAGTTGTTGGATTGCATGATAAATATATTATTTTGCTAGGACTGTTATTTAAAATTGAGTTTACAACCTTTTCATCTAATCCTTTTCTTGGAGGGTCAACTACTATTGAAAAATCTCCTTTAAATTGCTTTGCAAGTTTTGGAAGTTCTTTTACACAATCACCATTTATATTAGTTAAATTGTTTAAATTGTTTATTCTTTTTAAATTTTCTGCATTTTGTGTGGCTTCTTTGATTATTTCAATTCCATAAACATTTGCACCCGAACTAGCAATTATGCTTGAAAGAAGACCCGCTCCGCTATATGCATCTATTACATTTTTTTCATTTCCAACAAGTTCAATTATTTTGGAATATATTTTATTTTTTACATCATTATTGACTTGCAAAAAACTTCTATTATTTACGAAATATTTTATTTGAAATTCATTACATTCAAGTTCTTTTAAGCCAAAAATATGTTCATCTCTTTCTCCAAAAATGACATTGTTGTTAAATTTGTTTATATTTTTATATATTCCAAATGAAGAAAATTCTGTTTTTAACTTTTTTATTAATGGCTCGAAATTATTAAATTTTTCATCACTAACTACGACAGTTAAAATGAAACTATTTTCATTTTCTCGCACGACAATATGTTTTACTATACCTTTGCCAGATTCTTCATTGTGAGCAGAAATTTTGTTTTCTGTCATATAGTCTTTAAAAATTTTAATTATCTTTTTTGTGTTTTCACTTTGAAGCAAACAATCATCAATTTCAATTACATCATGGCTATGTCTTCTAAACATTCCTATTTTAATTTTTCCAAAAGCATCTGCTTGCACAGGAAATGCAAACTTGTTTCTGTATCTAAACTGGTTGGCACTTTCAACAACACCTAAAACTTCAATGTCGAGATTGGCAAATTTTTTGAGTTCATTTTTCACAATAATTTGTTTTAATTCGAGTTGTTTTTGATAAACCATGTGTTGAATGTCACAACCGCCACATTTTGAAAAGTATGGACAAGGAGCATTGATTCTTTCAGGTGATGGAGAAATTACTTTTACAAGTTTGGCAAAATAATATGACTTTTTTACGCTAACAATATGGATTAAACATTCTTCACCAACAAGTGCAAACGGAACAAAAATGACTGCACCATCATGTGTTGCAATACCTTCTCCATTTGCTCCAAGTCTTTCAATTTTGACTGTGAGTTCATCATTTTTTTTGAGTGGAAGAATTTTATTCATAGCATGAATTATAACATGATTGTGACTTTTTTTCAATCTAAATGATTACATTATTATTTGACACAAAAAAGATTAAAGTTATAATGAACTTATGAACAATTTATGCAATATTTGTCCACGAAATTGCAATGTGGATAGAGAAAAAAGTTTCGGGTTTTGCGGAGCATCTGACAAACTTAAAGTTAGCAAGGTTATGCTTCACTATTTTGAAGAACCGATTATTAGTGGCACAACAATCTTTAAAAATGAAGCACCAAAAGGCAGTGGTGCAATATTCTTTTCAAACTGTTCACTCAAATGTGTCTACTGCCAAAACAGTGATATATCTTGTGGTGGACATGGAAAAGAGATTAGCATACAAACTCTTGCAGATATTTTTAAACAACTTGAAAATGCGGGTGCACTCAACATAAATTTGGTGTCGCCTTCACACTTCACTTTACAAATTGTTGAAGCACTTAAAATTTATAAACCAAACATTCCTATTATTTGGAACACATCGGGATATGAAAAACCCGAAACCATTGAGATGCTTAAAGACTATGTGGATATTTATTTGACTGACTTAAAATATTTTGATGAAAACTTGTCACTTAAATATTCTGGTGCAAAAAATTATTTTGAATTTGCAAATAAGTCAATTCTCAAAATGAGAGAGAATCAACCCGCTGATGTTATTTGTGATGGAGTGATGAAAAAAGGATTAATTGTTAGGCATTTGGTGCTTCCTAATTACACAAACGACAGCATTAAAATTATTAATTGGATTTATGAAAATCTTGGAAACAATACTATTTTGAGTTTGATGTCACAATATGTACCTGTGGCAGGTGCAAAAAAATTTCCTGAAATTAATCGCAAAATTACCCCACTTGAATATAAAATTTTAGTAAATTTATTAAACAAACTTAAATTTGATAATGCATTTATTCAAGAACACGGCAGTGCGGATTCTTGTTATACTCCTGATTTTTTGTGTAAAAAGAGTGATTTTAAATATTAAACATGTTAATAATTAAACATACTATGAATTTATCATATAATACATATATGCCACAATAATTAAACCAACTTAAAAACATTTGCCAAGAACAATCAAATATGTTAGATTTAATTATAAGGATATTACCATAAGGAGATTTTATGAAAGTTTTTGTTTGTGGTTCAGTTGACCCAAGAATTAAAACAAAATATTTAGAAGGAATTGATGTGATTGCACACGACTTGCTTGAACACAAAGACGGCGTTGTTTGTGTTGGTTCAAAAACAGGTTCGATTGGTGCAATGTATAACAGCATGATTGAAGGTGATGGATTTGTTGATATTATTGTTCCTACACCTTATGCTGATGAATCAAGAGGTATGATTGCAAATTCTGTGACTGCTGTTGATACACTTTTTATGCTTCAACAAGTGGCTCTTAGAAATACTAATGCAACTATTGTGCTTCCTGGTGGAAACGGAACTCTTGCTGAACTTTATATGATAACCGATTCAATCAAAAGTAAGTTTGATACTGATATTGTTATTATCTATAATGTAAATGGGTTCTATAATAAAATTAAAGAAATGAACGACTTTATGCTTGATGCTGGTGTTTTGAATGATGAACAATATGAATACTTCACATGGTGTTCTACACCACAAGAAGTTATTGAAGCATTGGATAAAGTTAGACACAAATTAAACAAAATTTAAGGAAACGAAAGTTTCCTTTTTTTATGATTAAAATTTAATTATTATTAATTATTTCTAATTTTTTGCTTTAATATTTGCTAATTTTTGACAGATTTGATAAAATAAAATTAGGAGGTTGTTATGGAAATTTTAAAACCAGCCTTTTATGAAAATAATGTGCCAATTTGTTTTTCGGCAAATGACAAATATGTTCCACTTTTAAGTGCAACTATTGCTTCAATTATTGAAAATAGTGACACAGAAAAAAATTATGATATTGTTATTTTGATGACAAGCATAAGCGATGAAAACCAAGTTAAACTTCGTACTATGATTCGTGAGCACAGCAATTTTTCAATTCGATTTGTCAATGTTGGTCCACTTGTTTATGGATATCAATTTTTTATTGAATCTGACCCAACAAACACAAAATATAGCAATGAAATTTATTACAGAGTGCTTGTACCTGCAATTATGCCTGACTATGAATATGTTGTATTTTTGGATTCTGATGTTATTGTTAACACCGACATTGCAGACATTTTAAATGATGATTATTCAAAAGTTATGATTGGTGCTGTGCGTGACTATGAAGGTATTGCAAACTGCTATAACAACAACTATGAACGTACAAAATATAGAATTAATGAAATCGGTATTAAAAATTTCGCAGATTACTTTATTTCTGGTGTGATTGTTTTAAATATTAAAAAATTTAGTGAACAATATGGGGTTAAACAACTTCTTGACCTTGCAACAATGAAAAACTGGAAACAATTTGACCAAGACCTTTTAAACTTTATTTGCAAAGATAATGTGAAAATTATTGGTGCTGAATGGGATTTTGTTGAAGATATTAATGGCATTTATCAAAGTATGCCAAAGAAATTATTTGAAGAATATCTTGCAAGCGAAAAGAATCCAAAAATTATCCACTACTCTGCCAATCGTAAACCTTGGATTCGTACTGAATCAAAATATAACACTGCATTTTGGAAATATGCTTCTAAGACACCTTTTGAGCAAGAACTTAAAAACAATATTTCAAAAGACTAATAAAAAAGACTGGATTTACCAGTCTTTTTATTTTGTTTTATTTTAACTATAATGTATGCACAATGCTTAGTTTTGAACCGCTTGAAGTTTTTGTTACATGAACTTTATTTTTAATTGCTTCTTCAAGTTCGGCAATGTGTGTGATGAGTCCAATTTTGAGATTTTGACTTTCAAGTTTATAGAGTGCATCAACAACAGTTGAGCAAAGTTCTGCATCTAGTGTACCAAAACCTTCGTCTAGGAAGAAGAAATTCATATTTCTTGATGAAAGCAATGCTATTGCATCTGAAATTGAAAGTGCTAAACTTAAACTTACTAAGAAGGTTTCACCGCCTGAAAGAGTGCTTGCTGGTCTGAGCATTGCATCATTGAAATTGTCTTCAACAAAGAACTCTTTGTCCACAAATTTTAAAACATATCTTCCGTCCATCAAAATGCTTAATTTTTCATTTGCACTTGATGTGATTTCTTCCAAATATTCTTCTGCAACATACTCAGCAAGTGCCTTTCCTTTTAAAACACTTGAAAGTTCTTTTGCAGTGTCATATTTGTTTTTGTAATATGAAAGTTTATCTGAAAGTTCATGGAACTTGACATTTGAACTTGCAAGTCGATTGTATTCTGCACTTGCTTTGCCTACATTTGAAGAAAGTTCTTTAACTTTTTCAGTTAATGATTCAATGTCTTCTTTAAGAGAAAGTACGCTTGTTTCGTTTATTTCTCTCACGCCATCTTCGTCAACACTCTCTTTTTGGATCAATAATAATTTATACTCATTATTAAAATCATTAACTCTTGTTTGTTTATTTTTAAGGTCGTAAATGTCCATATAATTTTCTTCAAGTTCTTCTTTGCTCGAAAAACTATATTTTAACATTGCATTTTCAACTTTGGTTTTGAGTTCTATAATTTCTGAACGCTTTGCTGAAAGAATTGAAGATTTTACATTATAATCATTATTTGTTCTGTTTAAATTTTCTTTGCAAGATTCAAGTTTGATTTGATGATTGTCATAATCAAATTTGAGTTTTTGAAGGGCAACTTTTGTGTCTTCTCTTTCACCTTCAACAGATACACCCTCTGGAACACCACTTGCTAAAATTTTTGAATTTAGATTGTTTATTTGTTTTGCTATGTTTGAAAGTTTTTCATTCAAAACATCAATGCCAGATTTTGTTTCAGAAATGTGATTTAATGTTTCTGATTTTTCATTTTGAACTTCAATTTGATTTTCGCGAAGTTTATACTTTTCTTCTCTCTTACTATCAATAATAAGTTCAATGTTTTTGCCTTCGGCAATTTGCTTTTTATATTCTTTTAAACTCTTACATTTTTCATTTACATTGAAAATTACAAACTCTCTTTCTGCTCTCTTTTTCTGCAAATCATAAATGATATCAAGCAAATTTTCGAGATAATTTTTATAAATTGTAATTTTTGCACCAGATTGAGTTTTGTTTACTATTACTCTTTGTTCAGCTTGTCTATACTCTGTTTGCAAATCTAAAAGTTGTTCTAAACTATTTGAAGCATTTTCAATTAGCGTTTTGAGTTTATAGAAATTTTCTTCTTGTTTATCATTGCTGTCGACATATTTTTGGAAAAGTTTTGTTCTATTTTCCTTTAATGCTTCAATTTCTGATTTATTGATTTCAATTTGTGCTTTTTCAAATTCATATCTTGCTTTCAATGTCATCAAACTTGTGAAATTTTTATCTCTCTCAAACCTGAGTGATTTAAGTTCTCTACTTGCGGTTTCAAGTTCACTTTCAACACCACCTAGATCTGTGATATTGTTATACATTCTTTGAATAACTCTGTTGTTGCACACTGGACAGAAATCACCGATTCTAAGTTCATTGGAAATCATGTTTACAACATTTTCGCCTAAAATTTCTTCTCTGGTTTCTCTGATTGATGCGATTTCTCTTTCTTTATTTACAATTTCTTGTTCATAAGAATTTACATCATTTTGAGCTTTATCAATTTGCTCATCAAGAGACATTACTGTTACCATTCGGCTTTCAGTGTCAAGTTCAATCTTGCTTATATTTTCATCAATCCTATCGACACTGATTTTAACTTCTGTCATGCCTTCAAGTTGTTTGTCACAACTTCTAAGTTTATTAAAACTATTTGAATTTGAATCTTCAAAGGCAACTTCAATTGAATTTTGAATTTGTTCTCTTTTTGATTTGATTTGTTTTTCTTCTGAAATTGCACTGTTATATTCTTCTTGGACGCTTGCAAGGTCATCATTGGTTTGGTCAATTAATCTCTCAACATTTTTATAAAATTCGTCAATCAAAATTAGTTCACTTTCAATGCCTTTGGTTTGCTCTAAGGCAATTGCAAGATCGGCATCTGGTTTGTTTGTTTCAATAAACGCATCAATACCATTTATCTTTTCTTCAAGTGCATTCAAACTTGTTAAAATATAATTTAACTTTTCCTGCTCAGATGCAAGTTGTTTTTGCTTTTCAGAGAGTTTGAGTTTTGTTTTTTCTTCTTCTGCGTGAAGAGAATTAAGTTCGTCAGCAAAGGTATTTAAACTTTCAAGTCTTGCAAGTTTTGAGTTGAGTTCTATTATCTTTGCCTCATAAACTTTTTTGAAATCTTCAAACTCCTGACTAACTTCAACAACTTCTGACTCTTTTTGAAGTTTGATTTCATTTAAGTTTGAAAGTTTGTCAGAAAGTTCTTTCTCATCGATGATTGCTTTTTCAAGTTTTTCATGGTCATCACGAATTTCATTTGCATTTTGACTACGAACTATTTTTTCTGAAAGTTGTTCGATTTCTGGTTTTTGAACTTCAAACTTTTCAAGTTTTTCATTAATTTCATTTAATTTCAACTTTTTTTCAAGCAATGTGCTTGATTTTGCGTATTTTTCTTTCTTACTTTCTAGTTCCTTATTTGACAGATTATAACTTTCAGTTACACTATCAAATTCTTTTTTTGATTGGTTAAGTGCATCATCGGTTGCATACTGAACCATTTCAAGCCCCGATGAAACGCTTGCAATTTGTTTGTCATATTCATTTAATTTTTCTTTTACAGAAGATACAAGTTTTTCGCCATATTTTGAAAGGTCAAAAATGTTACTCATTATCTCTGTTCTTTCCGCTGGTCTTGCTTTTAAAAATGCTGAAAACTCACCTTGTGGAAGTGCAATACATTTTGCAAATTCATTGACACCAAGCCCCATGATTAAAAAGATTTTTGCATCAACTTTGCTTACGCCTTCTTCAATAAGTTCAATTTCACCAGAAACAAATTCATATAGTTTTGCAGATGATTCAACATCTTTTCCATTCTTTTTTGCGTTAAATTCACGGGTTATTAAATATCTTCTATTTTTTCCTTTATGATAAATTTCAAATTCAAAGGATACTATTGTTTTTTTACATTTTGTGTTAATAAAATCAATGTTTTGTTTGCTTCTTTCAACTTTTCCATACAATGCCAAAGTCATGGCATCGAGTATGGTTGATTTTCCACTTCCTGTTTTACCGAAAATGCCAAAAACACCATCACCAAGCATGCCAAAATCT
>CANCYS010000006.1 GCA_947382485.1 uncultured Clostridia bacterium | reverse complement strand
CGTCCGCCCAGCCCAGTCACTACCCGGTCTCAGTCACGCCCGCCCGGTCGTCCGCTCAGCCCAACCATAGTCTTTCATCACATCTAATTTTTCTCAATTTTGGTCATCAAAGTTCAAATATTTTCTTTTAATTCTCTTATAAATTCAATCCTTATCAGTTTATCAGATTTTTAATTTATTTTGTATTAATATCTAAAAAATAAACTAAAATCCACATTTATAGTTATTATTTAATAACCATATAAAGTGATTTTATCAAGAAAAAATTAAAATTAATATTAAAATATAAATTTTTTTAATATTCTGTCACCCTTTCGCCCATTTAAAATTTTTCTGTGTTATACTAAGCGTGAGCACGGAGGGGTGGTTATTGCAAGAAGGAGGGATTGAAATTTTTCAATATCCCTCCCCAATTAAAATAAAAATATTAATTCAAACTCTCCTCTTTTTGAGCATTTTGCACAGCATTAAAAGCGATTTTTCTTTCTTTTTTAATGATATTTTCAATAACAAAAAGTCCAACAAGTGCACTAACAACCATAGCAATAAAAGAATATGAAGGTTGTGGAAAGTTCCAAACATAGTGTAAACCTGCACTCAAAATGCAAATAAGCCAAAATTTAATATTAATTAAAGGTCTTTTAAATTTAATAAATGCGTAACCAATAAGTCCAGTCCAAATAACATGTCCCGCAACAGAAGTAGTAAGACGAATCAAAGTAACCATCAAAAGTGGAACAATTTGCACGCTGTTATTCTGCCAAGAAGCAATGAAAATATATCCAATATCTTCTGAAATAGACATACCAATTCCAGCGACAGCACCAATCAAAAGTCCAAAAATTGGATTTTTGTTTTTCATAATAACAAGAGCAATAATCATAGGCAGAGCCTTGCCGAACTCTTCAATAAACACAGCCCACAAATTGCCAAGCCATGGATTTTCAGGAATAATAATACAATACCCCAAGTTAACAATCAAATCTGTAAAAATAACACAAACAATCATAACAAAGCAAACTTTAATAAAACTTATGTCACGATGAGGATAAAGTTCATACGCCAAAAACAAAATAACCAAATTAATCATAAGTCCCGCAACTGTAACAAGAGATGGATATCCAAAAATTTCAATTGCCCCATCATGAATGAATGTACCAGTCATAAAAACAATAAAAGTAAAAGTTAAAAAAATAAGTAAACTAAATGCAAAAACTCGAACAAAAATCCAAGGCTGAACTTTGTTAATACCATTTTGATTGTCAAGACCACGCATAAAAAACTCTTTGTATTCATCTTTTGAATGCTTGCGGAATGTTTCTTTAAACGAATTGTTTGTCACAGTTTTTTGATTAGAAATATTTAATTGTTCCATATAATTCTCCAATTTTTATAAAATATTAATTTTATCAAATTTATTAGGCACAAAAACTTTGCCATTAAAATATTTTTTTGCTTCATTTTTATATCGAAATTTTCTAAGTTTATAGTTATCTAGTGTGTGAAATAAAATCAAATTTTTGATATTAAGTTCTTTTGCAAGTAAAGAAGCCGTTTTAACACTGCTGTGTTGTGTTCTAGTCAAAAAATCCTCTAAACTTTCTCTTAAATGAAGAACATTTTTATTTTCTTTACCAATGCAAAGAGCATCAAGCATCAAAAAGTCAATATCACGAACAGTGTCATAAAGTTCATTTTTAAGAATTTCATCACCAACAAATGCAACTTTTTTGTGTCCGTCAGATGCAATAAATCCAAACATTTCATCTTTTTTAGCATGTGTATCAAGAAATTTAAAATCAAGACCAATAATATTTATGGTTTGCCCATCAGAAATTTCATGAAAATTAATCAATGTCCCAGTTTTTGCAAATTCTTTTTTAAGTAAAACTTGCATAACCTTTTTAAAATCATCAAGAACTTTTTTGCTCCCATAAAAATTTAAAGGAAGCAATCCATCATGTGATTGCCAGTTTCTTTTTCTTAAAAACCAAAGCATGCCAAGACAATGGTCAATATGAATGTGAGACAAAAACACATGGTTAATGCCACTAATATCAATATTCATCTTTTTAAGATTGGTCAAAATTTCAACCCCACCACCTGAATCAATCAAAAAGTGTTCATTATTATTTTGAATAGTAAAGCAAGTGTGGTAAATTTTGGTAGCACTAGCAGTGCCAACTCCCAAAAAATTTAACTTCATAAACTTTCCTTTTTATTATTTATAAAAATATTGTAGCATAATAATGTAAATAATCAAATAAAATATTAATTATAAAAATGATAAAAATTCTTTACAAATATAAAAAGTTGTGATAAATTTATTGTGTTCAAAATAAAAAATATGCTGATGTGGCGAAATAGGCAGACGCAAGGGACTTAAAATCCCTCGGACCAAAAGTCCGTATCGGTTCAAGTCCGATCATCAGCACCAAAATTAAAATGGGATTTTAAGCCCCTGCGGGACTTAATCCTGTCGGCCAGACCGCAATCAGAGATTGCTCCCGGCTTTGGCTAAAAACAACCCACTGGGTTGTTTTTTTTACGCGTCGCCCCCTCGGACCAAAAGTCCGTATCGGTTCAAGTCCGATCATCAGCACCAAAATGGTGGGAACTCTCCCACCATTTCTTATTTATAAAAAAGGACTATTTAATATAGTCCCATTTTTTTTGCTTCAATTTTTAAATTTTCTAAATATTTTTCTTCAATTGGCGTACCTTCACCTTTGTGGTGCAAATCAATAAGTTCATCAATCGAAACCATTTTAATTTCAGAAACTTCACTTTCTTGCAATTTGATTTTATCAAAATCAATTTCATCAACGCAAATTAGGTATACATAAACCATTTCCACATCTTTGTCCCTTTCATTTTCACAAATACCTTTTAAATGAAAAAGTTCAATGCAGTTGTTTTCTTCAACATCAAAGTTAATTTCCTCTTTTGCTTCACGAATAGCCGTTTCCATTGGTGTTTCCCCTGCACCCACATGTCCAGCAAAAGACCAACCCCAAAGATTAGGAAACATAAGTTTTTGAGGTGCTCTTTTTGCAATTAAAACTTTTTTAGAAGATTTTTCATAAATCAGTGCCCAAATTGCTTGGTGCAAAAGACCATCTTTGTGTGCTTTACTTTTCATAACTTGATACAAAACATTGTTATTTTCATCAATAATATCAATAAGTTCGTCCATATTTACTCCTACAAATTTATAATATCATAATAAAGTGAATCAATAAAACTATTTAATATTAAATTCACAAAAAAAATACACCTTGTCGGTGTATTATTTTTATGGAGGCGACACTCGGAATACTCGCATTAAATTTCAAATTTAAAAAAAATAAAGTTGTTGAAAGTTCTTAATTTCCCCAAATTAATAATTGTTATGCTCGTGACCTTGGCAAAAGCCAAGCTGACGAACATTTGGCAAAGCCAAAGTTGATTCCTCGGTCACCAAAAAAATACACCTTGTCGGTGTATTGTTTTTTATGGAGGCGACACTCGGAATCGAACCGAGGAATGGGAGTTTTGCAGACTCGTGCCTTACCGCTTGGCTATGTCGCCACGTCAAAGCAACTGTTTTTATATCACAAATTGCCTTTCGTGAATGAAAAGATAAAGCAAACGGCAAGTATAACAACCTGCCGCTCTCTTTCGTATGGAGCGGGAAACGAGATTCGAACTCGCGGCATCTGCCTTGGCAAGGCAGCGCTCTACCACTGAGCCATTCCCGCATAAAATAAAATTACCCGCACTTCGCACCACTTTTGATGCAGCAGTGCGAGTAAATCTGGTGGGGGCTATAGGGCTCGAACCTATGACCTCCTGCTTGTAAGGCAGATGCTCTCCCAGCTGAGCTAAACCCCCAAGTTCTCGTCGAACAATAGTAATATATCAAATATTTTTTTTAATTGCAAGTGATTTTATAAAAAAAATTAAAATTTCTTTCTTTTTATAAAATCACCCACATTTTACAATTATCAATATTAATTTAATATGATTTTATTTAAAATTTTAGAACTTTCCTGATTTGCACCTTTTTCAAGCAATTTCACATAATCTTGTGGTGATTGTTTGATAAATTCCAAAATTTGTTTGGCAAGACTATAACTTTTTTCTGAAAATTTGGCAATTAAACTATTATCATTACCATGTTGATTAGTGCCAATAACACTGCCTGCTCCTCTTGTTTTAAGGTCAAAGTCTGCAATGTCAAGACCATTGTCATGTGATTTGAAATATAAAATTCTTTCATAAGATTTTTCTGTTAAGTTGTCTGCTAGACAAAAACAAAAAGATTCTTCCCCATTTCTGCCAATTCTACCACGAAGTTGATGAAGTGTTGCAAGCCCAAATCTTTCTGGTGTTGCAATAACCATAATATCGCTGTCAGGAACATCAACTCCAACTTCAACAATAGTGGTTGAAACCAAAACCCTAGTAATGCCATACTTAAAGCTGTCTAAAACCTTATTTTGTGTGGATTTAGCAAGTTTTCCATGAATCAGTGCAACATCTCTTTTGTCAAATTTCGTACATAAAAATTCATACATATTTTTAGCGGAAAATTTTAAAATTCCGTCGTCATCGTTTTCTTCATCAATTTTTGAGCAAACAACATAAACTTTTGAGCCATTTTTGATTTTCTCATCAATATATTTCCACATATCCTCTTGTTTTTCTTTTTTTACGATGTTTGTCTTAATGTTTTGTTTGTTTGGACGATTTTCAATAAAAGAAATGTCAAGGTCACCATAAACAACCAAACTGAGTGTTCTTGGAATTGGAGTTGCACTCATAACCAAAATATCAGGATTAATTCCTTTTTCTTTAAGTTTTGCTCGTTGTTCAACTCCAAATCTGTGTTGTTCATCAACTACAATATAAGTTAAATTATTAAATTCAACATTTTCCGATAAAACTGCATGAGTTCCAATGACAATAGAACTTATACCGTTTTTAATATCATTTAAAGTTGCTTGTTTTTCAAACCCAGAAAGGCTTCCAGTCACAAGACTAATTTTAATATTTGTTCCTTTTAGTAATTTTTTTAAAGAATTGTAGTGTTGATTAGCAAGAATTTCGGTTGGAGCGATAATTGCAGATTGAAAACCATTTTTTGCAGCAAGAAATGCCCCAAAGAAAGCGACAACAGTTTTTCCAGAGCCAACATCACCTTGAAGTAGTCTGTTCATTGAAAATTTTGAAGTCATATCATTTTCAATTTCATAAATAACTTTGTTTTGGTCTGGTGTTAATTTAAATGGTAAAAGTTGTTCAAATTCGGACTTAATTTCAATACTTTTGTCATATTTATGCCCTTTTTTGCACCTAAAAATGGTCTTATTGTATTCATTTGTTGCCAAAATTGGTAGCAAATTTTCAATTTGAACTCTGTCAAAGCATTCATCCAAATTTGTTTTTTCTGATGGATTATGAATTTCTATATACGCTTTTTTAAGGTCAATAAGATTAAATTTTTGAAGCAATGAATGTGGCACAAATGTTGAAAATTCCACACTTTGCAGGATTTTGTTAATAGTATCATGAATTACTTTTTGACCTATTTTTCCAACACTGTGATACACTGGCAAAAATCCAAGATTAGGTTGAATGCTTGAATTCTCCTCACCATTTTTCTCCCCTTCATTACCACTTGTTTCCCTTTTGCTACAACTTGTTGTTTCCTTATCATTGCCGATAAAATCAGAATTTACAGAATTATAATTTTTAAAATTTAAATTTTTCTTCTGTTTTGAAAGAGTTACAATAAAAGTATTTTTTTTGGTCGGACTATTTTTCCCATACAAATACATTTCAATCCCCAAATATATTTGAGATTTTATATATGTTTGGTTAAACCACATCGCAGTAAAGATGTGTCCCACTTCATCTTGCATTTTAACTGAAACAAATGTTAAATTTTTTCTTGCTCTGATAATTTTTGCATTTTCAATCGCAATAGCCCTTATAAGTCTAACTTTTCCGTCATCTGAAAAAGGTTCAGTTTTGGTAAAATCATAATATTTATAAGGATAATAGTTAATTAAGTCGTCAGTCGAAAAAATGCCATTTTCTTCAAATAAATGGTTCCTAATTTCTCCAATACCTGTAATTTCTATAAGTTTCATAGAAAAATTATAGCAAAATTAGGTGTTTTTAACAACAAAAAAAGAATGGTTACCCATTCTTTAAATTTTTATTGCAATTTGAATAATTTTCTATGAATTTTTAAGGTTATTCAAGAGAAATTAAGTAATAATATAGTGGTTGACCACCCTCATGACAGTCAATTTCAAGGTCTGGATACTTTTCTTTTAAAGTATCTACTAATTTTCCAGTTTCAACTGGGTCAACATCATTACCATAAAATAGTGTTATGGTTGAAATTTCATCATTCATGAGTTTTTCAATAGTATCTTCGGTAACTTTGCTAACATTGCTACCTTTTGTAACGATTTTTTTCTCGCCAAGGCCGATAATATCGCCTTCTTTGAGTTTAAATCCATCAATTGAAGTTGAACGAACTGCATAAGTAACGCTTCCAGATACAACACCTTTGATTGTTTCATCAACATTAAGTTTGTTTTCTTCAATAGAAAGTTCTGGGTCAATTCTAATTGCAGCAGAAATTCCTTGTGGAATTGAAGTTGTTGGAAGCACAAAAATGTTACGTTTAGATAAGTCATTAGCAAGTTCAGCAGCCAAAATGATGTTTTTGTTGTTTGGAAGCACAAAAATGTTCTCTGCTGGAACGCTGTCACATGCTTTTGCGATGTCTTCTGCACTTGGATTCATTGTTTGACCGCCTTCAATGACATAATCAACATTCAAATCTTTAAATAGTGCAGCCAAACCTTCACCAGCACAAATTGAAACAACACCAATCTTTTTGAGTTCTTCTGGTTCATTTTGAACTTTGAGTGCTCTAAATTGTTCAAGCATATTTTCAATTTTAACGCCATTGAGTTCACCAAGTTTAAGGGCGTGTGTGAGTGCAACGCCTGGTTGATTTGTATGAACGTGAACTTTGATTAAGTTGAGGTCACCAATACAAATAACAGAGTCGCCGAGTTCCATCAATGTCTCACGAAGCTTGTCAATATCAGCAACTGTGGTTTTTTTGTTGATGTTAATAACAAAAAATTCAGTGCAATATGCAAATTCAATATCTGATAAACTATTATAGTTGATTTCTGGGTTTGCATTTCCTGCTTTTGGTGCTCCACTATCCGCAGAAACCTTATCTGTGTCAAATTGAACTTTAAGTTCGCTTTCATCACCACAAACAATTTTTAAAAATCCATTCAAAATGATTAAAAGTCCACGACCACCAGCGTCAACAACGCCTGCTTTCTTCAAAACTGGGAGAAGTTCAGGTGTCATTGCAAGGGCTTCTTCACCAATATCAATAACTTGCTTTAAAAATCCTTCCATTTCAGATTCTTTTTTAGCAATTTTGACTGATGCATTTGCCATTGCTTTGATGACGGTTAAAATTGTTCCCTCTTTTGGCTTGGTTACAGCTTTATAGGCAACATTTGCACCTTCAATCAAGGCATTTGCAAAATCCATAGTCTTGATTTCTTTTAAGTTAGTAAAATATGAGGTGAAACCTTTCAAAATTTGTGAAAGAATAACACCAGAGTTTCCTCTTGCTCCTTTAAGAGCACCTTTGCTTATTGCATCACAAACAGTTTCCATATCATTGTTTGTGCATAAATTAAGTTCTTTAACTGATGACTTCATTGTGAGGGACATATTTGTTCCAGTGTCGCCATCTGGCACTGGGAAAACGTTTAATGAGTTTACATATTCTTTATTTTCTTCAAGGTAGTTTGCACCAGAAACCACCATCTTGCGAAGCAATGCTCCTGTTATAACTTTATCCATAAATAATTTTTCTCCTAAATTGCAATCAAAAAGGCGCAAAGAAAACGACAGAAGTCGTTAAACTTTTACACCTACAACATTTATATTTATTGAGTCAACAAGCATGCCAGTGAACTGTTCGACATTATACTTAACTAACCTTCTAACAGATTCAGCAACGGCATTAATGCTAACACCATATTTTAATATGATATCAAGATCAATATTAATTCTATCACTGATAGTTGTGATTTTGATACCACGTGGTTTATATTTTTTCTTAAAAAGTTCGCGTAAAGAGTCTGAGAACTTGTTTGTTACAAGGTCTACAACACCATAAACGTCCAAAGCAGAATGTGCCACAATAAGTGCCACTGATTCATCTGTAACAGAAATTTTTCCATAGGAATTAACGGTGTTAACTGACATATTCTCTCCTCTAAATTTTTGCGATAAAACCAGATTATTCTAATTTTATGCACACAAACCTAATATAATAATAAACTATTTATATTAAAAAATCAACAATTTAACAAGATTATGAAATTATTTTATAAATTTTTAAATATTTTTGCAAATAAACTTGCAAATCATATTCTTTTATGCTAAGATATGTAAGGTATTATTAGTTCTCACAAGGAGGTTAAGACTTATGAGTAGAGTTTGTAGTATTTGTGGAAAAGGCGCAGCCGCTGGTAATTCTCGTAGCCACGCATTAAATATATCTAAAAGAGTTTTTAGACCAAATATACATAAGACAACTGTTGAAATTGACGGAAAAGTTGTGAACACTTATGTTTGCACAAAGTGTTTGAAAGGCTCTAAAAAAGATAAATAGAAAACTATTTTAAGTCTAAGCCTAACCGCTTAGATTTTTTATTGCAAAATTTTGTTATATAAATTTTGTTTTGCCCTACCCTAAATGTTAATTGTGAGGCATAATTAATTGATTATTTATTGGGGTTTGGTGTAATATTGCCGTAGGAGGAATTATGTTAGAACTTAGAGATATATGCTTTTCTGTGAATGATAATGGAAAAGTTAAGCAAATCCTAAAAAATATAAATCTTACAATTGATGATGATAAGTTTTTTGTTATAACTGGTCCTAATGGTTCTGGTAAGTCTACACTTGCTAAAATTATTATGGGTATAAATAAACCAACATCTGGAAAAATAATATTTAACGGTACTGACATAACTGATTTGTCAATTACTGAAAGAGCTAAACTTGGTATAAGTTTTGCATTTCAGCAACCTGTTAAATTTAAAGGAATCACAGTAAAACAAATGATTTCCCTTGCAACTGGCAGTGAAGTTTCTGTTGGTGAAGCGTGTAAGTTTTTGTCTGATGTTGGACTTTGTGCAAGAGATTATATTGATAGAGAAATTGATGGTAGCCTTTCTGGCGGTGAACTTAAAAGAATTGAGATTGCTACAATTGTTGCAAGAGCAAGCAAACTCACAATTTTCGATGAACCAGAAGCTGGTATTGACCTTTGGAGTTTTAATAGTTTAATTAAGACTTTTAAAAACCTTAAAAATAAATATAAATGTGGATTTATAATAATTTCTCATCAAGAGCGAATTTTGGATATTTCAGATTCAGTGATAATTCTTTCAAATGGCGAAATTAAGGAGATTGGAAGCAAAGAAAAAGTTTTCTCTCGCCTATCTGAAATTTATTCATCATGCACTAAACTTGTGGAGGAAGAATAATGGAACTTAATAATATAGATAAAGAGTTATTAAAAACGATTGCTGACCTTCATGAGATTCCAGAAGGTGCATACAATATCAGAAAAGATGGTAAACTTGTTTCAAGAAATGTTAGTGCAAACATTGATATTGTTTCAAAAACTGATAAGCCTGGAATTAATATTTTTATAAAAGATGGTACAATTAATGAAAGTTTGCATATTCCTGTTATAGTGTCAGAAGCAGGATTAAAAGATTTGGTTTATAATGATTTTTATGTAGGCAAAAACTGTGATGTTACGATTGTGGCTGGTTGTGGAATTGCCTGTGGTTCAAGCGAAGATGAAGGTCATGATGGAGTTCACTCATTTTTTATTGAAGAAGGTTCAAAAGTTCATTATATTGAAAAGCATTATGCTAATGGTGATGGAACTGGTAGCAGAATATTAAATCCAGTAACAAAAATTGAACTTGGTAAGAATTCTTATATGAAAATGGACACAGTTCAAATTGGTGGCGTAACCTCATCAAAGCGTGATACAAATGCTGAACTTGATGACGGAGCAAAACTTGAAATTAATGAAAAAATTATGACAGATGGAAATGAATATGCTGAAACAAATTTTAATGTTGATTTGAATGGAAAAGATTGCTCTACTCATGTTGTTTCAAGAGCTGTTGCAAAAAATGAAAGTAATCAAATTTTCAAATCAATTATTAATGGAAATAACAAATGTTTTGGGCATACAGAATGCGATGCAATCATTATGGACAACGCTCATATTGTGGCAAAACCAGAACTTACAGCTGCATCAACTGAGGCGTCACTTATTCATGAGGCTGCCATTGGAAAAATTGCTGGTGAACAAATTGTTAAACTTCAAACACTTGGACTTACTGAAACTGAGGCAGAAAATGAAATTATTAAAGGATTTTTAAGATAAAAATAAAAGAATAGACTTTGTGCTATTCTTTTTTATTAGTTATAAAAATATAATTTATTTTACATAAAAATATAGTTACTAAATAATAATTATTTAAAGTTATGTTTTTATAAATAAATGTAGTTATAATAAAATAAGTAATGTTAGTTATATTTATAGAATTATTTTAGTTATTAAAATAAAATAAAAATGTTTATGAAATAATAACATTCACAAACATTTTATTTTTATTAAATTATTTTTGTTTTTTAACAAATAATTTTAAAAATCCCCCAAGAAATTTAGGTGCTTTAATACATACAATCGTCATAATTACCTCCATTTACTGCATTATATGAAGGTTTAATTTTTTGTGTGCAATTATTTTTTGAAGTGATCCATTAAATTATTCATAAAGGCTTTTCCTTTAAGTTGTTTAATGGTTTTTTTCATATTTTTTGATTGGAAAATTGTTGCACCACTAATGATGATATTTGCACCAACAAGTCTTAATATTTTTGCATTTTTGATTGTTACACCACCATCAATTTCAATGAAAACATTCTTATCCATATCACGAATTTCAGCAATTTTTTCAGCAGAACCAGGAATGAATTTTTGACCGCTTGCACCTGGGTTAACGCCCATAACAACAACGACATCAACAATTCCCTTTCCGAGCAAATCTCTGATTTTAAGTGCAGGTGTTTTTGGATTGATTGCTACACCTGCTATGCAGTTTAGTGATTTAATTTGTTTGAGTGTTTTTTCAATATCTTTGCATGCTTCGAAATGAACAGTTATGATATCTGCACCAGCCTTAGCATATTTTTCAATTACTGCTTCTGGATTTTCAACCATCAAGTGAACATCTAGCATAAGATTGGTTTTGTCACGAAGTTTGTCAACAAATGTATGATCGAAAGTTTTGTTTTTTACAAATTTTCCATCCATAACATCAAGATGAACAAAGTTTGCTCCGTTTTTTTCAATGTCTGCAAGTGCTTTGTCAAGAACTTCTTCATTATTGAAATCTATTGCAAGAAGCGATGCAGAAATTCTAATATATTTTGGTATCATAAATAACTCCTTAGTTATTATTTTATAATTAAATTTATTATTTTTATAATTTTATTATATGTTTATTTTATCATTATAGCAAGGAAAATTTAGGCTTTTGAATTTAAAGTTGAACGTCTGAGTTGTCCACATGCCCCATCAATGTCACTTCCAAGCGTTCTTCTTGTGGTTGCTGAGATGTTTTGTTCTTTTAGGTTTTCCCAAAATTCAGATTGTTTTTGTTTGGTTGCAGGTTTGAGTGCTGGGATTTCATTGGTTTTTGGAGTTGAGTTTAGTGGGATTAAGTTGAAATGATAAGATAATCCTTTACAAAGTTCCTTGATTCTTTTTGCGTCTTCTGGATTTGTGTTCATGTCAAGTTCGATATATTCAAAAACGATTCTTCTTTTAGTTTTTTCAAAATAATATTTTATAGCAAAAAACAATTCTTTTAATGAATATGCACCTGCTACTTTCATGATTTTTTTGCGTTGTTCATCAGTTGATGCATGCAAAGAAATTGTGAGAGTTATTCCCAGGTTTTCATCTGCAAGTTTTTTGATTTTATCAGCAAGTCCACAAGTTGAGAGTGAAATGTTTCTTTGAGATATGTTTAATCCATTTTTATCTGAAATTAATTTGATGAATTTAATCACATTATCATAGTTATCAAGAGGTTCTCCACAACCCATCAATACTATGTTTGTGATTTTTCTATCTGCTTTGCTTCCGCCAATATGTTTGTTAACTGCCAAAACTTCTGCAAGCATTTCACCTGCGGTTAAGTTTCTTGCAAGGCCATCAATTCCAGTTGCACAAAATGCACAACCCATTCTGCAACCACATTGTGTTGAAATACAAATTGTGTTTCCATATTTGTAACTCATTAAAACACCTTCAACAGTATTTCCGTCAGAAAGTGAAAATAGAAATTTTCTTGTTCCATCTTTACTGATGAGTTCTTTTTCAATTTGGACTGGTTTTGCAATATAATTATTGATTAGTGTTTCTCTTAATTCAATTGGAATGTTTGTCATTTCTTCAAATGAGGCATAGTTTGTGAGCCATTCAAAAATTTGTTCAGCACGATACCTTGGCATTTTTAGTGCCAAACTTTCCATTTCTGATTTAAGTTCGTTTAGAGTTAGGTCATGTAAAATTTTCATTTGTTCCTCATATAGTTATAATTTTATAATTAAAAAACATAATAAATTGTTATATTTTAATAATTAAGTATTCATTTTAAAAACAGTTTCAAATTTATCGTAAATGTTGATTTTTCTACCATTTAAAAGGTCTTTTGCTGGTAAAATTTTGCCACCTGGCATTTGAAGTTCTGTGATTTCAACTGCTCCGTCACTAGTTTTTACAAATAATCCAGTTTTTGCAGAACTTATTGGAAGAACAGTTCCACAATTAAGTTTTTTGCATTCATCATCAAGTTCTATATCTGAGATTTTTGCTTTATAAATTTTTACAATTTGGTCGTTTAAAAGCGTTCTTGCAATTGGATTTGGGTTTGCTCCTAGGATTAAACACTTAATTTCCTTAGAAGATTTTTCCCAAATAATATTGCAATCGTCTTTGGTAATCTTTTTTGTTACGGTTGCACTGATATGTTCTTGTTCAACATATTTTGCTGTGCCATTTTCAATTTTATCAAGAGTTTCAAGCAAAAGACCTGATGAGAGTTTTGCAAGTCTATCTGAAAGTTCACCAGCTGTTTCATTTTCAAAAATTGGAGTTTCTATTTTATTTATTATGTCACCAGTGTCGAGTCCAATTTCGGTGTTCATGATTGTTATACCTGTCATTGTATCTCCACGCATAATGGCAGTTTGAATTGGAGATGCTCCCCTATATTTTGGAAGCAAAGAAGCATGAATGTTGATAACTCCAAATTTTGGTATTGACAAAATTTCTTGGCTTAAAAGTTGACCATATGCAGAAGTTATCATTATATCTGGTGCAAGTGCTTTTATATCAATTATTCCGTCTCTTGAAATTTTGGGAAACTGAAAAAGAGTTAAATTGTTTGCTAGTGCATACTTTTTAACCGATGAAAATTGTATTTTATTGCCACGTTCAGATGGTTTGTCTGGTTGAGTTATTACTGCTATGACTTCATGTTTAGATTTTACAAGTGTGTCTAAACTATCAACTGCAAACTCAGGAGTACCTAAAAAGATAATTCTCATTATTATTTCTCACTTTTTGTGTTTTTTGATTTTGAAGCATCAGATTTTGAATTGTCTTTCTTTTGCTTACCTTGTTCTTTTGCGTATTCATCTCTGTCTTTAAACATTTTTGTTGCTCTGTCGATGTATAAAATTCCATCTAAGTGGTCGAGTTCATGACAAAAGCATTTGGCTTCAAATCCAGTAAACTTTTTTTGGATTTTTTTACCAGTTCTGTCTTGGTATTCAACCCAAACTTTTTCTGGACGTTCAACATAACCACATTTTCCTGGAACAGAAAGGCATGCCTCAACTTTGATTTTGTTGATGCCGTCTTGTTTTATTATTGACGGATTTATACATTCTCTTTCCTCTTTTCCTGCATGCATGACAAAAAGTCTTTTTAAAACGCCCACTTGAACTGCTGCTAGGCCTGCACCTTCTGCTTTTGCAAGTGTGTCTTTCATATCTTCAATAAGTTCAAATAATCTATCATCAAAGTCAACGACTGGTTTTGAGATTTTTCTTAAAGTTTCATCACTTTCATTAATAATTTTTCTAATTGCCATAATTTCCCCTTTTTAGTTTAAGTTTTGTGGATTAATTTCAACAAATATTTTAACATCACGCATTTTGTGATTGTCTGCAATTTCAAAAAGTTTATCTGTTATTTTATCTTCATTTTCGGGCTTGATTCTCATTAAAATTTGAAGTCTATATTTATTTTGTATTCGTCCTATTGGTGATTTCATAACTCCAAGATAAACAAAATCGTTTAAAAATTCAGATTGTAGATTTTTAACATCATCATAATACACCTTAGTACATTCTTTTGCAAGATTTTCATTTTCAGATGTGAATAAAATTCTGATAATTTTTGAAAATGGTGGATAAAGTGTTGTTTGTCTGAGATTTATTTCCTTATTGTAAAAGGCTGGATAATCATAAAAAGATGCAAGTCTATAAACATAATGTCTTGGTGCATAGGTTTGAAGATAGATTTCACCTGCCTTATCGGCTCTTCCTGCCCTGCCAGCAACTTGTGTTATTAATTGAAATGTTTGTTCATTTGATGTATATGAAGTTTGATATAAACTTACATCTGCATCAATTATTCCAACGAGTGTTACGCTTGGAAAATCATGACCTTTTGCAATCATTTGAGTTCCAACCAAAATTTGAGTTTTTCCATTTCTGAAATCTGATAAGATTTTTAAGTGCGAATCCTTTGTTTTTGTTGTGTCATTATCCATTCTGCTGATTGAAACATTTGGCAAAAATTCTTTGATTTCTTGAACAACTCTTTCAGTTCCTACTGCTCCTGTTGAGAGTTCTTCATTTCCGCAGTTTGGACATTCAGTTAAAACTTTATATCGATTTCCACAATAATGGCATTTTAAAGATTTTTCTGACTTGTGATATACAAGTGATACATCACAATCTTCACATTTTGCAACGAATCCACATTTTTTACACATTAAAAATGATGCGTATCCACGCCTGTTAATGAAAAGCATTGCTTGATTTCCGCTTTCGATTGTTTTTATTAATGCTTTTTTAAGAGAATTTGAGAAAACACCAATGTTTCCTTCTCTTATTTCATTTGTCATGTCAACAATTTTGAGTGGCGGGAGTTCTTTTTTATTTATACGTTCTTTCATTTCAAGCAGTTGATAGTTTCCTACCATTGCGTTGTGGTAGCTAATTAAACTTGGAGTTGCACTTCCAAGAACTAGTGATGCACCAGAGATTTTTGCACGTTCTTTTGCTATTTCAATGGTGTTGTATCTTGGATTGCTGTCGCTTGTGTATGAATTGTCATGTTCTTCGTCAATCACAATAAGTCCAATGTTTTTTAATGGTGCAAAAATTGCTGACCTTGCACCGACAACAATTTGTGCTTCACCAAAAAGTATTCTTTGCCATTCGTCAAATCTTTCGCCAGCTGAAAGCCCAGAATGAAGAATTGCAACATTTTCACCAAATCTTGAACGGAAATTCATAAGAACTTGTGGTGTCAATGAAATTTCGGGTACTAGCATTATGCCAGTTTGATTGTTTTCTAGAATCTTTTCCATGCAGTGCATATATACTTCTGTTTTTCCACTTCCTGTTACTCCATGCAAAAGATAAATATTTTTTTCTGAGATAACTCTATCAACAATTGATTGTTGGGTTGAAGTTAAAGTTATGCTTTTTTGTTGCTTTTCTTCATCAACTGATTTATATGGCGTTCTGCGAACTTTTGTTATTTGAGTTTGAACTATGTTTTGTTCAATCAATTTGTTTAATGATGCAGAATTAAATTTATTTGCAAGGATTGTTTTTGTTGTTGAGCCATGTTCCAAAAGATAGTTTATTATACCGATGATTGCTTTTGCATTGCTTCTGGTGGTTGAAAGAAATTCTTTTGCTTTATTTTCATCTTGAATAAAGCAATTTGTTTTTGTTAATTCTTTAACTTTTCCTTGTCTAAGTTCACTCGGAAGAAATAGTCTGAGAGCATCACACATTCCAATATGAAACTTTTCTTTCATAAATTCTGCAAGTTTAAGTTGGTCTGATGTGATTACTGGAAAATCATCGATGCAAGCAATAATGGTTTTGAGTTTGATTACATCATAGTTTGTGTTTTCTGTGATTTTGATTAAGTAACCGTCCTTTTTGATTTTTCCGAAAGGAACTAAAACTCTTGAACCGACAGCAATATCTTGTTCAGGCAAAAGATAGTCGAAAATTTTATCGACTAAACTGCTTGCTATATCAACAATAACTTGTCCTATTCTCATATTTCTCCGAAAAAAAAGTTAGTATATAATTAATTATATACTAACTTACCTTTTCTGTCTAACATATTGAAACTAGTCTTTTGATTGTTTTGAAACAAAATAAAGACCTTCATAGAATTCTTTGCTTGCAAATTCAATAGGTTTAACTCTTTGATGATTTTTAAAGAATTCAGGCTTATTCAAAAGAAGTTCCTTTGCTCTTTTTGAAACGATTGAGCATAAAATATATTTATTTCCTGCTTCGTCAATAACTTTTTCAATAGGTGGATATAACCAAGACATAATAATTTCCCCTTTAATTCATATTGCTAGCGATATTATAACACATAGGTATGGGTCAATTGCAATAGATTTAATCAAATATTTTATTAATTTTTGGGTATTTTGGTCAAAAACTCATCTTCATACATGATTTGAATGCCCAGTTTTTTTGCTTTTTCAAGTTTACTTCCCGCATTTTCACCTACTAAAACGATGTTCGTTTGTGAAGTTACTGAGGTTGAAGATGTGCCTCCAAGTGATTCGATGATTTCTTCTGCTTTTTGTCTTGTAAAGTTTTTTAAAGTTCCTGTTAAAACTACTTTTTTGCCATAAAAATAGCTATCATTAGTTATATTTACAGAACTTTCATTAATAATATTTAAGTGATTGTTAACTAGTTCATTGATTTCTTCAATATTTATTTTATCATGCAAATAATGATAGATTTCATTAGCAGTAATTTCTGCAATATCGTCTAGTACTATTAAATCAGGAATAGAGGCTTTTTGAAGGTTTTGAATTGATTTATAGTGTTTTGCAAGTTGTTTTGCTGTTTTAATACCAATATTTCCAATTCCAAGAGCATAAATGAAATTTGAAAGTTTAACTGATTTACTATTTTCAATGCTACTAAGAATATTGCTGATTTTTTTATCTTTAAATCCTTCAAGATTTGATAGAGTGCTACTTGAAAGTTTATAAATGTCACTGAACGTTTTTATATCAAACTTGTCATATAATTGCTCTAAGGTTTTGACTGAAAGACCTTCAATGTTCATTGCATTTCTGCTAGTAAATTGTGTGAGTTTTAAAACAATTTGGGTTCTACAACCTAAATGATTTGGACAATATAGTTCGGTGTCTGTATCTTCAAGAACTGCCCCGCAACAAGGACAGTTTATTGGTTTTGTTATATTTTTAGAACTTTCGAATGTTTCTGCAACGGATAAGATTTCTGGAATTACATCATTACTTCTTCTAATGAATACTCTATCTCCCAATTTAACTTTTTTACGCATTATGTCATTATAGTTATTGAGTGTTGCTCTTTTTATTGTGACTCCACAAAGTTCAGTTGGGTCAAGCTCTGCCACAGGAGTTATTTTTCCTGTTCGACCAACTTGCCATGTGATGTCGTTAAGTATTGTTGAAGTTTCTTCGGCTTCAAATTTATAGGCAATCGCCCATCTTGGAAATTTTTCAGTGAAACCAAGTTCTTCTCTAACTTTTAAATTATTGATTTTTATAACCAATCCGTCAATTAAAAAATCTAAGTTTTTGCGTTTTATATCAATCTCGTTAATTATATTATTTAGTTCATCAATATTATGAACTTTTTTGAAAAAACTTCCTGTTAAAAAACCTTGGTTATTTAGAAAATTTGAAATTTCTTCTTGTGATTTGAATGTTTTGTTTGGACAGAAATTTATGTTGTATGCAAAGAAATCTAAATTTCGTTTTGCAGTGATTTTTGGATCTAAATTTCTGATTGCACCTGCAACTGCATTTCTTGCATTTTTTAATTTTTCAGTAGCGGTTTTATTATATTTATCTAGTTCAGAAAGTTTAATTATACCTTCACCTTGAATATCGATTTCGCCAGTATAAGGAATTTTTAATGGAACTGTTCTAATTGTTTTGACTTGTTCTGTTACATCTTCGCCAATTATTCCATTACCTCTTGTTTGAGCACTTTGAAGCAAACCATTGTTGTATGAAAGAGAAAGAGATAATCCATCAAATTTGTATTCAACTGAATACTCTTCTTGATGCTTATATATGTTTTGATTTCTTGTTACCCAATCAATTATTTCATCGGAACTTTGTGCTTTTGCAAGTGAAAGAAGTTTGATTCTATGAGTGACTTTTTTAAATTTATCAAGCACTTCACCTCCGACCTTTTTTGATGGAGAGTCTGGAAGTACTATTCCACTTTCTTTTTCAAGGTCTAAAAGTTCATAATATAAATTGTCCCATTCTTTATCAGAAATTGTGGGATTATCAAGCACATAATAATCGTAACTTGCCTTATTTATAAGTTTGGTAAGTTCTTCCATTCGCTGAATAATTTTATTTTTTGTTGGTTCGTTCATTTTATAAATTTCCTTAAAATATAATTAAAATTGATAAAATTTCATTATTTTTAGTTAATTTTTGCGTTTTTTGATATTTTTATAAAAATATTATAATTGTTATATTTGAGTATTAATTAATTATTTCCAAGTTTGCATATTTTAATGATAGAGTTTTTATGCCTACTGATTCAAAATTTATAGTTACAAATGCACTAGCAAAATCTTTAACTCCAAGTGTGATTGTGCCAACTCCAAAATGATTATGTTTAACTTTGACACCTGTTCTAAATTTTGAATATTCTTGAATGTTTATTTTTGGTGCAGAAGATGCAGTGTTTGAATTTGATTCGTTTGATTTTGAAACATTAACAATGTTGATGTGTGAAGACATTCTTTGGTCTAAACTTTCTTTACGATTTGAGGATTCAAGATAATCATCAAATCCACTTTCAGATAAATTTGTTTTTATTATATTTGAAGAATATGGTGTTTTATTAATTTTTAATTCTTCAAACATTTCGGTTAAAAATCTTGATATCATTGTATACTCTGTTCGTTTGCTTTCAAAACTGAATTTAACTTTTGACCTTGTTAAGAATAATCTATTTTTTGCTCTTGTGACAGCAACATACATTAGTCTCCTTTCTTCTTCCAAGTCATTTTGGTCGTTGCTGTTTATTGCTCTTGAAAGTGGAAATAAACCATCATTTAAACCAGCGATGAACACTGTATCAAATTCAAGTCCTTTTGCTGAGTGGACTGTTAAAAGAGAAACAAAGTTATCTTCTTCTGACATATTGTCAATATCACGCATGAGTGTTATTGATTGCAAGAAATCATCAAGAGTTGCACCTTCATTTGCATCGGAATATTCAGTTACAGATTTTAAGAAGTCGTCGACATTTAAGCATTTATTTTCATCATCTTCGGTTTTTGTTCCAATAGCATCTTTGATTCCTACTTGATTTATGACATAACTGACAAATTCTTCAATTGGCATTATATCTTTTTTGCTATTAAGATTAATAAATAAATCTCGAACACCATCTAATTTAGTTTTTAATGAACCAGAAATTCCATATTCACTAGCATTATTGACAATGTCCATGATTGAAACAGAGTTGGTTTTTGCGAGTTCATTTATTTGTGCGATTGACACATCTCCAATGCCCTTTTTTGGAAATGACAGCATTCTGATTGCTGAATCATTATCATTTGGGTTTGCAATCAAGTGTAAATATGCAGTTGTGTCTTTTATTTCTTTTCTTTCAAAGAACTTAAAACCACCATAAACTTTATATGGAATGTTATAAGTTAATAACTTTTCTTCGATAATTCGTGAAAGAGAGTTAACTCTCATTAAAATTGCAAAATCAGAATATTTTTTACCTTGAATATGAATTAAGTCTTCAATTTTTTCAGCAATGAATTCGGCTTCTTCAATATCATTGTAAGTTTGTTTAATTTCAATAGTTTCCCCATCAATATTTTCTGTCCAAAGATTTTTGTCAATACGGTGAATATTGTTTTTGATAAGTTTGTTGGCAAGAGATATAATTTTTTTTGTTGATCTATAATTTTGTTCTAGTTTAAAAATTTGGCAATTATTAAAATCCTTAGTAAATTGTTGAACGTTAGATACCTTTGCTCCACGCCAAGAATATATACATTGGTCTTCATCTCCAACTGCTAGTACATTTTGATTTTCTCCTGCAAGGAGTTTTAACAGTTCATATTGCGTGGTGTTTGTGTCTTGAAACTCATCAACATATATGTACTTAAATTTTCTTTTATAATAATCAAGAGTGTCAGGATTTTGTGTTAAAAGATTGTATGTTTTAACTAAAAGATCATCAAAATCAAGAGAATTTGATTTTTTTAGTTCAGATTCGTATTCTTTAAAAACAGAAGTTATTGCAGTACATTTTTTAGGGTCGCTTATGAATTTACTGTATTCATCTGGATCAAGCAAATTATTTTTTGCATTTGAAATGTGCCATGCAAATGTTTCAAGATTGATATTTGTATTTTTATTTTCAATTATTCTTTTAATTACCCTATTTTTTTCGGTGTCACCATAAATTGAAAAACTTTTTGAATAGCCCATTAAATCAATATTTTGTCTAAGTATTTTTGAACACATGGCATGAAATGTGCAAACCCACATTCCATCAATATTATCTAGCATTTTTTCAAGCCTTTCTTTCATTTCATTTGCGGCTTTATTTGTGAATGTTATTGCTAAAATGTGATATGGTGCAATATCTAAGTCTTTAACCATATGGGCAATTCTGTGAGTGAGCATTCGAGTTTTTCCACTGCCTGCACCAGCGGTTACTAAAACTGGCCCATCAATTACAGATGCTGGCTTTTGTTGCTCAATATTTAGATTGTTTAAAATTTCACTTGTCATAATTACCTACAATAAAATTTTATCACAAAAACATAATTCTTCAAACAAAAAAATGATGCATTGTGCATCATTATAGAATTTTGCTTTTTAAAGATTATTAGACAGTGTGGCTTGCAAAATAATCTTTAATTTCAATATATCTTTTAGAAATGTCTATGATATATTTTTCTTTTTCCAAATCATTAAGACTTGCAAATACATTGCTATCTGTAAGTTCTCCTAATGGGTTTGTGATGTCACCCTTGTCAATAAGTTTTTTAACTTTTTCAAATAAAGGGTCTTCTTCCAGTCTTTGTTTATTTGCTACGATTGCATATTTTGTTGGTGATAAATATGCTAGTGTAGATTTTTCTTCTGTTGTTTTCTCATAATTTTGTCCTGCTGAACTCAATCTTTTCTTTGCCTTTTGTGCTAATAATTTTAACGCACTACTTTGCATTTTTTATCGTCTCCTTTTAACAAAAACTGGTCTTAATTTTACTATAACTTTTTGTTTAATGGATTACATTAGCAAAATAAGTCAAATATCGACAAAGAATATTTTATGTAAAATTTAAAATAAAAAAAGCAAGCATGTTTGCTTGCTTTAATTTTTTAGCCTTTTCTTGCTCTCTTGCGAGCGGCTTCACTTTTAAGTTTACGAGCTACACTAGGTTTAACATATGCTTCTTTTTTGCGAATGTCACCAATGATGCCGTCTTTTTGGCATTTTCTTTTCCATCTTTTGATGGCACTGTCTAAACTTTCGTTTTCACCAACTTTAACGGTTGTCATTATAAATTCACCTCCTCGCAACTAAACTGGTATTATAATATCATATAAAATGATTATTGTCAATAAATTTTATTTTGTAAATAAATTTATTTAAAACGTATTTATTAATACAAAAAACGCAAATTTACTCATTTTTAGATAAAAATAAATATAATTATTGATAAATTGAAATATTTATTGCGTTTTTTGATTAAATGATTTCTGCAATTGCTCCGTCAATATATGGTTTTAATAATCTAACATTTAATATTTGATTAGGTTTGAGAGGCGTATCAGATTTGATATAACACAAAATAAAATTCTTTGTATGTGCCATAAAATATCCATCTTTTTCATTTTCGATTACGACTTCGTGAGTTGTATTTATATTGTTTTCAATGAAATTTGATTTCATAATATTGGCAGTTTCAGTCATCGTTTTTACTCTTTCAGGAACATTTGTTGCAACATTTTTGAATGTTGCTGCAACAGTTCCACTTCTGATTGAGTATGGGAAAATGTGCATTGATGAGAAATTTACTTGTTTTACGAAATCTAATGATTCATTAAAATCATCATTTGTTTCTGTTGGGAATCCAATTATTATATCTGTTGTGATGCCTGCATTTGGAAAGTATTTTCTAATTAAATTTACTTTGTCAAGATATTCAGATTTAGTGTAATGTCTATTCATTTTTTTGAGAGTATTGTCTGAACCACTTTGAAGACTTAAATGAAAATGTTCACAAAAATTGTTATATTCTGATAACTCTTTTAAAAACTTGTTGGTAATTATATTTACTTCAAGTGATGAAAATCTAAAACGAGTTTTTTTATTTTTAAATAATCTTGCAATTTCTATTAACCCATCGTTGTTACCTAAATCTTTTCCATAAGCAGAAAGATTTATTCCCGCAATAACAATTTCATTTGCTTGCAATGATAAGGTGTCGATTTGTTTTTTTATTTCACTTAATGGAAAACTTACTTCTCTTCCACGAAGATATGGTATTAAACAATAAGTGCAAAAATTGTTACAACCGTTTTGAACCCAAAGCGTTGCACGTGTTCTGTCAGTTACTCTTGCAATGGTTTTTAAAGAATTATTTTTTATAAAATCTTCATCATCATTTTCAATCATTTCAATAAGAGACATTTTATTTTGTGTGCCGATTATGCCTTTTACAAATTCACCTTTATTAAATTTTGATGCATCATTTTCAGATGAGCAACCGCAAACATAAATTTTTGCATTTGGATTTATTTTTAAAACTTTTGTGATGATACCTCTTGATTTGCGTTCAGCTTCATTTGTTACAGCACAAGTATTAATTATATATATATCGCTTTGGACTAAACCCATGGACACATCATAACCATCAGCTTCAAGTTTTTCTGCTATATCTTCGCTTTCAACTTGGTTTACTTTGCATCCCAAAGTGATAATTGAAATTTTTTTCATTATTTTCTCCCTAGTAGTGATAATTGATTAAATATTATTTTCTAAGATTTGCATGATTGTTGCTGTTCCAGCAATTGAAGCTGTTTCAGTTCGAAGGATTCTTTTTCCAAGAGTGACAATTTCCGCACCATTTTCTTTTAATAAAGAGATTTCGTCTTCGGCAAAACCACCTTCTGCACCAATCATGAGTGCTATATTGTTTAATTTACTTTTTTCGTTGAGTAAAACATCAACAAGACTTTTTCCAGTTTCATTTTCATATGCAACAAAGAATTTATCAAAATTCTTTATTTGAGAAGCGATTTCTTTTACACTAAAAACACCATCGCTTTCTATTATACTTGCTCTTCCACATTGTTTTGCTGCGGAAACGGATATACTTTCAAGTCTATCCTGCTTTCCAGTGTTACCTTTCACATCACAAAATTTACTTTCGAACAAGCAAAGGTTGCTTGCACCAAGTTCGGTTATCTTTTGCATAATAAGACTTAGTTTATCACCTTTTGCGAGTGCTTGATATATTGTTAATTTTATTGTTGGTTCATTTTCAGATTTAATTTCTGAATCGATTTGAATTTCAGCAGATTTTTTTGATATAGAATTAATGACTCCAAAATAGAAATTTGAATTGCCATTAAACAAGCAAACTTTATCTCCTACCCTTGAACGCATTACATTTGAAAGATGATGAAATTCATCACCTTCAAGTGATACTTTTTGTCCAACATATAAATTTTGATTGATATAATATTTTTTTTCTTTCATGGCTAGATTATAGTATAATTTATGTTAAAGGTCAAATGGTATAAGTTTATCTTTATGTATGAAAAGTTAAAATAAAAAGGTATTTTCATACCTTTAAATTTTATCATTAAAATTTTTCTTTTTAACATATTCAGATTTTGATATGCTATCAGAAAGTTTTTGCACAAGTTCTTTTTCTTTACGTCCAAGTGATTTTGGCATTTCAACAATAACTTTCGCAAAGTAGTCGCCATAACTATTTTTATTGAGGATTTTTGTTCCTTTGCCTTTTAAAGTGATTATTGTTCCTGTTTGTGTGAGTTCTGGAACATTGATTTCAAGTGTTTCATTTATACCTGGAACTTTTATCTTTGCACCAAGAAGTGCTTCTGTGAATGAAATTGGAACATCAACATAAATGTCATATTTTTCACGTTTCAAAACTTTGTGTGGTTCAACTTGTATTAAAATTTGCATATCACCAGCAGGTCCACCGTTTCTTCCTGCCTCACCTTGGCCACGTAGTGTTAAAACTTGGTCACTCTCAATTCCTCCTGGGATATTGATTTCTATGTTTCTATTCGCACGAGTTACGCCAGCACCATTACAATTTGAACATTTTTCTTTAATTTTCTTTCCAGTTCCATGACAATCTTGACAAACACCTTCGGAAACAATTTGTCCAAAAGGAGTTCTTTGAGTTTGTCTTACAGAGCCAGTTCCATTACATGTTTGACAAGTTGAAAAATCAGTTCCGTTTTTAGCACCAGTGCCTTTGCAATGAGGGCAAGTTTCTGAACGATTTAAGTTGATATTCTTCTTGCAACCAAATGCTGCTTCAACAAATGATAATTTCATTTTAACTTGAATGTCTGCACCTTGAGATTGGGTATTTGCTCTGTTTGCTCTGCTTCTTCCACCGCCAAATGAGCCACCAAATATATTACTGAAAATATCACCGAAATCGCCGAAATCAGAAAAGCCACCAAAGCCTCCGCCGCCAAATCCACTGCCACCAAAACCTTGTGGTCCGTTTTCATTTCCATAAGTATCATAATTGGATTTTTTAGTTTTATCAGAAAGCACGCCATATGCTTCATTAACTTCTTTTAACTTTTCTGCTGCTTCTGCATTACCTGGATTTAAGTCTGGATGATATTTTTTAGCAAGTTGTCTGTATGCTTTTTTTATTTCATCATCAGAAGCATTTTTGTTAACGCCAAGAATGTCATAATAGTTTTTATTTGCCATAATTATTCCTTTTTCAAAAGTAACAGACAGTAATGTTTGTTACTGTCTGACTTTCTAAAAAACGCATTTTTAATAAATTTTCATTTAAAATTAATATAAAATTATTTGTTTTAATTAATTTGTTGTGTAGTCACCAAAGTTGTTTGGGTCTGTTGAACCATTGCCTGCATCAGCATTTCCAGCACCATCAGCACCAGCATTTGGATTTGCATTTTGATAGAACTTTGTGAAAATTTCATTTGAAACTTTTGAAAGTTCATCAAGAGCAGTTTTTAATGTTTCAGCATCGTTTGCTGTTTTGTATGTTTCTTTTGCTTTGTTTACTTCTTCTTCAAGTTTTTTCTTGTCATCTTCTGAAAGTTTATCTCCGCTTTCACGAGTGAATTTTTCTATACTATTGATGAGTTGGTCAAGATTGTTTTTATTATCTACAACCTCTTTTCTTTTCTTGTCTTCTTCGGCATACATTTCTGCTTCTTTGATTGCTTTGTCAATATCTGCTTCTGAAAGATTTGATGAAGCAGTGATTGTGATGTCTTGTGATTTACCAGTTCCTAAATCTTTTGCTGAAACGTGAACAATGCCATTTGCATCTATATCAAATTTAACTTCAATTTGTGGTATACCTCTTGGTGCTGGTGCAATACCTGTAAGTTCAAATCTGCCAAGAGTTTTGTTGTCAGCAGCAAATTCTCTTTCACCTTGAAGAACATGAATGTCAACGCCTGGTTGATTGTCAGCAGCTGTTGAGAATACTTGTGTTTTTGTTGTTGGGATTGTTGTGTTTTTATCAATAAGTTTTGTGAATACACCACCCATTGTTTCAATGCCAAGTGAAAGTGGGGTTACGTCAAGCAAAAGGACATCTTTAACATCACCAGCAAGAACACCACCTTGAATTGCTGCACCAACTGCAACACATTCGTCTGGATTGATTCCAGTGAAAGGAGTTTTTCCAATGTATGCTTTAACTTTGTCAAGTACCATAGGTATTCTTGTTGAACCACCAACCATTATGATTTTTGCAACATCATTAACAGTGAGTTTTGAATCAGCAAGTGCTTTTTTAGTAAGGTCAATTGTTTCATTAATATAGTCTTCTATCATGCTTTCAAATTTTGCACGAGTAAGATTGATTTCAAGATGTTTTGGACCAGTGCTATCAGCAGAGATAAATGGAAGTGAAATTGTGCTTTGAGTGAGAGTTGAAAGTTCGATTTTTGTTTTTTCTGCTGCTTCTTTAAGTCTTTGCATTGCCATTTTATCTTTTGAAAGATCAATGCCATCAGATTTTTTGAATTCATCAATTAAGTAGTTCATAATTTTTTCATCAAAATTGTCTCCACCAAGACGTGTGTTTCCACCAGTTGCAAGAACTTGGAAAACGCCATCAGCAATTTCAAGCACTGAGATATCAAATGTTCCACCACCAAGGTCATAAACCAAAATCTTTTGATTGTCTTGTTCTTTTAATTTGTCAAGGCCATATGCTAGTGATGCAGCTGTTGGTTCGTTGATAATTCTTTTTACATCAAGACCAGCAATTTTACCAGCGTCTTTTGTTGCTTGTCTTTGTGAGTCATTGAAATATGCAGGAACTGTGATAACTGCTTCTGTAACAGGTTCACCAAGATATTTTTCTGCATCTGCTTTTAGTTTTGAAAGAATCATAGCAGAAATTTCTGGTGGAGTGTATGATTTTCCACCTGCTTCAACTTTGTAATTTTCACCCATTCTACTTTTGATTGAGCGGATTGTGTTTTCTGGGTTTGCAACTGCTTGACGCTTTGCTACTTGTCCTACAAGTCTTTCCCCATCTTTTGTGAAACCAACAACAGATGGAGTTGTTCTACTTCCTTCTGCACTTGTGATAACAGTTGGTTCACCACCTTCCATGATTGCAACACATGAGTTTGTTGTTCCAAGGTCAATACCAATAATTTTTCCCATAATAAATTCTCCTTATTTCGTTATGATTTTATAATAATTAATTTAATGTTAATGTTACAATTTTGTCTCTATGATTAGCTGATTTATAAGTTTATAAAATTATTTTTTATAAACACTAACAGTTGCAGTTCTAACAACTTTGTTGCTATCTGCAAACTTATAGCCTTTTTGATAAACTGTGGCAATCATGCCTTCTTTTGTTTCGTCATCAGTTGGTTCTGTACTTATGCAGTTATGATATTCTCCATTAAGCATTTCACCAGCACATTTGATTTCAACTATGCCAAGGTCAGAAAGAACATTTGTGAGTGACACATATATCATTGAAAAACCTTTCATTGTGTCAGCATCAACATGTGAAATTGCTTGGTCAAAGTTATCAATAACTGGTAATAATTTTAATGCAACTTCTTCATTTGCTTTCATTTTTGCGTCAATTTCAATGGTTTTATTGCGTTCTTTGTATCTTTCAAAGTCTTTTTTGCAGTTTTCTGCTTCATTCTTATAATATGATGCAGTACTTAAATATTGACTTTCTTTTGTTTTATGTTCATTAATTTCTTTGTTTAAGTTTTCAATTTCAGTTTCAAGTTCTTTAAGCATTTTATCGCAATTTTTTGAAGAACAATCTTTTTCTTCCTTTTTGCAATGCTTTTCATTATCTTCTTTTAAGTTTGTTTTATTTTTGTCCACATTACTCTCCTTCGTCGTTTAAACTATTTTCTATTGTTTCAGCAACCTCTTTTAAAACAGATATGGCTTTTGGATAGTCCATACGCATTGGACCAATAACGCCAGCAGTGATTTTTGTTGCTCCAAAAATATTACATGAAACTGTTACAAGTGAACAATCTTCAAGACCTGTGTCATCACTGCCAATTTTGATAGATACTTCAAGGTCATTTCCTGATTCAATTAGAGGAATAATTGAGTTTGAATTTTCAAATAATGTTACTGCTTTTTTAAATTTTTGGAGGTCATTAAATTCTGGATATTCCATTAATTTATCTTTTCCAACAATACTTAAATTTTTTGTAACTTCTTTTTCATTAGATTCAATTATTTCTAAAATTTTATCAAATACAGTTTTATATTTGTTTAGTTCTTTACTAACAATTTTATTTCTAAATGCTTTATTTGTTATTTGTGAAATTGGTTTTCCAATGAACAAATCATTCAAAATATCATTTGCTGTTTTAAGATCATCTTCTTCGTTTGTTCCTAGGTCAGCGAGTTCATTAATAACCTTTTCATTTGTAACAACAACAACAAGTTGTGTTGTTTTGCTGACTGGATAAAGTTTTATGTCTTTAATGATAAGTTCGTTTGAAGTGTCTGAATAAACTATTGAAGTGTAGTTGGTTGCATTAGAAATTGTTTTTGCAGACCTGTCTATGATATCTTTGATACTAACAAGTTTTTTTGCAAAGTTTGATTGAATCAATTCTTTATCTTTAACTGATAATCTTTTTTCATGCATGAGTTCGTTGATATATTTTTCATAGCCTTCTTTTGTCGGAACTCTTCCTGATGATGTGTGAAGATGTGTTAGATAACCCATTTCTTCAAGTGCATTAAGTTCATTTCTGATTGTTGCAGAACTGAGTGACGGAAGATATTCTTCTTGAAGTTGTTTACTTGAAACAGCCTCACCTTTTTTGCTTTTTACGTTGGTTTCAACAACTGCACTTAATATTTTTTTCTTTCTTTCGCTTAATTCCATTTGAACCTCTTTGTATGTATTATATACAAACCAAGCAAAATTTATACGTATTTTTAGCAATCTTTGTTTTAGAGTGCTAACAGTGTATATATTATTACTGCTAATAATTTTTGTCAACTGTTTTATGACAAAATTTAAAAAATAAAACCAAGCATTTTTTGCTTGGTTTATATAAAGTTTATATTGTTAAGGTTTAATCAATTAAGTCTAGAACGATTCTATTTAAAACAAGAAATCCTTTATCTGTACACACAAGTCTATTCTCTGGTGTAAGAAGCATATATCCTTCTGTTATTAGCATTGTTAGTTTTTCTTTTTTCTTTGCTAGAAAATTTTCGTTAAATAATCTTTTATATTCATTTATATCAAAACCATCTTTTGTTCTGAGTGAAAGCATAATCATTTCTTCTTTCTTTTCATCATCTGAAAGTGTTTTTGACATTGAAACAGGAAGTGTTTTGTTGGTTTCAAGTTCTCTTGCATATTCAATAATATTTTCTGTGTTTGCAAATCTTGTTCCGTCTATATATGAATGTGCTGCAAGCCCCATTCCGAGATAGTCTTTTCTATTCCAATATACTCTGTTATGAAATGATTCAAAAGTTGGTAATGAAAAATTGGAAAATTCATAGCGAGTGTATCCTTCGTCAGAAAGTCTGTCATAAACTTCATTATACATTTGAATAACCAAATCTTCATCTGGAAGTCCAACTGAGCCATTGTCTACAAGTTTTTTTAGTCTTGTGCCCTCTTCAACAGATAACATATAAACTGAAATATGTGGAATTTCAAGACTAATTAAATAATCAATAGTATCTTTGACATCAACAAGTTTTTGCCCAGGATAACCAATTATAATGTCTGTGCTGATATTTTTTATACCATAATCTTTTATTATTCCAACGAGTTCTTCATAGTCTTCAACAGTGTGTGTTCTTCCCATGGCTTTCAAAATTTTTGATGAGGTTGATTGCAACCCAATGCTAAATCTATTTACGCCAGAAAGAATGTATTCACGAATTTTAGTTTTATCTACGGTATTTGGATTAAGTTCAATAGTGATTTCAGCAGAATTTTTTACTGCAAAATTTTTATAAATATTTGAAAGCAAGTCACGAATTAAGTAATAATCCATGCAAGATGGTGTTCCTCCACCAATGTAGATGCTTGAAACAGAGTAAAATTCACGATATTTTTTTGATTGAATTGAGATTTCTGTTAAAAGTGCTGCAAAATATCTTTTTTTATCTTCGGGAGAACCTACAACTGAAACAAATGAACAATATGCACATTTTGAGCCACAAAAAGGAATATGAATATAAATACTCAAACTTTTTTTCCCTGATGTTTCAGTTATGCTTAAACCTACTTTATTAATAGACATTAAAATTCTCCTACCATATCTATTTTAAAGAACTTTCAAATTTTGTCAATAGCAAAACATCATAAGTTTGCTTATTTAGTTAAATATTAAAGGTGGTTTGTTTTAACTATTAATCATTATCCATTTTTAATATGCTTAAAAATGCTTCACTTGGAAGTTCAACACTACCAAAGCGTTTCATCTTCTTTTTTCCTTCTTTTTGTTTTTCAAGAAGTTTTCGTTTACGAGTGACATCACCACCATAACATTTTGCAGTAACATCTTTTCTTAATGCTTTTACTGTTTCTCTTGCAATGACTTTTCTTCCAATTACGGCTTGAATTGGAATTTCAAAAAGTTGTCTTGGAACAACTTCTTTGAGTTTTTCTGCAAGTGCTCTTGCCCTGTCATAGGCTTTTGTTCTGTGAACAATAAACGAAAGTGCGTCGCATGATTCACTGTTTAAAAGCATGTCAACTTTGACCATATCGCTTTCTTTATAATCGCTTATTTCATAGTCAAAACTTGCATAGCCATGTGTTGATGATTTAAGTTTATCAAAAAAGTCGTAGACCACTTCACATAGTGGTAGGTCAAAATCAAGTTTAACTCTGCTGTCTGCGATGTATTGCATATCTTTGTAGATTCCACGCTTGTTTATGCAAAGATCCATTATTGCCCCAACATATTCTGGCGGAGAGTAAATATTTGCTTTAATAAAAGGCTCTTCAATATAATCTATATTTTCTGCATCTGGCATTTCACTTGGATTTGAAATTTCAGACATTGTACCATCATTTTTATAAACTTTATAAGTTACACTTGGCATTGTTGTGATTACATCAAGATTAAATTCTCTTTCAAGCCTTTCACTTATAATTTCAAGATGTAAAAGTCCTAAAAATCCACACCTAAAACCATATCCTAGTGCATTTGATGTTTCAGGAGTGTATACAAGAGACGCATCAGAAAGTTTAATTTTTTCAATACAGTCTTTTAGAGTGTTATATTTTTCACCATCTATTGGGAAAATTCCAGAGTAAACAACTGGTTGAATTTGTCTGTAACCAGGAAGTGGTTGTGCCATTCGTTCAGTTTCGGTTATTGTGTCACCAACACTGATGTCTGACACAGTTTTGATACTTGCAGCAATATATCCAACATCACCAGCAGAAAGTTCTTCTGTTCTTTCGATTTTTGGTTTGAAAACACCAACTTCAACAACATCAAACTCTTTTCCTGTTTGAATCATTTTTATTTTCGTTCCAGTTTTAACTTTTCCATTTTTGATTCGAACCAAACATACTGCACCTTTATAATTGTCATAGTAACTATCAAATATAAGTGCTTGCAAAGGGGCGTTACAATCTCCTTTTGGTGCAGGAACTTTATCAACAATTTGGTCTAAAACATCTTTAATGTTTAAACCTGTTTTTGCAGAAATACATGGTGCATCATCTGCTGGAATACCTATAACATTTTCTATTTCAAGTTTTGCTTCATCTGGTCTTGCAGATGGAAGATCCATTTTGTTTATAACTGGCAAAATTTCCAAATCATTTTCAAAAGCCAAATAGAAATTTGCAAGTGTTTGAGCTTGAACACCTTGTGTTGCATCTACAATTAAAAGTGCTCCTTCACATGCAGCTAGTGATCTTGACACTTCGTATGTAAAATCAACATGTCCTGGTGTGTCTATTAAGTTTAATATGTATTCTTTTCCATCTTTTTCATATTTCATTGTAACAGGTGCAAGTTTGATGGTTATTCCACGTTCTCTTTCAATGTCCATCGAGTCAAGAAGTTGCTCTTTGCTATCTCTTTTTGCAACAGTCCCTGTGAATTCCATAAGTCTGTCTGCAAGTGTACTCTTTCCATGGTCGATGTGTGCGATAATTGAAAAATTGCGAATATTTTCTAGCGATTTATCCATAAATACCTCATATATATTGATTTTAGACTAAACTTGTAAATAAATCAAATATAAAATATATTTTTGAAGCATAAATTATAGTAATTTAAACAAAAAATTATATGCCATAATAATTTGACAAAGAATTTTTATGTATAGTATAATTTTTAATTATAAGCGGAAACGCAATCTTTTTGCGTGCCTAAATGGAGAAACTATGAATATTTATGAATCTTGGATAGCAACCACCCCAATCGCTCATAGAGGATTGTTTAATGAAAAGTATCCAGAAAACTCAATAGCAGCATTTAAAAATGCAGTAAAAAATAAACTCCCTATTGAAATTGATGTTAATTGTTTAGCAGATGGAACACCAGTTGTTTTTCATGACCAGAAACTTGCAAGAATGACTGGCAAAGATGGTTTTATTTCAAATTGTAAATATGAAGATATTTCAAAATTAACTCTTGCAGGAACAAAGGAAAAAATCCCTACTCTGCGTGAAGCACTTAGTGTTATTGATGGAAAAGTTCCTATTTTAATTGAAATTAAAAATTATGGAAAAGTTGGCGTTATTGAAAAAGCAATTTGGAAAGTTCTTCAAGAATATAAAGGCGAATATGTTATTGAATCATTTAATCCGTATACCCTTGAATGGTTTAAAAAGAATGCCCCAAAAATTAAACGTGGTCAACTTGCATCTTTCTTTGAAGACAGAGAAATCACTGGCATTAAAAGATTTGCATTAAAGCGAATGATGCTTAATAAAAAAATTAGTGAACCTAACTTTATTGTTTATGCAACAGAAAACTTGCCAAATCGTTATGTTAAAAAATATTTTGGTGTTATTCCTGTTATTGCTTTCACAATCACAAGTGTTGACGAAGAAAAGCGTGTTAAAGAGTATTGTGACAACATTATTTTTGATTCATATATTCCAACTAGTTTAGAAGGAGTAATAAAATAAAAAAATCACACTTAATTGTGTGATTTTTTTCTAACTATTTTTTGTCATATCAACTTCTTTATCCCAATAAAGGTTTTTATATCTTCTTTTAAGTTTTGTGATTTTATTAATTTTCACATCACGCATTGCAAGAAGCACACCACCATTAACTGTGATTTTTCTGTACATGCCCTTCCAAAGTCTAAACGCATAAACATCGTTTGTGAAACATGCAAGATATAGAACTATCATTGAGATTTGTGAAAGGTCAAATCCGCCAGTTATGATTGTTTGTCCCCAAAGGATTATACCAATTATGTCACCTGTTATTGCGAGTATCCATGATTGCATATAACCTTTTGCGGTTAAGATTTTTGTTATAATTGTGTTTGCAAGTGATATTGTGCTTATTAAAATTGCAGTTTTTTGCCCAAGAACATATTTAAGCAAGAAATATGAAGCAACAGCAACTCCAATGGCAATTCCCCAATATGCAAGGATTTGTTTTTTATTAAGTTTTTTTACAACAACGTCTTGTTCAGTATCCGCATATTTTTCTTTTTCATTTTTCTTTTTACTTTTTGTCCAGTTCACAATTGAAACAATGTTAAGTGGAATGCTTATACACAAAACTTTAAAAATTTCACCATAAAGCTGAGTGATGAAACATATAACACCATAAAGCACGCATTCTGCAATTCCGACATAAATACCAGATATTTTGCCTCTTGCAACAAGGTCTATGTTAAGCATAACAACATAAAGGTCAATAACATAAAGCCATCCTTTAATATCAAGTGCAAGACAAACAGCACCAAGGATTATGAATGTTATATACCAAAAGATTGTGAATTTTGATTGTTTTTTTAATCTTGTCAAAAATTCAACTTGGTCGGCGTCTTTGCCATAAACACTGATAAGCCTGTCATGGTTGTTTATTCCAACACTGGACGATGATGATGACCTTATCAAATTACGCTGATAACTTTGATTGATAACAGTTTTATTTGTTTTTCTGCTCATTACTTTCTCCCAAAATCAATTTGGTTATTTGTCCTGTGTAAAAAATTTCAAGTTTATGCAATGCTCTTGTGAGAACAACATATAACAGGTTTCTTTCCGTATCATTATATTCTTCATCACTTGCATTGCTTACTACGACAGCATCAAACTCTAAACCCTTTGCAAGATAAGATGGAATAATCATGATTTTTTCGCCAACGAATACATTGTCATTCTTTGTGACTAACCTTAAAATATGTTTGTATTCATCAAGATTCATTATCTGATTATATAATAATGTTTCTTCAATATTTTTGCAAATAATTGCAACGGTATTATAAGATTTTTTTAATTCTATTGCCCTATCAACAATTTTCTTTGCATCAAACTTTTCTTGTCTAAAAATTTTAACTTGTTCGCCATGTCTATCAATTTGAGAATAGTTTTCATTTAATGTTAAAACCTTTTTAGCAAATTCGTTAATTTCATAGGTTGACCTATAAGTTTTTGTTAGATTTCTTTTGTCAGAACTTGCGTTTAGTTTGCATAGTTTTATTGATGACAAGATATCATCATAACTTGTATAGTCGTTAAATGGTAAGATTGATTGATTAAGGTCGCCAAGCAGTGTGATGTTTGAACCCTTAAAAAGCATTGATAAAATTTTATATTGACAAATTGAATAATCCTGTGCTTCATCAATTAAAACATATTTTAAATTTTTGTTTGCAGTTATACCAACAATTTGAGATTTTAAATACATGAATGGTGCAACATCTTGATATTCGAGAATATCTTTTGAAACATAGCTGTTTGTTATATCGAAAATTTCAGAAAGATTATAGTTTGAAAGTTCATTTTCTAGGTTGTGTTTTTTATATTCAGCAGTCACAAATTTAATAAAATCTTCTTTGTTTCCATATAACTTTTTATATAATCCAGCTGCTTTAAGTTTAATTTTTGATAAACCTTCAATTGCTTGTTTTTTTAGTTTTTCAAGAGTAACAAGTTTTTTTGTTTTCATGCTTGCAACAAGGTAAACTTTTTCAACAATTTTCTTTCCAAGCAAGTATAAACTTTCGCCAGTGTTTGGAACGGAATAAATAATTTTATTGATTTCCTCAGTAGACATAACAGTTTCTTCGCTAATTTCAATTGGGTCAAGTCCTAACAATTCTGCTTTATTTTGCTCAATATAATCTTCTAAAATTGTTGTATAAAATTTGTCGTATTTGAATTTAAGTTCATTAAATTTTTTGTCTATTTCATTTTTGTGATTTGCATAAACAATTTCATAATTGTCTTCAATTTTTGTGATAATTTTAAAGTCAGAGATATATGCTTTTGCAAATTCTAAAAATGTTGCATTCACCACATTGTCTTCTCCAATTTCAGGCAAAACATCTGAAATATAATTTGAAAAAATTTCGTTTGGTGAAAGAATCATTAAATTGGTATTGTTAATTTTGTCACGCTCTGCATATAAAAGGTATGCAATTTTATGAAGAGCAATGCTTGTTTTTCCACTTCCAGCAGGACCTTGAATAATCAAAATATCAACATCATTTTTTCGTATAATTTCATTTTGTTCTTTTTGAATTGTATTAACAATATTTTTCATTTTATTGTTGGCGTTTGCTGACAAAATGTTTCTTAATACGTTATCAATAATTTGCATATCAGTGTCAAAAACTTCTTTAATTTCTCCGCCACTGATTCGATATTGTCTTTTTAGTTTAATTGTTCCAGTGACTTTGTCACCAGTTGAAATTGTATAACTTGCCTTTCCAATTTCATTATTGTAAAACATACTTGATATTGGAGCACGCCAGTCATAAACATAGAAGTCATCACCGTTTTGAAGTGAAGAAATTCCAATATAAACAGGTATAGTTTCTTCTCCATCATTAAAGTCAATTCTGGCAAAATACGCATTATTTAACATTTTTTGATAAAAATTAACCTTTTTATTGGCGTTTTCGGCATAAACACTGCGTTTTTGTATATTTGCAACAGCATAGACAAATTCAGTGTCAGATAATCTATTTGTTTTATCCCAAGCATAATTCATTTGTTGTTGAATGTTGTCTGACAGTGATTTTACTCTTTGTTTATAGTTGTCAATTTCTTCTTGTAAAATGTTAATTACTTTTTTAAGATAACTTTTTTCTTGCTCTAATTCTTCTGGTGTAATCATTGCTTCTCCTACTTTTTTGTGTCTTCATCTTGTATATTTTTTAATTTCCATTCTGGAAGTTTTATTGAAGCCTCACTTCCATTTTTGCTAGGTTTATAATAAACATGGTCTTTAATTTCATCTGGTAAATATTGTTGCTCGACATAGCCACCATAGCTGTGTGGATATTTATATTTTTCTCTTTTTTCTTTTAAATAATTATAATTTTTCAAATGGTCTGGAACGCTACCTGTATATGTGTTTTTTACATCTTCTTCACAAGCATACATTGCAGTTATAACAGAATTTGATTTAGGACTCATACAAATATAAATTATTGCATGAGACATTGGAATCAATCCTTCTGGAACTCCCATGTTTTGATATGCCGTACAAGCATTGACTGCGACAGAAAGTGCATTTGAATTTGCGAGTCCAATATCTTCACTAGCATGTGCCATCATTCTTCTGAAAATTAGCATAGGGTCGCAACCAGCATTAATCAATCTATGTGCCCAGTAAAGAGCTGCATCGGCATCGCTTCCTCTTAAACTTTTGCAAAATGCTGAAAGCATATCATAATAAATGTCTGAGTCAATGCTGTTATTGTTGTTTGCACAAATTTCTTTTGCAACAGTTTCATTAATAACAATAGTTCCATTTTCTTTTTCTGATGAAAGAACAGCAATTTCCAAATTTCCAAGTGCAATTCTTGCATCTCCACCAGAAGTGTTTGCAAAAATATTTTTTGCTTCATCTGACATATTTATGTCAATATTTCCAAACCCTTTCTTTTTATCAGAAAGTGCTCTGTCTATTGCGGTTAAAATATTTTCTTTTGAAAGTGGTTTAAATCCAAAAACTCTACATCTTGAAACAATTGCTCTTGTCATTGAAACAAATGGATTTTCTGTTGTTGCACCAATAAAAATAATATAACCTTTTTCAATTGCTTCAAGCATACTGTCAGATTGTGCTTTGTTCCATCTGTGACATTCGTCTAAAAGCAGATAAGTTTTTTTTGAAAAAAGTTCCATGTTTGATTTTGCATCTGCAATAACTTGTTTAACTTCGGCAACACCAGATGATACAGCGTTAAGTTTAACAAAGTAACTATTAGTTTGGTTGGCAATAATAGAGGCTAATGTAGTTTTTCCTGTTCCAGGAGGACCATAAAAAATACAACTACCAAGTCTGTCCATCATGATTGCCCTACGCAAAAAAGAATTTTTGCCAACAATATGTTCTTGACCAATGAATTCATCTAATGATTCAGGTCTAAGTCTGTCAGCAAGCGGTGCAAGTTTTTTTACATTCTCACTAAACAAATTTGACATAAATAACCCCACTAAATATATTCGTAATATTGTAGCATGTTTTTGTCATCTTTGTAAAGAAAATTTATGTGTACATTGTAATTAAATAATTAATAATAACTTTAAGTTTATATTCAGCTTCAAAAAGTTCATTGAACAAGTTGTTGATAGTTTTTTTTATATTTATATTTCGACCATAAAGCAGTTTTGTTGAGTTTTTGTTATAATTTTTTATTGAGTAAATTTGTGCATTGTATAAAATTTTCTTTTTATATTTTTTAACTTTTTTAGTTTTTTTTGAGACATAAATTACATTAGATATTTCGATTAACTCTTTTTCTATTTGAATCAAGAGAATTATAAGTTTTTGAGAAAGAAGCAATTTGAAAATTTTATTTTCCTTTTGTTTAATACTAAACGCTGAAATTAACATCTTGTATTTTGAAAAAATTTCACATTTGTTTGTTATAATTAAGTCATGTGCAAGTATTTTTGAAATTTCATCAATTAAAATTAATGAATCTTTTGACCTGAACTTTTGATTGCAAGTGTTAATTTTATAATCTACAAATTTTGAAAGTGCTAGTAAATAATTTTTGTTTTTAAATAAAATATTTTCAAAGTACAATTTTTTGTGTTTGTTCATAAATAAAAATTGCATATCTTCATTCACATTAGACTTATAAAGTGTAAGATAGTTTAGTTTTTTAATTTTATCATCAACAAAAAGAAATTTAAGATTGTTAAAGTTCTTGTTAAAAACTTCTTTTTTGTTATTTGACATTATGAATGTGAAACATAGTATGCATATTAAAAAAATTATGATTAGTATTGTTGTAAAAACAAAAATCATCATAGTAAAAATTATTGCCTTAAATAATATTTTTAAGCAAAATAAAAACGCATAAGATTATGCGTTTAGTTGACCTGTAAGCCGAGTTCTGTCATTGAAGGCAATCATCAATCTAGACATAACATTGCTGTTATGTTCAAGCGATTACGGGAACGGACGAGCAGCCCATATGTTCCACATCTTGCACCTCACGGAGTTTACAGCGAATTATTGTCACCAATATTTCGAGTGGGCTCTTACCCCACTTTTTCACCATTGCCCGAAGGCTGTATATTTCTGTTGCACTTTTCCTCAGGTCACCCTGGCTTGACGTTATCAAGCGTGATTGCTCTTTGGTGCTCGGACTTTCCTCACAACTTGCGTTGCGTGATTGCCCAATCAACTATACAAAGTATAGCACGAAAAATCAAAATAGTCAATATTATTTGAATTGCCGAGAACTATCTTAAAAAATATGCATTAGCCAAAAAAATGCAAATATTGTCAATTTTTAAATAAATTGCATTTATTTTTAATAATACTGAGTGCTTTTTTCTCTAATCTTGAAATATATGACCTTGAAATATTTAATTCGTTTGCAAGTTCGATTTGGGTTTTTGGAAGTGTTCCATATAAGCCGTATCTCTTAACTATTATTTCTTTTTCTCTGTCAGATAAATATGTTGAAATGATTTCTTCAATTTGCTTATATATTATTCTGTTTTCAACTTGTTCATCAACACACTTTTCATCAGAGTTCAAAATTTCATACAATGAAAGATTGTTGCCATCTTTGTCAACTGAAATTACATCATCTAAATACACCGCACTGGCATTCTTTTTATCAGAACGAAAAGTCATTAAAATTTCATTTTCAATACATCTTGATGCATAAGTTGAAAAACTATTTCCTTTTTCATATGTGAAAGTTTTTATTGCTTTCATAAGACCAATTGAACCAATCGAAATTAAATCATCGGTATCTATATTTGAATTTTTATATTTTTTAGAAATATGAGCAACGAGTCTTAAATTGTGTTTAATAAGTTTTTCCTTTGCAAGTTCATCACCTTCTTTCATTTTACTAAAACATTCTCTTTCTTCTTCATGTGTAAGAGGTTTTTCAAATGCGTTTTTCGTTTCAACTCTTCCCATGAAAAAGAACAGTTTTGATAGAAGTGCAAATAATCCAGATAAAAACATAAATCCTCCATAATAAATTTTTATGAAAGATTATTGTTGTTTATGTTGAAATATAAAATTTTTTAAATAAAAAAGAGACTTTTTCTTAGTCTCTATTTTCTTAATATATCACCAACTTCAAATGGAAGATCAGTTTCAATCCAAATGAGTTGTTGAACATTTTTAGCTTCTTGAATTTCATTGCCGTCAATGTCATACATCTTTTCAATTTTTAAAACTTTCTTAAATAAATCTTTTGGAGAAAGAATTTCAAGACTATCACCAATTGCAAATTTGTTTCTTTGTTCAATTAAGATTTTTCCTTTTTCAACTTCTTTTACAATTGCCATAAACTTGCTGTCTTGTTCTTGAACTGATGTTTCAAGATTTTGAGTTAATTCACCATCTTTGAACATGAAACCAGTAGTATATTTTCTGTGGCTTGCATTTAAAAGTTCTTTTTTGAGAGTGTTTGAAACATCATATTTAGAGTTATTATTTTTGCACTCAAACATTTGGTCAATTGCTCTGCGATATGCATTGATTATTGTTGCAACGTAATATGGAGATTTCATTCTACCTTCAATCTTTAAACTATAAATTCCAGCATCATAGATTTTGTCAAGATATTCAATTAAGCATAAATCTTTACTATTAAAAATATATGTTCCTCTTTCATCTTCTTCAAGGTCAAGTTTGTCATCAGGACGATTTTCTTCAACAACAGAATATTTCCATCTGCATGCTTGAACACATTCACCATGATTTGAATCTCTACCTGTTAAATAGTTTGAAAGCAAACACCTTCCACTATAACTAATGCACATTGCTCCATGCACAAAAACTTCAATATCAATTTCTGGGTTGTCTTTAATTATCTTTTTAATTTCATCAATATCAAGTTCTCTTGCAAGAACAATTCGCTCCGCACCAAGATTTTTCCACATCTTCACAGCGTAACTATTTGTTACATTTGCCTGAGTTGAAACATGGATATTAAGATTAGGAAAATTCTCTTTTATAAATGTAAAAATGCCAAGGTCAGATACAATAACAGCATCAACTTTTGCATCAACAAGTGTAAGCAAATATTCTTTTAATCCATCAAAATCATTGTGTCTTGCATATACATTTAAAGTTACATAACCCTTTTTTCCATGTTCATGCAGATAGTCCATTGCTTCTTTTATTGAGAAGTTTTCAAAGTTCGTTCCATATGCACGAAGCCCATAATTTTTTCCAGCAAAATAAACAGCATCTGCACCAAAATGCACTGCTGTTTTAAGTTTTTCCATATCACCTGCGGGAGCAAGTAGTTCTAATTTATTTTTTTTCATTATTAACCTTTTTTGCAATAATAATGCCATCTTCAATGGTTTTGAGTTCAAAATCAATTAAATTCGGATTATTTTTGCAGTTTTTAATAAATTCATCTAATCGTTTAATTATAGTTTTATATCGTTTTGTTGGGACAGTATTATTACCTTCAATATAGCCTCTAAAAAGTACATTATCTGCAACAAAAGTTCCATTTGATTTAAGCATTAAAAGTAAACTATCAAGCATCAAATCATATTGTGCTTTTGGTCCATCAAGAAAAATAAAATCAAAAAACTCATTATATTTTTTTGATGCAAGCATTTTTGAAATTTCAACTAGTGCATCACCATGAATTATTTTAACTCGCTTAATTAGGTGGTGTTTTTTAAAATTTAATTTTGCTTGTTTGATAAAGTCTTCATTATGTTCAATTGTTACAAGTTTAGCATTTGAAGATTTAAGCATGATGATTCCGCTAAATCCAATTGCTGTTCCAATTTCAAGAATGTTAGTTGGTTTTTCTTTTATAACAATTTCTTCTAAAATTTTATGACTTTCTGTTCTTAAAATTGGAATACCAAATTCTCTTGCACTACTCTCAATTTTATCAATTTCCATAGTTCACCAGTTCACCTAAACTCTGAAAATAATAGGAAGAATCATTGGTGTTCTCATTGTCTTTTTATAGAAGAAATTTCTGAGTGGTTTTCTGATTAAATTTCTAATTTCATTCCAGTCATGATTTTCTCTTAAATTTAATGTTTCAATAGTGTCATGCAAAACTTGTTTAGCTTCTTCACCAAGTTTACTTGCTTCTTCTGTATAAACAAATCCACGAGTGATAAGGTATGGCTCATTGATAAGTTCGCCTGTTGCATCAGCAACACCCATAACAACAATAACAAGTCCATCTTCTGACAAAAGTTTTCTATCACGAAGCACGACACTTCCAACATCTCCAATACCAAGTCCGTCAACAAGTTGTTCACCTGCTTGAACATTACCTTTAAGAGCCATTGAATTTTTTGTTAACTCAACAACATTTCCAATTTCTGCAATAAGCATATTTGTTTTTGGCATACCAATTTTTTCTGAAAGAATGACATGTTCTTTTAAATGTCTATATTCACCGTGAACAGGAATAAAGAATTTTGGATTTAAAAGTGTGTGAATGGTTTTTAATTCTTCTTGACAAGCATGTCCAGAAGCATGGACGTTTTCATTGACAACGATAGCTCCTTTTTTGTAAAGGTTATTAACCACACTATTAACCATACTTTCGTTTCCAGGAATTGGATAACTTGAAAAAATTACTGTATCATTGTCACCAATTTCAATTTTACTAAATTCACCATTTGCAAGTCTTGAAAGTGCACTATTTGGTTCACCTTGACTTCCTGTTGAAAGAACTAAAACATTTTTATCTTCAAGTGATGATATTTTTTCAATATCAACGAAAACATTTTTGTCAAATTTGAATAAACCAATTTTCATTCCAGCATCAATGTTGTTTATCATACTTCTACCAACAACAGCAACTCGCCTGTTATATTTAATTGCAAGGTCAACAATTTGTTCAACACGATAGATGTTACTTGAAAAGGTTGCTACAAAAATTCTTCTTGTGGCATTTTCAATAAATACTCTCTCTAAGTTTTCACCAACTCTTTTTTCAGAAATTGTATAACCTGGTCGTTCAACGTTTGTACTTTCAGAAAGTAGAAGTGTTACACCATTTTTACCAATTTCTGCAATTCTAGCAAGGTCAATAACTTCTCCGTCTATTGGTTCATAGTCAATTTTGAAGTCACCAGTATGAAAAATTACACCAGCAGGAGTATTGATTGAAAGTGCAAAAGCACCAGGAATTGAGTGATTTACTTTAACAAATTCAACAGAAAAACAACCAAGCTTAACAACATATCCAGGATTTACGCAAATACCTTTTACACCTTGAATTTTGTGTTCTCTAATTTTGTTATCAAGAAGAGTTAATGTCATTTTGCTTGCATAAATTGGAGCATTAACATCACGAAGCAGATATGGTAAACTTCCAATATGGTCTTCATGTCCGTGAGTTATGACAATACCTTTAAGTTTGTGAGCATTTTCTTTGATATATGAAAAATCTGGTATAACAAGGTCAACACCAGGCATATCTTCACTTGGAAATGCTAGACCGCAGTCAATGATAATCATGTCATTTCCACATTCAATTGCTGTTATATTTTTACCAATTTCTCCAATTCCCCCAAGAAAAATAACTTTAACTTTATTTCCTTGTGACTTGGAATTTTTTGAAACATTAGTTCCAGCATTCTTAGTTAATAACTCTTGTTGAGCAATATTTTCCAAATTAATATTTGGATTTATATCTTTAAGGTTTTTAATAACCTTTTGTTTCATTTTATCACTTATGTGATTTTTATTTTTTTTCATTCCAACATTATAAGAACCACTGCTCTGCTCGCTTTCAGTAAAAGTTCTTATTTTTGGTGGGTTTGAATTGGTTTGATTGTTTGTTTGATTAACTTCTCCACTATTTGAGTTTTGGTTTAAATTATTTTCTTCCATAAAATTCCTTTAAATTATTTATTTGTTTTAGATTTTTTAGTTTTCTTTTTCTTAATAACTGTGGTTTGAACTTGAATTTCTTTTTGTTCTTCTGGATAATCAATCACTGTGTAGTCTTCTTTTTTTACTTTATATTTAACAGGATTGAATATAAAGTTATCACCAAGGTAATATCTTTCTCCTTGAATGTTCAAGTGAATGACTAAATAGTAAATTGCAAGAAGCACAAATGTTGCAGGAATTGTAACTAACAATCCTGATAAGAATGTGAATAATGCAATGAATCCATTAACTAAAATTACAGTTAAAAGAATCATAATGCTCATTGATAAAATTTTCCAGAAGTTTTTCATTACTGATTTAAGACCTTTGCCAAATGCAGTAAATGGACTTGAATTGTTTTGAACCATTTCTCCAACAAAACAAGTAAATATAGTCATTCGAACTGATGTCGAAAAAATAAGCAATGCAAAAAGGAACACCAATCCAATAATTGCAGATATAACAGTTGTCGCAGACATCACATAAATATATAAAAGCAAAATACTAATAATCATAAATGGAATGTTGATTAATATTGTTGTTAATGCATATTTGATTGATTGTCTAAGAGTTTGAAGTCCGTTTTGAATATATTTTACATTCATATTCGTTGATAATTTTTGGTAAATGATTGAACTGATATTATAAAAAGACAATTGAATAAGTATATAAGGTAGCAATAATGCAAAGATTATTGTTCCAAAGAAACTGAGCCAAATTTTATCAAAGTTTTTGAATATGATAACAAAGAAATGTTTGAACATATCACTAATACTAAGTGCCACTTCACTTGGTGTGTTGTAAGCATTTGATAAAGTAATGTTGATATCATTCATAATATTGTTTTCTTTAAGCAAATCTACGATTGGGCTTGCCATAACATATGAAAACAAAATAAAAATAAGTAGACATACCAAAAGATATAGTAATTGTTTCCAAACAAGCACAAAATTAGAAGCAAAAAGTTTCATTGTGTTCTTATAAGACATAAAAGTGCCACCTTCTTTTCACTATAAAATTAAAATATTAATAAAAAAACTTTAATCTTAGTGATATTATAATATGCCTTATATAATAAATCAAGTAAAATAAAGTATTTAAGATGTAATAATAAAGTCAAATTATGCAAAATAAAAAAGAGAAACACATAAAAGTATCTCTCTTATAAATATATTTAAACAAATTATCCATAGTTTTAGGTTCAAGATTATTTATAGCATTATGGATTTAAAATGTGTTGGTTTGTTGGTTATTAGTAAATTCACTTTGATTGTTATTTTGATTTGAGAAATCATTATTTTCAATAACAACATGTGTATCAGAAATTGAGACTTCATGATTATTATCATAAATATTATTCAAATTAGATTGAATTGAGACTTGTTCTTCGTTTTGAATCTCAGTTTGATTTATAGTTTGTGTTTCGTTTGAAATAAATTGTTGTGAAGTTGTTCCATTAACAGAATTTTCATTTGTAATTTCATTCACCTGCATTTGAAGTTGTTCATTGTCAGTATCATTTTCTTGTTTTTCTTCAAAGTTAAGATTTTCAGGTTCAGAGTTATTAAGATTAGTTTGATTAATAGTTAGTGTTTGTTCTTTAATAAATGGTTGATTTAAAATTGAATCATTTGTTTGTTGAGTTGGAAGTTTTTGATTTGTACCTGCTGGCATAGTAATAATTCCAAGAATAACTAAAATACCACAAATAGCTGTTAAGATATCATTATATAAACATTCATCAATTGAAAAGTTAAATTGCCTACCAAGCAAGTTTAAAAGCAATAAAACTGCACTGCCTAAACTAACCCAAAAGTTATAGGATTTGATTTTTGATTTCAAGTTCATTTTTTTCCTCGTGTTAAAATTTTATTAAGTTTGTATGTCTTTGTAACTTTGTATATATATTCAAAATAGAAATTATCTATTATCTTACTTTTCATGTTGCACCGAAATAATATCGTCGAAACAAATGCAAATATAGTTATCATTAATTTTCTTTACATAACCAGCATTAAAAGATGTGTTTGTGCTTAAACATCTTATAAATGGTTCGAGTGACAACTGTTTTTTTGTAACAAATTTATTGCATACATACAAGTCCATATGTGAAGCATCAGTTGCATATAAATTTACATTTGTTCCAGAAGATATTTTATAGATTTTATTATTAAATTTCATAGTTCAAAATTTATTGTAAGTGAAGCAATAACTCCTTCATTGTTTTTTCCGATTATGTCATAGGTATCCATATTAACCGAATAGGTATCATTATTTGATGACACATTTTCTATTGCTGTGCATAGATTGTTTAAATTATATGCTAAAATATTTTCTTTTGTGTCATTAGTAAAAATTAGTAGAGTGTCAGTTAAAAATTCAAAATCAATTATTTTTGATTGATCAATTTCTTCTGGAAAACCATCAGTAAATTCAGTTGGAATATTATATCCAACTAAGTTATATATTTTATAAGATTTATCATCTTGCTGTTGAATTAAATATAGTAAATTTGTTGAAATGTTAATCTTATGTTCTGTTTCAAAAAGGTCAAGGGTATATCTGTATAGTTGAGGATAATAGTAAATCCAAGTGTAAGGTGCCGTGTTTTTCTCTACAATTACTGCCCTGTTTTTTGTATAAATATTTTTTGTATCATGAGTATAATAATATGCTACAACAGACTGAGTTTCTGTTTTTGTTTTATCTGGAAAATGATTAATAATCCTGCAATATAGTGAGTACTGATGTTCTTTTAAAAATATGATTACTGCATCTGAAAAATTATTTTTATACATAGCAAGCATAAAGTTAATTTCATATGGAGTTTCTAAATAAGAATCAAATTCCAAACTAAAATTTTCTTCATTAAAGTTAAAATATAATGTATGACCTATGTTGTCATGCTTTGAAATAAAACCAATCATGAAAATATTGTTTCTTGCTTGCGTAATGTCAATACTGTAAAAATCGTCTAATTTTTTATATATTTCACTATTTTTTGTATCAATTTTGCACTTTTTTAAAAGTCCATTATCAAATATGAATAAAGAAATATAAGGGCTATGTTTTGTAATTACAAATAGGTATCTGTCAAAACTGACAATTTTACTTATGTTTTGAATATGTAAATTTGATAGATTAAGTTGTATCAAATTGTAGTTTATATTTTGGTATCCATAAATTGTATCATTAACAACAAAAAATATTTTATCTCCATCTTTCGAAATAAATCTTGGGGTTTCAAAATTAAACATATTGTTAAATGGCAAGATAATTTTATCTCCGAATTTTGTTGCATACTTAGTCGTGTAAAAATTATTTTCTGTTTCATTTGTGGTAGAATTAGTAATACTATTTATGTGAGAAATTTCATCGCCAAGGTCCAAAACATAATTTGCTTTTGGCTCAAAATCCTTAGTTAATGAAATGGTGTTTTTTATGTTTAACACATTCATTCTTGCAAATGGTTCATCATCAATCAAGTAAACAATTTCATATGTTGAGCCAGAACCAAGATTGGATGAAAGGATAAGTTCGGATTTGGAATTTTCATTAGTATTAAATTTTATATCACATAAATATTTATTTGCAGAAGACAATTTTGCTCGTGATATTGGTATATTCTCTGATGTGTTATTACCTCGTGAAATATAAATTTTTTTATTATTTAAACCCTCACCCAAAAGAAAACTTATGAATGGATTATTTCCAAGTGTAAATAATCCTTCTTTTTCATGTGTAAGTTCTAAATAAATATAGATATAAATTTGGATACTTTCGTTTTTGTTTTTTAATATTCCTTGATGTTCCTCATTGATAAGTGAAAAATAATTATATATAGTTGGTTCTTCATCACACGAACATAAACCCATCTCAGTAATATACTGTCCATCAAGAGAACCATCATTTATGGTTAAAGATTTTTTAATAAATAATTCACCTTTTGAAATATCATTTTGAATTGTTTCAGTTTCAAGATTAAAAGTTTTTATATAATTTGTTAATTTAAAATTATTTTGATTTGATGATCGTTCACCTTTTCCAATCGCAATTAAATTATTGTATGATTCTAAGTTTTTTATTTTTTCATAAACGCTTTCAAACATTTGATTATAAAATATGTATTCTTTGCCATTTAAGCAAACAACTAATTTGTTATGAAGATTCATTTTCATCATTCACCTCATAAGTAGAAATATCAATTTTATAATCAACTTTAAGATTTTCACCAGTTGAATTTTTAGGTATAATTGATTCAACAATAAAATTTGAATTGTATCTATCTGTTACAATTAAATAAAATTTATCATTGAATTTGTTGTAGTAATTATAACAAGAAATTAAAGGATTATTTACAAATTCAAGTTTTGATATTTTAGATACATTTCCATTCTCAATATCAAAATAATAACATGAATTGTTTTTTATAAAACTAACAAGAATTATATTATCATCTGTTGATGTATAAACTTTATTTACTTTATCAGTAATGTATTTTTCATTCATATCATCAGTGTTGCAGTAAAATAGTTTACCATTAAGGTCAACCCTAAAAATGTATGTTTTATTTTGATTTTTCAAATAAACTATACAGTGTGACTTTGCAGATGCCAAATAATTGAATTCTTCTAAATTTAAAGTTTTCAAATTTTTATCTGTATTTTTTATATAGAGATTATTATTAACTAAACAAGACAACAAAAATCCATCATTACTTTCTATAGCATTATATTCATTTTCATTATTGTTTACATTTAACCCAATAACAAGAAGATTTTCAGATTCAAGCGTAGCAACTTTATTGTCTAACGTATTAATTTCAAGATAAATATTTAATTTTTCATTATTATATGAAGTATAATTTTTTGTTAATACAATCTGATTGTGACCACTTTCCAACTGTTTTCTTGTTAAAAAAACGCAAAAATCATTTATAATCAATGAAAAAGATATGTTTTGTTTAGATAAAAGACTTAAATCAATTTGGCATTGCAAAGTTATAGTCAAATCTTTTTTTATGTCGAAACTAGCAATCGATATTCTTTTTGTGCCAATAATTGAATAGTTCAAAAAACTTTTATTAAAACTTGTTGATAGATTTTGTGTACTTTCTTTTATGGTTTCAATGGATTTTAAACTCTCTTCAATTTCAATTGTTTTTGAAAGAAGATTTTTGTATTTATCAATCATTAATATTCACCCACATTTGAAATTTCAATTAAGAAAGATTCTATAAAAAATTGTTCATCTCCAAAAATTTCAATTTGAAAATAACTTCCTCTCAATCCCAGATTAGACATTCTTGTATAATTTGTGCTACTTAGCTGAATGTTTGAAATGTCACTACCAATGTTAATGTAAAATTTACCATTGCAAATAAATTTTATTGAATTCAAAGTTTTAACAAAAGTATCATCAAAAGTCATCTTATTAAATTTTATATATTTTTTGTTTATTGAATTATAATTGTTATTATAAAATAACAACATAGAATTGTTATTTTCTTCAACATTAATAAATAAATTATATTCACTAATAGTTTTAGAAACATAAATATTTTTAATTTTTCCTATTTTATAAATGTTACAAATATTATTTTCAAGGTTAAATTCTAATAATACAGATTCAATTTTGTCATTAATTAATAACTTTGTAGTCAAATAATATTTGTTGTTAAACGAAACCGCTTGATTTTGATTATTACAAATTTTTTTAGTAATATTGCTAAAAATTTGTTTGAAATCATTTCCGTCAAAAATGTATAGACCAGATGTTGTATAGATTAAAATATAATCATCAATTTGAGATATTGTATTTTCAAATATTCTAGATTCAATCTTGCAATAACTATGGAGAGTAAATTTACCAGAGTGTAAAGTCATTTTAGTTATATTATATTGCTGAACAATATACAAATTATCTTTAAAGTTTAATATTTCTAAAATCTTTCCATCATTAGAATTTAGTTCAAAATATTCAAAATATGATAAATCATCTGAAATGTTTGATAACTCTTGATTTTCTGTTGAAAAAATTTTAAAAGGTTCTTCCCCAGTTGTAAAATATAAATATTTATCATGTGTACATACTTTTTCAATATTACAAAACGAACTTATAAATACTGGATTTTCAAATTTTTCAAAGTATATCAAAATATCATTTTTTGATAAGAAATAAATTTTGTTGTCTCTAATAAAAGTTTTTGGCTCTGAACTAAATTTGATATTCAAATCAACAATTATATTTAGTGATTTATCAATCTCATATAGTTTATAATTTTGTGTTAATACAAATACTCTCTCATAATAGTTTTTGTCATAAATAAATTCATAAAATTTTATATCAGTCAGTTGATTTAAAATGTCTTTGTTCTCATCATAAAAACTTTCTAAATTTTGTTTATCGATAATTAATTCAAAAATGTCTGTAAAATCATGCACGGGTTCAATAATATTATTTTCAAGTGTAATATTATAAACCGATTCTATTGTTAAGTCTGATTTGTTTATTATCTTATTTTCAATAACTGGATTAAAGTTAAAAAATAAGTAGTTTTTGTTGTTCTGTTTCATTTGCAGAAAGTTGACTTTAAAAGTCTTTCCTTATGAGTTTTAATTTTAAATATTTCAAATAAAAATTTATTTTTCCAATATTCACTTTGATTATATTGCCCTTTGCTAGCTAAAAACTCACTTGCAATACCAAAACAAATAATATTGTCATTAATAGTTTTTGTAAGACTTGAACAGTCTGAAAGTTTTGTTATAGCGTTAGGAACATATTTATAAGTAATGTTGTAAATTTTGTTTGGTTCATTTGTTATAATAAAATTTGATTTAATTTGAAATGGCCTATGTCCAAAATTTTTATCTGCTATTTCTATAATTTTAATTGGATAGTAATAGAAATCATGATAAAAAATTTTGCGTTCAAAATCAGAAGATAGGCTTTCGGTATAAGTCAAATCTAGATAATTTTCGCATATAGAATTTACAATAAAATTGTAAAAGTTTATAAGTCTAGTGACATCATTTTTAATTGAAGAATTTTCAATTTCATCTGCATCATTAACATCTTTCAATGTTAAAATTATGTCATCTCTTCCAATTAATTGTGAACATTTAATTAGTGTCTTTTTAAGCATTTTTTCCCTCGACAATTTTATTAATGTCTGTTTTAGAAATTGTGTTTGTTCTGTTGGAAAATTTAATCAAATCATGCAAAGAGTCAATTGCTTTATTTTTAATCACTTTATGATTATCTAAGATGATTTTGTTATTATTACTATCAATTTCATCAAATATAAATTTTGAATTTTCAACTCTTGTTTTTTGCAATGATTTGATTAGATTAAATGAAAATGATTTAAATTTCATGCAAATTTGATTGTTTTTTGCGATATTTATTATAATGAATAATTTTTCGATATTATCAAAACATAATCTATAATTTCTATCAATTTTAGTTATTAAATTATAATAATTAAAATTATCATAATAAACTTCGTATCGTTTATTTACATATTTCATTTTATTCTCCAACAAAATTTAAATTACAAGTTTTTAAATGTAATTTATGATTCGGCAATTCCTGAGATTTTTGCTTGACCACTTGGTTTATTGCATATAATATCAGCATATTTAACAAGCGTTGCTTGATAAGTCGGTTTTCCAAGTGTTTGTCTAATCACTCTTCCATCTTCTCCTTCAAGCCATTTCCAATCACACAATTGATGAAGATTAAATTCACTAGTGTTTAGTAAAAACATTGTATTGGCTGGTGCAAATCTGTCAGATACAACAGGAATACCATTATATGAAATGGCTTTAAATCCCCCTTCTAAATTCATAACATCAATGTTAGTTCTGTATGAAAGCATGTATGATTGATAATTTCTTTTTACACCTGCTGAGCACACAATAAAATCAACTTTGCTATTAGCACATTCATCAAGTTCATCAATTGCTTTTTGTATTACTGTTTCACTTATATTTGTATTTGCACTTTCAGTTGCAATGTTTTTCATATAAGGAACCATCCAACTATAATTCTCTCTATTCAAACCATAAAGAGAACCATTGCTTTTAAAAATTGCTCCAAGACCAGTAAGTTCTTTTCCGTATGATCCTTGAACACACAAACAGTTATCTTTGAATGTTCCCGAAATTGAAGTTGTAAATTTAACTGTTTTATTTGTTCTATCAATAGATGCAATTCTCAAACCATCTTTAATAGATACACCGCTTGTAGAAATAATATCAACGACCATACCTTCGATAAGATTTGAAACTGAATCAACGGTAATAATGTTATCTCCATCTTCGGTAATTGTTGTTAAAATACCTGAACCATCACCATAAAGCATTCTTCCAAAATTGAATGCACTAGCTTTAATAAGTCCATCCATTTCTGCATTAAGTAAATTTACAAAAGCTCCTTCTGAATTTTCAGATGCTCGTATTGCTTTATCAGAAATTTCAACTCTACCATAAAGGTTTTTAAGTTCAAGTACAAATTGTGCATAGTTGTTGCCTGCTGAACTTGGCAAGTTTCCATCTTCTGTACCTGCACCAATGCCGCCGTTTATACCATAAGGTGCAAGTTTTCTGATTTCCTTTCCCCACACATCAGAGGTTGTTTGATTAATTCTTGCAAGAAGCGGATTGATTGATGTGTTTAATTGATTAGATACAACGCCCAAGTAAACTTCTTTAAGTGCGCTATTTGCTGTTTCTAATGTTACCATGTTTTCTCCTATTTTAATTTAGCATTTTCTTAAATATTTCCCCAGCTTCCTTTAAAGTTCTAGGCTTGTTTGTGTTAGGTGAAAAATATATACTCGTAGGACTGCCCTGAATTGTTTTTGGTTCGGTTGAAATATTGTTTAAATTAGACAAATATTCAGATATAATATTCTCTTTAATTTGATTGTTGTTTTGAATATAATTGTCTATAAAATTTTGGTCATTTAAAGTTTGTGCAGATTTGTTTTCAGCAGTTTGAATAATTTTGTAAGCAACATGATATTTATTTGGCAGACTATTTATTTCATTATCTGTTTCAATAATCTCCGTGATTTCCTTTTTATATTTATCGCTATCTTTTGTGCTATTAACAAAATCATCAATATTTTCATAAGTATTAAAAACTGCATTTTCTTCAACTTTTTTTTGTAAATCAGCTAATTTTTGGCTTTTTCTGGTAAATTCTGATTGTAAGTTGTTATATGCTTCAAGCAAACTTTTTGCATCTTTAAATTTTCCAAAAATAGAGCCATCTTCATTTTGCTTAATATTATTATCTAAATTTTCATTGTTGCTATTAAAAGATGGTTGTTCTAAAATGTTTTCATCCATAATTAATTTTCCTTAATAAAATTTTGTTTTTGTTTATGTTCTTTGATATGTTTTAATAACTTTTCTTTAAAATCATTATCAACGTTTGATGATTGATCAGAAATTAAAAATTTAGTATGTTCAACAATGTGAATTGAATGTTCATCAATATCCAATGGTGCTTCCAATTTTAAAAGTTGCAAATTTTCTTTATGGGCTCTTGATTTGTGATTTTCAATTAAATCATCATGATATTCCCAATTTTTAAATCCAAGCATTTCTAAAATTTTATGTTTTGCATCAGAACTTGTTTTACCATTTTCATCTGAAAGCAAACCTTTGTCATATAAAGATAAGATTAATGATTTTAAATTTTCTGTTGAATTTTCTAATTCATTGTCATATTCAAAAATAACATCATCGCTTGTAAGGTCAGAATTATTCCAATAAAATATTTGCATGATATTATTGGAATCGTTAATTTTACCAAGTCTAACTTTCTTAGCAAATTGTTTGTATAACCTAATTATCCCGACGCCAATCTTTCGAATACTTTCTCTTATGTGTTCTGCTGTAAGCGACAGTCTAGATTCATCTTGATTAATGAGCATTGAAATAGCAGAACCACTATTTACATTACTTGGAATACTAGAATTTGTTGTTATGTCGCTTATGCAAGCAAGACTATTCATTTCTGATCTAAGTTTATTTTCTTCATCATCAAATTCTGGTGGTATTGAACCAGCATCTAAAAATTTAGGAGGTGTGGTTCCATTTCTATAAATTAAAATTTTGCCAGGTGCAAGACCTTCATCTTCTAAATTATCAATATCAATTGAACCGTCTTCAACAGCAAGAACTCCACTTGCAAGTCTTGCAATCAGTTCATGTTTTTTATTTTTAATTGCATTATATGTCCTTTGCAAAGGAATACATCTTTCAATGACACTCATTCCCCAGAATGAAGTTATTTGTTTAGTTGAAACTTGTTTAATAAATGGATATGATTTGTTTCCATTTTTACCAAGGTTGTATGGTAAATCACCATCATATAAAAGTGTATCTCCACAAATTATTGTATGTCTTCCATTCACTCTATTTTTTGTTGGTTTTTCATATCGTTCAATTAGTAAAATATGGTCTTGTTTTGTTGAATGAATTACTTTTGTAATATTACTTCTTCCAGACATTCCTGAAAGAAAACTGTTATTATTAATATCAAACAAATCAATATTTTCGCCAACAAAATTAGTATTCCAAATTGAATTGATATATTTAACTGGATATGCCCTTGCTTCAATTATTGATTCGCAATCTTCAATTTCAATAGAACTATTAGAATCCGGATAAATTTCAAATGGTGAACAAACTGAAATGGTTACATCTCCATTTTTAATTTCTTGTTTATCAATCACTCCAATGGTATCTCCAAGAGCGTCGTCCCAAGATAGTTTATAAAATGAAGTTCCAGTAATTTCGCTCCAATAGTTTGCAGTTGATATAATTGAAGATAGCGAATATTTATCAATGGTTGATTGAAGTATAGATTTTGCAAGTTTTGCTGAATAAATATCTTTATCTGAACCACTTGAAGGACGAATATTTAATAAAGGTTTAACCTTATTAAGTTTAGATAATCTTGCTTCAATAATAGGTGCAATATGATTAAAAACCTCTCTGTTTTCCCAGTAATATTGTTTTTCAACATCATTAATTTCACCTGCATTTGATATATAACTAAATTGGTTTCCTAAGTAAAAGTTTAAGTTTAATTCCCAAGTTAACTCATATTGTTTTCGTTGTTGCTGTCTATTTAAAAAATCTTCTTTGATAAAGTTGACAATCACTTGGTCTTCGATTTCAGAATAAAAATATTTTTTATTTTTTTGATTCATTTGTGCTTTCCTTTTTTATTAAATTTCGAAGTTGTTTGAAACAATTTTCGCACATAAATAAGTCACCTTTATAACTACCAGTTTTAATTTCAAAAGTTGAGTTTTTGTTACACCCAACAATATCACATTTAAATATACTATTTGATTTATTAATTTTCATTTGATAGTTCCTCAATAAGTTTATTTTTAAGTTTTATAAGTTTGTCATCACTCATGCTTTCTATGTCATTTTTATCTACCTTCTTCCTATTAATTTCAAACAAAATTTTAATAGCACTAATATCAGGTTGAACGTAGTGCGTGGTAATTTTCTTTTTAGATAAAGTAAGGTTTTTATTAGAGATTGTTTCTGTTTCATTTGATGTTTTAATTTTATCATAATCATTTTCAAATAGTTGTTTACCCGTGACATCATAATCGAAAAAACTTATATTTTTAGCATTATTATTATAGTTTTCAATGTTTTTTACTTTATTTTGCGTTTTTTGATACTCGACTTGTTCTTCTGAATAATAAAAACCATTTGCAAGTTTTGTTAAAAGATTAATTAATTTTTTATTAGTAATTTTGTTATTAGACATTTTGTTTTCTCTTTAATAATTTAATTAGACGTTCTTTGTCTTTTGTGATTTCACTTTTAAAATTTTTATTAGAAGTATAAGAAGTTAAACTCATAATGTAATACCTTAATTCGTCCAAACAATGGTCATCTTTTTTTATTGGAGAATCTGAGCCATTCCATCTATATGTTTTAAATTCTCGAATTAAATTTACGCAGTTTGAAAATATAAAAAGTTTACTTTTTCCTGTTATATTTTTAAGATAAGTTTTCACTTTTGATATACCAGATAAAACATCTTTATTGACATTTGGATTAACTAAAATTCCGTTATCAAAAAATAACTCTGAAACACTTTTTTGTGAAGCAAGAGTTCTCTGGTTTGCAGCACTGTCAATTAGAGCCTCCACCATTCCATTTGACTTTGTTTTCCAATTTAAACTTTTTGATATTTCTTTTATTCTATTAGAATGAAATTCAATTGTTTTGTTTTCAGCAAAATGCTCTGCAATCACATACACATTATCATCATAATCTCGTGCATACCAATGACAAGAAAGTGGATTGCTTAGTCCAGGATCAATAGATATATTATCTTGCCATTCTTTTGGAATATTAAAAGGTTCAACAACATTCACATTTATATCAAACTCATTATATATTAATCCACAATCTATTGATGAAAATCTTCCAAACTTTCTACTTTCAATTTCATCTTCTGACATAGTCTTTGATAGTCTTTCTATTTCGCTTAATTTTAAATAAGGATTGTCTTCCCAACTCATAAATAAACAATAAATTTCATCGTCATTTTTATTATTCAAATAAATTTCATCATAGATATATGTAAACCCTTTTAAAGGTGTCATTGTTCCAAAAATTTCTCCACATCTATCAAGCACACGCATTTTGCATTCACAATAAATATCTTGTGGAGGTTCTTCATCAAACCATACAAAATCTAAACTTGCACCTTGAAATTTATCTCTTCCTTCTTCACAAGATTTAAACCAAATTCGACTTTGATTTCCAAATATATTTTTTACAATAATACATTCGATTACTCCGTTTTCAGGATTAGATTTTTTGCCTTCTGACATAACAATTTCTTCTATTGAATTTCTCGGAAGATACTTTAAAATTTTTGCTTGTGCAACTTCTTTTTGAACTCTGTTAGACAAACTAACAACCCAGCAATCTGTACTATTTTTATTATTTTTATAGGGATGAATTCCAAGTGAAAGCCATATAGTTTCAACAGCTCCACACTCAGTTTTTCCCGTCCTATTTCCACCAAATAGCCAACGATTTCTTTTTGTTGATTTATGAAATTCAATTTGTTTTTGATGTTTGATTTTTCCTGAGTTGTAATTTAAAAGTTGAAGTAGATTTCTATTGTTAATTTCTTTAAAAACATTTTTAAGTTTATAGATTTTATTTTTATTCATAATTTTTTATAATAGTTTATAAGTTTGAAATATAAGACATTTTTCGCATTTTTCCTTTGAAATTATTGAAATATAATATGATTATGAAGAAAATATGCGTATTATTGTGTAGTTATTTGATTTGTTGTTTTTCGTGTAGTGTAAATTTTTTGCATGCAAAAAACTATAACCAAGTTATAAATTCTAATGCTAATAATTCTTTAAATTTGTTTAGTGCAGAAACAACAACATATGCAAAAGCACTTGTTGGTTGCACATTATATAAATCAAGATCAATGAGCAATGAACTTGAAAATATTTATTTTATCATTCCTGAAACGTATTTTGTAGTTGTTCTTGAAAGCATTTCAGATGTTTGTTTGAAAGTTCAATATAATAAATATATAGGTTATGTAAATATAACAACTGTTACGATTGCAACATTCATTCCTATTGTTAAAACCTTAGACAATATTAAGTGTGATATCAAAGGTACATCTGGCACGCAAATATGGACTGCCCCATCTAGTTCAGAGGGCAAAATTTTAACAACCATTTTGGCAGGAACAACAGGTATAAATTATATCGCATCAATGTATGGAAATATTCCAAGTGGTGGCGAAAGTAATTTGTGGTATTACATTTCATATACACCAGATAGCAATTCAACAAATGTTTATGAAGGATACATTTATAGTGAAAATGTTACTAATTTAACAGAAATAGTTGCTAACACAGAAACCAATCCAGAAGTCATAAATCCGCCAGACAATAAAGAAATTAACGACACAATTTATGTATCTTCAACAGTTAAAACAATAATTATTGCAATCATTGCTATTCCAATAATTTTATTGTTTGCAATCTTGCTTTACAAAGTTGTTAAACGCTTTAAAGAAAATTTAAATAAAAAGCATGTAGATAGTCAAGAAATAAAATATTTGAGAGAACATAACAGAGATCAAAATTATGATGATTATGTTAGAGATTACGGAGATACAAGAGAAAATGAAAATTCATTGCATAATAGACTTAACAATATGAAAAATACAACTTATATCAAAAAAGAAAGACCTAGCATAATATATCCAAATCAAAGTCAAAGTTCAAAAAGTTCTTCCCTAAACTATCCTAAGTTTCCTTCGTATAGTTCAGAAGATGATTTACTGTAAGAAGTTTTATCAAAAATTGCCAAACATGTAGTTTCGGATTCTTGTTTGTAATTAATGTTTTTGCAATAATCGCTTACAAGTTTAGTAAACTTTTCTTTAAGCCAACCTTCGGTTTGAATTTGTGATTCAATAAATCTTACAGACCAATGCTTTTTCAAGCAATTTTCATGAATGTTTTCAATAATTTTATCAATTTTTCTAAAAACGGTTCTGTGCGAAATTTCAAATTCTTTTGAAATTTCATCAATACTCCAACCATCAACATAACGTTTTTCAATGAGTATCATGTCGTTTTCAGATAGCCCTTTAAGCATATCTTTTGTCATGAGATAAATATTCAAAATAGTGTTTTTGCGTTCAGATAAATCAATTACTTTTTCAATGTCTTTAAGTGTGGATTTATCGCTATTGTAAATGTTTGATGCGAATGACACAGAAGATGCTTGAAGTTCAATGATTTTATCAAGAGTATTCATAATTTGTGGCAATGCATTAAGTGAAGATAGTAGTGTTTTAATCCAGAATTTCATTTTTGTAGGATTATTTAAATTTGCTATATAATTTCTTATAAGCAAAGACTTATTTATCTTATCTTTCTTTTTAAAATTTTTGGGCAGATGGGTCGCAATTAGTGCTGAATTAGTAGTTTCTTCTTGATTCATGTTATTCTCCTTAGTAGACACAGACACATTTTCGTGACTGCAATTTCATTTTAATATAAATATTTTTTTGTTAACTTTCACCCATGTCACTTTTTTCCAAATTGAAACAAATATGTGCAAAATAACCAAAAAAAAATTTTAAAAAAAATTAATTTTTAAAATAAGTTTGTTATTAAATTATTACATAAAAATTTATTTATTTTTTCTTATGCTTGAAAAAATTAAATATAACAAAAATAATTATAAATTTATAACTTTAATTTTCGACAATATAATACTTTTTGTTTAATAACTATATACGTTAATTTTTATATCTAGGCTTGGTTTTTTTGTTTGAAAATTCGACTTAATATGCTAAAATAAGTAAGTATATATATATTTATAAATAAAATTCTAAGACAAACTAAGAAAAGGTAGGAATTTATGGAAAAAACACAAAAGAATAAATTGTCATTTGGAATTAAAAAATTCGTTAAAACATTCATGCTGATTGTCACTGCATTTGTATCAGTATTTTTTGTTGCATGTGGCAAATCGTCAAGTGCATCTGATTCTGGTTATGATGCATATGGACATTATAGACTTTTAACCCCAGCGTTAACTTTCTATGACAAAACATCAGATAACAAAACAAATGAATACACTGGATCTTTCTTAGTTCCAATGGAATTTTATCGTGATAACACATTCTCAACAATGTTCAATAATTCTTTAAACCCATATTTTGATCATGATTATGATCAAGGTGGTTCAAAAGCCTTTCCTATGTTAAATGGTGAATTTGAATATGTAAGCAATGGCTCAACACTTGATGGTTTAAATGTTTACTACCCTGACTACACTTTCTGGGTTGATGGCTACATTTATCAAATCCATGTTCATGTAGACTATTCAAAACTTGTAATAAATTCAAAAGCTGACACTGCAAATGGTTCATACTACAATTCAAACAACTATATCAAGCCAGTTGATGTAAATGGTTCTCCACTTCAACTAAACAACATTTTCAAATTTTCATATAGAAATGGAACTTCTGGTGAATGGCTTGATGCTGATGAATTTATTCAAGCAGTATATCTTCATTCAAATCAAGAAACTGGTGGAACTGATGTAACATTAGATGCTTCACAAAGTTTTGACCATGTATTCTATATGTCATTCAACCCAATTCTTCAAACAGGAACAAACACAAGAAGAATTAGAGTTAAAGCAGTTCCAAACTTGCTCATTGATGGCGTAAGCGTAGATTTGAGTGAATCAAATGATGTTGCAGTTAAAACCGCAAGATTAAATTATGAAAATCAAGTTCGTGGCGAATCACTATATTCTTCACAAATCTCATATTCAGCATACAAAATGTCATTTAAAACATACTCAAACAACTCTTCACAACTTGATTATGGCGAACTTTACTACAATAAAAATAAATATTATTTCTATGAAACGGAAACCAAATATTCTCTTTCAACAAAAACCTATCAACTTTCTTCAATAACAGGATTTTTCCCTGCTGGAAGAATTGTTCAAGTTGATAGAGTTTTGTATGATAAAGAAAATTTCCAAGGTATGTTTGATACATCACCTGTTAGCATAAGAAACTTTAATGATGCTAATGGAAATTTGGTAACAGACACAAACAGATATTATGCTTTCCAATCATGGTCAACCAACAAAAAACCAGTCAACACTCTTGCAATTGATTTCACTTTACCATCAAATTCAAAATATGATTTAATTGAAGATTTTGATGCTGGCTATCATAGTTTATTTGGATTTGATTTGGCAAAAGTTAATGAAAAGAATATTAATCAAGCAATCAAGTCATATAAAGCTGGTGACAAACTCGATGAAAACTCAAAAGCATATGAAATTTATTTTGGAACAAACTTGACACCAAACGGAACACTTTGCGTAACTTCTGATGTTGAATATAACAATTACACTTTCTACGCAAATTATGTTAAGGTTGACAACTTTGCACTTGCTGGAACAATTTTTGATGCTGATAAAATTTTAAATAGCAAAGATTCAAAACTTTTTGATGTATATGTAAACATTTTTAGTAAAGATGATCTTGCAAATCCATACTATACAAAGAAATTAGATGGATATGAATACAACTTAACAGGTTTGAGATATGGTGATTATGTTGTATTTAGTAAACAAATTGTTGAAGAAAATACAACCTTAGATTACAATTTCTATGGAAATGACATTTCAAAAGTAACAAATATTGATAAACCAACCTATTCTGCCCTTCAAAACTACAAAATAAATGAATCAACTTGCACAGCTATTATAGTAACAAATTCAAGGGGTGATAAATTTTATCTTAGTCCATCTGCAAAATCATTCTATTCAGGAAGTAAAAGTTATTATGTTGATGGAAACAATGTTTATGACTCAGATGGCGTTTCATACCCAAGTTTTAAAGTTGAATATATTTATAAAGCACTAGATTTAACAAATTCATCAATTCTTGCAACAAAATATGATGCAGACACATCACTTGTTGTAAATGTATCAATTTTTGAAAATGGTGAAGTTGTTGATCCAACAAAATATGGTATTTCATACGAAGTTATATCTTCGGTGTCTTCTTATGTTGATTCACTTGGCTGTGTAAAAACAACTGTTTATGTTTCAGTTGTAATACCAAGCAATGTAACCATTGAATCATATAATGTCGTAACTGACAACACAATTGGTATAACATTATATAAAAATAGCATGAATGAAAGTTCAGGTGTTCCAAGTTCAATTTTGAAACAAACTGCACTTCAAGATAAAACAGTTGTTCAAAATTATTTCTTCATGACACCAAGCACTGTTCCAAGTGACAGTGTAAAACTTGCACAAAGTTCAAATTCTCTCATTTATGATGCTGGTACTGGAATTTTAGAATACTTTGAATATAAATACACTTCAAATTATGAAAACACCCCATACGATATTTATCAATCAAAATCATCAAGCAATTTAATGGTAAGAGTTAATAATGAAAGCTTCAAATTGCTTATTATTGAAAAAATCAACTATTCAACTGATGAAAAAGACGCAAACTATTTGTATACAAGTTCAGGAATCACAACTGTTGAAGGTAATGGAAATGTATATAACTATATAGTATACAATGGCTATTTCTATTTCTATGGTGCAAATGACAATTTTCTTGATTTAAGTGATTTAAAATATGAAGTTTCTAATAATGCTGCAATTGAAAATAAAGCAACAAAATTTGAAAACACTTATACTTATGCAATTAACTATGATAAAACAAATTCATACTTGCAAAGTGTATATTCAACAAAATACCCTAATTACACAGATGATTTAAGCATTGGCAATTTTGAAATTGCTGGAACATTAAATAATGATTCATCAAAACCTAATTATGGTATGTACACATTAATGTTCAATGACGCTTATAAAATTTCATTAAGAGAAGAATTTTATAAGTTTGGAAGTTATAGCATTGATGTTCCAATGGCAATACATAACGATGGAGATTTCACCTACTATTCATTCCAATTCAATGGATATAGTTATTATGTTGGAAATGATAATGGCATTTTCAAGATATATAAAAATCTTGATCCAATAACAAAAGAATTCAGTGAAGAAATCACTGATAAGTTTGGTTGGGAAACTATTGAATTTAACGTAGCAAGCCGCAACATCAATTTAACAAGATATACAATTACATATAATAGTAAAACTTATTATTTCAATAGTGCCCTTCACACACTCAACAGTTCAAGTATTGGAAATTATAAAATTAACATCGAAGATGAAACTGGTTGTGTTTCACACAGAGTTGATGTAGTAAGCAGTGAAAAAGGTATTTATCTTAGCAGATATAGTGTTTTGCTTAAAGATAATAACACTTACTACATAAACACCATTAAAGAAGATGGAAAATTAGTTGTAAATCCAAAAAGACCATATTTATATAAAACATTTGAATGTGGCGAAGCAGCAAAATTTACAGATACATTCTATATTGATATTGATAATAAAGAAATTTCGTTTGAAAACATCTTTACAACATACATGACATTTGACATTACAACTGGAAGCACTTCAAGTATAATTAATGATTATAACGGAAAATATGCTTATTTTGATAATAACAGAGTGCTTAAAAAGTATGATACAACCGAAAATGCTTGGGTTGATGTTAACAATTTTGTATATTACAATGTTAATGTAGTTCTCTCAAATGACTACACAAAGAGAATAGTTTCCATGACAATGGGAACATTATTCAACACCACCCTAACTGGAAAAGATGATCAATCAACATCAATCAAAATTGAGTCAATAAAAAAGACTGAGGGTGAAACCGAAGTAACAGTTTTTGTTAACAGCTCAAATAACAAAGTTATCAAAGACAGTCAAGATGCATTTAGAGATTCAATCAAGTATTTTGGAAATTCAAACACTGCCCTAGTTACTGATGTTCACAAAACAGATATGGAACTTTATGCGTTCCACCTTTATGATTGCTATGTTTATGTTTTAAAAGAAACAGTATATGTTGAAAATAAAGATGGTGGTTTAATTCCACAATTCAATTATAAAGTTTATTCAAAAGAAACTTTTGCTGATGATAAAGAACTCACCGATAAAACTTTTGCAAATGGCTATGATGTTGAAGTTGCTGGAAACATTTCAAGAAAAGAATTTATTGAAGGTGGTCAAGAAAGATACTACTTTAATAGTTTTGATAATTGTGCATTAAATAATAAAATCGTTAATATTGGTGGCGAAAATTATTCATACTCACAAACATTTACAGATTCTGTTATGTCACCAAGCAATGTTTATAATGATTTTGCAGTAATTGGACATAAAGAAAAACACATGCTTGATGATGGATATGATGAATACTACAACTTATGTAGTATAGTTTCTGTTAAAAACAACACACTCATAATTGCCGATTCATCTGATTCAACACAAATCTATTTTGATTTAAAGCAATATAAAGTTGGTGATGTTGTTAAAGTCTATAAAGATCAAGAAATGACAGAAGAATACAAAAGCGATGATATAAATGCTTTCATGTATTATGGTTCATCAAAAATTGTTATTATAAAAATAAATAAAGCAATCAAAGGAACAACTCCAAACAGTTCATTAATTGGTGTTTCACAGGTTGAAGATTTATACACAATAAAAGAAGTTAATGGCAAACTCAACATGAAATTGCCAAGTGGTCTTGAAATTTCAATTGATGGAACAGAAGTTAAAACTGGAAGAGAAGGAATTGATGCAGATGTAACAATTTCTAATGTTTATGCTTATTATGACATTGAAAGTGTTAGCAAATTAGGCAAAACAAACTATTACCTCACTTCCCAACTTGCAAAACATCAAAACAATGTTGATGATTTTGGAAATTTCAAACAACAAGATGTATTCTTCTATGGTATAACAAATTTTGAAACATTAGTTGCTGAACATTCAATAATGAAAGGTTCAGATATAACTAGAATAGCAAATGCTAATTGGGTTGAGTCAGATGATGATTCTGATGGAATTAGAGATGAATTAGGACATTTAATTTCCCAATCAACATTCAATAACATCAAAGATTTCTATCAAATCCTTGGTGCAAAAATAGTTTCAAATGCTTATTATTACATTAAACCATTAGAAGAAAAGAAATCAGTATATGTAACTCAGGAACGTGAATCAAACCTTGGCGGAATTTTAACATACGACGAAGTTATATATCACTATGAAAATAAACCAAATGATGTTTATACAGGAAAAGTTAATGTAATTAACAACTTCTCATATAGTGTTGTTGTTTCAGATACAAACTCAAATAACATTTTAGATTTGTCAATGGATTTAGCACCAAACTTAGGAACATTCATTGGTGGAAGATATCCTTCAAAATATTTTATATCAGTTAACAGTATAGGCAAATTTGAATATAACGATAAAACTTATTATGCTGATATAAGAGGCACAAACAATAATATTCAATCAAATTATAGATATGATGTATACACTGATTCAAAATTTACTAAAAAAGCAGATTTCAATGTTATAGGACAATCATCAAATGGTACTATTGTCATTGATTATCTTTCATTCTCTGTTGGTTCATTTGATGGTGAACTATATTCAGCAAATGGAAAAGATAAATATATTCTAGAAGAACCAAGTGCATTACAAAGTAATTCATATACTTCAAACTTAGCAGCAAACATTGCTAATAATAACAATGCTACTGAATATGATTTTATTTATGGAAATGATAAATTCGTAACTAGCCCAATTGCTTATAAATTAGGTGGAACAACTGGAAAATATTTAAGTTTATTAATTACTTATAAATTATATACAATTAAAGATGGTACATATACAAGAACTGACATATATGTTGCTGGTGATGGTAGATGTTTCTATGAAACAAGTGCTGGTTCAAAACGTTTTGAACTTTTAAAAGATTCAAAAGGTACAGCAATAACTTTTGGTATGCTTTTTGATAGAAGCTTATCAAATAACAACGCAATGAATTTGCCATATTTGTTTGGTTATCATAAAGAGTTATTAAGTAAAAATGAATATATTCAATATTTAGTTTACCCTTCATATCAAGCAATCAAAATATATCATATTCAAGACAATGAAAAAGTAGATGACAAAATTTTAAACCAACGTGTTTATCCAAAATTTTTTGGTGAACAAGGTAAAATGGTTTCAGATTTTGTTCCAAGCATTTCAAATTCAGTAACATACCAAGATACTGATGGAAAGAAATTAACAGCAGTAACAGAAACAAAAACTGTTCCACTTGGCACAGGTTCAAATTATGTTAAAGATATTGATTCTGAAAACACAGATTTGATAACAATTCTTGGTAAAGTTTCAGCAGTAGACTCTTCTGGTTCAGTTAAAACTTACCCATCATTCTCTGGTATCATTGCAACAGCAGATGGTGACGTTTTAAAAGATCCAAACACTTACTACCCTGCTGACTACACAGTCAAAGACAATGTAACCGAAGGTTTCCCAGGTGTCACCATTTTAGATGGTGCTCCATATGTAAATCCAATATTTGCATTCACTGTATATCACACACAAGGCACAGATGCTCTTGTTGACCTATCATTTATTGTTAAAAACGGTTATTACACTGACATAATAACAAGCATTGTTGATAATGATAAGATTATTACAGATTTCACATCTGTAACATTTAGAGACACATTAACCAATCTAACAATCAATGATTATATAGATAATATGTACTTGGTTGTTGACCGTGCATCATATAAATCATTCCCAGGTTATGTATATGTAGGAACTGAAAAATTCACATCAGATAGCAATTCATTAAGTGCAAAAGGATACATAAATGTAAGTTATTCAGAATACTATCTAAACTACATGTCAGACCCAACAAAATATAATAAGATTTATATGCAACTTAGCGATTATAACGCACTTACAGACCGTGAAAAGAGCACATACTATGGTTTAATAAATGCTGGTGGAACTGATGGAAACACAGAAGCAAGATTCTATATGCTTGCAACATCTGCATTAAAAATTACAGATTGTGCAATGAATCCAGATGATAAGAGTATTTTCTACTCTGATACAACAAAAATTGATGCTGATGGAAACATTGTTTACACCAATAATGTTTACATTCTTGAAAATGGTGCATTTGTAACATTAATAGAAGATGATTGTGCAATTTGGAAATCAACAAGCAACGAACTTAAAGAAATTCCATATTATGACATTCACACTTATTATCAAGACCCATCAACTGGTGTAATATATCTCACATCAGATAACATCAATGGCACAACAAATGATGTATGTCATGGTCTTGGAGACATTGTTTATGGTGCAACATCATCAACAACAGCAAATGTAAACTATGAAAATGTTGTTGTTGCTGGTTTAACAACAGCATATAAAGTTAACACAGATATATTAAAGTCTGGTGATTCATCATTCAAAGGCTATTGGTTTGAACACGCAATCTCAATCATGAACTCAACAGACACAGCATCTGTATATCTAAATTGTAGTACAGAATCTGTTGTTATGATGGCTTCTCCACTCATCACATTCGATGGTGAAATTTTCTATCGTTTAAAAGAATGGAAAGTTTATGCTCGTCAAAATTCAGAATATATCACTCCATTAAGTGAAGATGAAATTGAAAAACATTTAATTTCAAAAGAAGATAGAACAAGTGCAATTTTAAGATTCACATCTTCTACTTCTGGTTATTATTTGTTCCTTCCAGTATATGAAAAAGTATATTCAATCTCTCTTGGAACACAAGTTGACAATGGTTCACTTAACGTTGGTGGTTCAATCAACATATCTTCATCAACAACATCAGTTGTTCTTGATGAAGAAAATTATCAAGAAGATTTCTATTTCTTTGATTATAGTAAAGATAATAAATTTAATTATTATTTCAATCCAATTCAAACAACACCATATTTGTATTTCACAGGAAAATTCTACAATGGACAACCTCTTTTCCAAAAGTTAGAAGTTGCCCCAGATTATTTAACAAATGTAAGTTCATATTCAAACTTGCTTGTTTATATAAATGAAACAAATAGTTATGTTGTAAATTATAAAGGAAATGATTTCAATAGTTTAACACAAGTAAGCACAGCAACTGGTGACAATATTATTTTGAGAAAAGGTATACCTGCATTAATACCACTCAACAACAGCAATGGTTACTACTCATTCTATTATAATGATGAAAACGGTGCTAGAACTTATGTTCGTGAATTCTATGAAAACAAATGTTTCAGTCAAATCACATTGCTTGATGGCATATATCAAGAGTTTTTCGTATACTCTGGAAATGTAAATTCAAACTACTATCACAAAATTACAGATGTAACTTCTTATGCAATGACAAGCAAAAACTATGACACAACTGCAAAATATGATTATAGAATAGTTTTAAATAATGATAA
>CANCYS010000005.1 GCA_947382485.1 uncultured Clostridia bacterium | reverse complement strand
AAGGTGTTATACTAAGTGTGAGCACGGAGGGGTGGGTGTTTGTTAAGAGGGAGGGATTGAAAGTTGAATTTTCAATTTCTCTTTCTTTTTAATTTGCAGAGATATTTTTGTGATATATTTCAAGATATGAATTTTATTGACTTTAAATGGCAATTAAGTTAAATTATAGATATGATAATTTTAGGAATTGATCCAGGCTATGCCATTGTTGGATATGGAGTCATAGAAAAAGATGAGCGTGGAAAATGCAAGGTGATTGACTATGGTGCAATCAACACTCCAAAAGAAGAAGATTTTCCAGTTCGCCTTGCAATGATTCAAGACGGCATGAAATGTTTAATACAAAAGTTCAAGCCAGATGCTGTTGCGGTTGAAGAGTTGTTTTTCAATCAAAACATAACAACAGGCATTGCAGTTGCAGAAGCAAGAGGCGTAATTCTTTGCACAGCAATTCAAATTGTTCCAAAAGTTCATGAGTTCACGCCAATGCAAATCAAACTTGCAATCACTGGCGATGGCAAAGCAGACAAACGACAAGTCCAGTTCATGACAAAAACATTGCTCGGTCTCAAATCTGTCCCAAAGCCAGATGACGCTGCCGATGCACTTGCAGTTGCACTTTGTCTTGCACAAACAAATCTCAAACTCACACGCTCAGAAGTTGAAATTTTCACAAACAACAATTTGAAAAAAACTGATATGAGCGAAATTATAGCAAAAATAAAACAAAGAAGGGAAATAAATGATATATTCACTAACTGGAAAAGTTTCAATGCTAAATGAAAACACCATAGTTGTCAGCACTGGCTCAGTGGCTTTTGAAGTCATCTGCTCAGCATACACAGCGTATAGCCTTTGCGGAAAAGATGAACCACAAACAATTCTCACATATCTTCATGTTCGTGAAGACGCAATGGTGCTTTATGGCTTTAAGGATATGCGTGAAAAAATGCTTTTTAATGATTTACTATTGGTTTCAGGTGTTGGGCCAAAACTTGCAATTTCCGTTCTTTCAGGGCTCCCAATTGACGACCTAGTAAAAGCAATAATAAACTCCGATTTAAAAACACTTTCAAGCATCAAAGGCGTTGGAAAGAAAACAACTGAAAGAATAGTGCTTGAACTAAACAACAAACTTGGTGGTGAAAGTTCACTTGAAAATTTGGTTTCAAATGAAAAACAAACTGGCTCACCAGTTCTAAGAAAAGAAATCGATGAAGCGGTTCAAGTGCTTGTTTCAACTGGGCTAAGCAAAACTGATGCAATAGCAGTTGCAAAAAACAATTATAAAGACGGCATGACAAGTGAACAACTTGTTGTGAGTTGTTTCAAAAACCTTAAATAATAAAAAAAGGAAAGAAAATGGACGATTTTGAAAACGAAAACTATTACAGCAAATTCATATCAAGTTCAAAAGACGACGAAGAACGCTTTGTTTCCAGTTCAAGAATTGAAAGTGATGATGTAATAGAAAATGTACTTAGACCAAAAACCATGAATGAATATGTCGGACAAAAAAAGGTAAAAGAAAACCTGCTTGTCTACATTTCTGCTGCAAAAAAAAGAGAAGAAGCACTCGACCATGTTCTTTTATATGGACCTCCTGGGTTAGGAAAAACTACACTTGCGTCAATCATTGCAAATGAACTTGGTTCAAATTTCAAGCAAACATCAGGTCCAGCCATTGAAAAACCAAGCGACCTTGCTTCTCTGCTTACAAATCTTGGTGAAAATGATGTTTTGTTCATTGACGAAATTCATAGATTAAATCACAATGTTGAAGAAATTTTATATCCAGCAATGGAAGACCACGCACTTGATTTCATGATTGGAAAAGGGCCATCAGCAAGGTCAATGCGAATATCTCTGCCAAATTTCACACTTGTCGGTGCAACAACAAAAGCAGGTATGCTTGGTGGGCCACTCCGTGATAGATTTGGCGTCATTTGTAAACTTGAACTATATTCAAATGAAGAACTCAATGAAATAGTAAAACGTTCTGCAAAAATTTTAAATGCAGAGATTGATGATAATTCTTCAATGCTCATTGCCACAAGAAGCAGAGGAACTCCAAGAATCGCAAACAGAATTTTAAAACGAGTTCGTGACTTTGCCGATGTCTACACAAATGGAACAATCACAAGCCAAATAACCAAACTTGCTCTTGAAAAAATGGATATTGATGACCTTGGGCTTGACGCCGTTGACAGAAAAATGCTCAAAGTCATGATTGAAAATTTTAAAGGAAAACCAGTTGGATTAGACACTCTTGGTGCAGTCACTGGCGAAGAAACCGACACAATCGAAGATGTCTATGAGCCATATCTTCTTCAAATTGGATTTATTTCAAGAACGCCAAGGGGCAGAGTTCCATTAGAACCAGCCTACACACATCTTGGCTATAAAATGGAAGATGTAATAAAGTAAGGATTATTATGAGTGAAAATAAAAAACAAATTATTGATGTAACAGGAACGGTTCAAAACTACACAAGTTGCATGGGCTGTTCAATCAAAAATGGTGAATTAAAACCATATGGCAACATTCTGTTTGAAGATGAAAATTTTTATGTATGTCAAGATTTTGAAGTTCCAATAGTTGGTTTTATAATCATTTCAACAAAAAGTCATTTGTGTTCAATAAATGATTTTTCAAGTGACCAAAAGGTAAATTTCATTATGCTTGTTGATAAAGTTTTGAAAGCCTTAAAAACCATTGGCGTTGCACAAGAGTTCATTCTTGTTCAAGGTGAACGAAATGATATTCATTTTCACACCTCACTTTTTCCAAGAAAAGAATGGATGAAAGAAAAATTTGGTAGAGTAATATCAAATTTAAAACAAATTCAAGATTATGCAATCGAAAATATGAAAACACCTAAAAACCTCAGTGAAATTGCAAAAATCTGTAAACTTTTAAAAGAAGAATTAAATAAATAATTGGACTAAATATGGAAAATAAAAATTCAAGCACAAATGTTGAAAATACCACGCAGGTTTTAAAAACCAGCGATTTTTACTATGACCTTCCAGAAAGGTTGATTGCTCAGTCACCAGCAGATCCAAGAGATAGTGCAAGAATGCTTGTGTATGATAAAAAAAATGATAAAATAGAGCACAAAATTTTTAGAGACATCACAGATTATCTTTCTCCAAATGATGTGCTTGTCATCAACAACACAAGAGTAATCCCTGCACGACTTTTTGCAACCAAACCAACTGGTGCAAAAATTGAAGTTTTTTTGCTTAAAAGATTAAATTTAACAGACTATGAAGTTTTGATGAAACCAGCAAAAAAAGCAAAAGTAGGAACAACATTAATTTTTTCAGACAACTTAACTTGCTCAGTAATCGCAAATCAAGAAGAAATTGGTGGCAGAATCATTAGATTTGATGTAAAAAGTGGCTCGCTTGAAGCAGAACTTGATAGAATAGGAGAAATCCCACTTCCACCATACATTCACGAAAAACTTGAAGATAGTGAAGAATATCAAACAATATATTCTAAAATAAATGGTTCAAGTGCAGCACCCACTGCTGGACTTCATTTCACACCAGAACTTATGCAAAAAATTCGTGATATGGGCGTTCAAATTGAAGAAGTCACACTTCAAGTTGGGCTTGGAACATTCAGACCTGTAAGCGAAGAAAATGCACTAAATCACAAAATGCACAGTGAAGAAATTGTTGTTTCAAAAGAGGTTGCAGACCGACTTAACAATGCAAAAAAACAAGGCAAAAGAATTATTGCTGTTGGAACAACAACCGTCAGAACGCTTGAATCTGCAAGCGATGAAAATGGACATATTGAGCCAGTCAAAAAAGAAACAAACATTTTCATTTATCCAGGCGTAAAATTTAAATTTGTAGATGCCTTAATCACAAATTTTCATTTGCCAGAAAGCACGCTTGTTATGCTTGTTTCAGCACTCATTGGCAGAGAAAAAACATTACAACTTTATAATATAGCAGTAAAAGAAGAATATAGATTTTTCAGTTTTGGAGATTGCTGTTTCTTCTTTTAAAGGAGATTTATGGAAAACAAAAACTTTTCATTCGAAGAAAAATTAAAATCATCAAACACATTTGGAAGAATTGGTGTGCTTCACACTCCACATGGAGACATTGAAACACCAGTTTTTATGCCTGTCGGAACAAGAGCAACGGTCAAAGCCGTAGAACCAAGAGAACTTGAAGAAATTCATGCACAAATCATTTTGGCAAACACATATCATTGTTATTTAAGACCAACAGCCGAACTCGTTCAAAAAGCAGGTGGGCTTCACAAATTCATGAATTGGAATCATCCAATCTTAACAGATTCTGGTGGTTTCCAAGTGTTTTCACTTTCAAAACTCAACAAAATCACTGATGAAGGCGTTGAGTTCAAGTCACACCTTGATGGTTCTTCGCATTTCTTCACTCCTGAAAAATCAATCGATATTCAAAACAAACTAGGTGCAGACATAATCATGGCATTTGACGAATGCTCAGATTATGGTGTCAGCTATGAATATGCAGAAAAAGCATTAGAAAGAACAGAAAAATGGCTTGATAGATGTATTGCATTTCACAAAAATGATAAACAGTTGTTGTTTCCAATAGTTCAAGGAAACATGTTTGAAGACTTGCGTTTGAAAGCTCTTGAAAATGTAAAAAATAAAGCCACAGTTGGTTTTTCAATCGGAGGTCTTTCGGTTGGTGAACCAAAGAAAATAATGTATGAAATCATGGACGTAATGGCTCCACACTATCCACAAGATAAAGTTCGTTATCTCATGGGCGTGGGCAGTCCAGATTGTTTAATTGAAGGCGTAATTCGTGGAATAGATATGTTTGATTGCGTGCTTCCAACCAGAAATGCACGAAACGGCACAGCACTCACAAGCAAGGGCAAAGTTGTTATCAAAAATGGTTTGTATAAAGAAGATTTCAGCACTCTTGATGATGAATGTGATTGTTATGCTTGCAAAAATTTCACAAAAGCATATTTAAGACATTTGTTTAATGTCGATGAAATTTTGGGGGCACAACTTTTGTCTATTCACAACATCAGATATCTCACAAATTTAATGGAACAAATCAAGCAGGCAATTCGTGAAGATAGACTTCTTGAATTTAGAGATGAGTATTTAAAAAAGACAAATTACAAATAATTAGACAAAAATTTTAAGAAGCAGTAATTTTAAAATGATTATTTTAGTTGCTATAAATCGGTATTTTTGTTAAACTAAGCATAGTTTATTAAAGGAGAAAAATTTTATATGATAAATTTCATTTGTGCAGAAGCAAAAAACAATGCAGGCTCAATCGCAATTTATGTTGTGTTGATTGTAGTTTTAGTTATTATGCTTATTATGCCATTTTTCACACAAAGAAAGAGAAATAAAGAGTTTATGAATATGATTAGTGCAATCAAAGTTGGAGATTTGGTTGAAACTGGTGGTGGAGTTATCGGAAGAATAACAAAAATCACTGATAAAGGTGAAATCAAAACCGTTATCATTGAAACAGGTTCAAAAACTGAAAAATCATACTTAGAGTTTGATATGGCAGTTATCAGTCGTGTTTTGAAATCAACAAAAGCCGAAGGCGAGAGTGACAAAACAGAAGAAACTGAAACAAAATCAAACAAAAAAGCAGAAAATGTTGAAAATTCAGAAGAAGTTAAAGTAGACGCAGAAGAATCTGTAAAATCAGAAGAAACTGAAACAGAAAAAGCACCTGAAAAGAAAACAAGAAAAACTTCTGTAAAAAAATCAAGTAAAAAATAGACGACAAAAATCGTCTTTTTTTATTTATAATTATTTAAAAGTTTTGTTCATATCATTAAATCAAAAGAATATAAATTTAATACAAGAGGTAAATTTATGTTCTCAAAATCTAAAACTGAAAAAATAAAAAATAATAGTGTCATATTTGATTTTATAAAAGGTTCAATCGTTGCTGTTTTAATTAGCCTTGGTCTTGTTGTTTTATTTGCATTTTGCATCAAGTGGTTTTCACTTCCAGATTCAGTGATAGCCCCAGTAACTTTTGTAATAAAAGGTCTCAGTGTACTTTTTGGTGCAATGATTGCTGTGAAAGGTGAAAGCAAAGGAATGGTAAAAGGAATCAGTTTTGGTGCGATTTATATATGTTTTGCATTCATCATTTTTTCAATTTTAGCAGGTACTTTCAGCATTGGACTTTCAAGTTTTCTTGACCTAATTAGTTCAGTAGTTATTGGTGCAATTGTTGGAATCGTAAAGGTTAATAGAAAGTAAAATTAAACTTAATAATTTATTTTAGAAAAATCGCTGTAAAAAGCGATTTTTTCGACATAAAAATATTTGTTAAATATATAAATTATTGATTTTTTTTTTATAATGATTGACGAAAATGGAATAATTAGATTATAATAATCACGACTAATACTAAAATAGGGAAAATTATAATGAAGAAATTTAAAAAGAGCACAGCCATTGTGTTTTCAGTAATTGTTTGCGTGCTAATTGTTGTTGGTTTTGTTTTAAGTTATATTCCAATGACTTTCGGAGCAAACACATTTGTTTCATTTTCTGGCACATTAAATATATCTTCTGATATCACTGGTGGAATGTATGGTGAATATAACATCATATCTGAAAATCCATCTGATGCCGACATTTTAAATTCAATGACAAGTATAAAAGAAGTTTTTGATGAAAACGGATATAAAAATGTAAATGTATACTGCGTTGGAAAAACAAAAATCAGAGTCGAAGTCAGTTATCCATCTGGCGACACAACTTTTGCCAAAACCTATCAACTTCTTTCAAATGTAGGTTCTGGTGCTTTTTCGCTAAGAAATGAATATACACTTTCTGAAAAAAGTATTGTTGTAGATGGTGCAGAGTGTGTTGACAAAATCACAGTTTTCACAAACAATTCAACAAAATATCTTTCAATTCATTTCAATAAACAAGGCCAAGAAGATTATAAGGCACTTTGTGAAAAAACAACAACCATATATCTTGCACTTGGAGATTATGCACAATCAATTTCTGCGTCAAATGTAACTGATTACACTCAGTTCACACTTTCAGACGATGATTATGACAACCTTATTGCCTTAGAGCAAAGAATTAAACTTGGTTGCTTGAAAGTAGACCTTGATAGTAGCACAAAAGTAATCAACACAATGTCTGCAAGTTTGTCCGCAGGCGAATCATCAGGAAATCCATTTGTTGGTTCGTTCACATCAAGCACAGCTTATGTTGTTATTGTTGCAGCAATATTCATAATCATGGTTATGGGTCTTTCAATTTTTGCAATCAAATTTGGCTTATATTCAGTTCTTTTGCTTGTAACAATTTTGTTTAATAGTTATTTATTCTTAATTTTGATGTGCTTGATGCCATCAATTGAATTTGGACTTTCTGCTGCAATCGCTCTTGTTATAGGAATTACAGTAATTTACACTTATGCTTATATCTTTGTTAATCGTGTTAAACAAGAATATGAAAGTGGAAAATCACTTGGTGCAGCATTAGAAACCTCATATAAAAAGAATCTTCCAATAAACTTGATTGGAAACATTTCACTATTTTTAACTTCACTTGTCATGTTTGCATTCTCATTTGGAGAACTTACAAGTGTGTTTATTGTATTTGCAATTTGTTCATTTTTGAGCATATTAACAAACCTTTTCATCATTCCATTCTTAATCAAGATTTGTATTTCATTTAAAGGATTGGGAACAAAACTTTTCATGCTCAAAAAGCGTGATATGTTTGCAGATGTTGTAGTTAATGAATCTGATATAACAGTATCAAAGGAGGGTGAATAATATGGCAGAAAAAGTTAAAACAAAAAAATATCCACTCCTCATATGTATGATTATTTCTTGTGTAATAATCATCACATCATTGTTCATTCTTGGATTTTTTGGATTAAAACTTGGTGTTAAACTTGGTGGTGGAAGCCAAATTCAAATAGTAATTCAAAATGATGCTTCAAGTAAAGATTATTTCGATAAAGCAAGTTCGGTTTTAGGCAAATATGGCTATAAAATTGATTCTGCATCAGTTGAAGATAAATATCTTGCTGGCGAAGTAGAAGGTGAATATACAACAAGCTGTTTAGTAATAAACATTGCAGAAACAGAAATCAGCGATGAAGTAAAAGCAAATATCAAAAAAGACCTTGCAACAAAACTTGAAATTGATGAGTCAAACATTTCAGACATTCAAAAAATTTATAGTTCAGTAAGGTCAAAGCAAATCTTATATGTAGGAATTGCAGTCGGATTAGTAGTTATAGCATTTTTTGTGTTTGGACTTATCAGATACAACGTGTTTGCGGCACTTGCACTCCTGCTTGCATATTTGCATAACATTATTTTGTATCTTGCAATTTTAATTTTAACAAGGGTTCAACTTAGTTTGGTTTCGCTTTCAATTGCACTTGTGCTTTCACTTGTAATGGGAATTGTTCTCATTCATATTTTTGAAAAATATAGAGAAGAAACAAAACTTCAAAATTCAGATAAAATTTCAATCACACAAACTATGATGGCATGCGAAAAACAATCAATAAAACCAATGATGTTTATTGGTGGAGCAGTTTTGGCATTTGCAGTACTCATGTTGTTTATCCCAGTTTTAAATGTAAGATTGGCAGCACTTAATATCATGTTTGCACTTATTGTTACTGCATATTCATCACTTTTAATTGGACCATCAGTTTATGCAAACTTGCTTGAAATTAATGATGCGAACTTAAAAGCTGTAATGAGTAGAAACGATACAATTAATAAAGAAATAAAGAAAAAAATCAAAAAAAGTGCATCAAAATCAAAAGCAAAAAGCAATGACAAATCAGTAGATGAAAAGCCAGCAAAGAAAACTAAATCAAAGAAAACCAATTAAATATTATAAAAAACCGACAATTTGTCGGTTTTTCTTTTTGCAAGGAATGTTATTATTGCAATTTAATTGTAATAGTGATAAAATTTTTTTATTAGGAAAATATTATGAAACTTACAGACAAAAGATTAATTGATTATATAACAAATAAACATGAAGGCGAAGATTTTGATTTAGATAAATTTTTAAGCATTGATGAAAATGGACTTTTGGACGCAAACAAACTCAAAAACATGCCTGAAATTAGTCAAAAAATTAAAAATTTCATAAATGAAAATAAAAAGATATTGATTTATGGTGATTTTGATTGTGATGGTGTTTCTGCATGCACAATACTTTACATGTTTTTAAAATCGCAAGGTGCAAATGTTGAGGTTTTCATACCAAATAGGTTTGAAAATGGTTATGGAATTTCCGTTGATGCAATAGAAGAAATAATTGCTAATTATATGCCAGATTTAATTGTAACTGTTGACCTTGGAATAACTGCCATTGAAGAAGTTGAAATTTTAAAACAAGAGGGTATTGATGTGGTCATAACAGACCATCATTTGCCTCTTGAAACTGTACCAGACTGTTTGATTGTAGACCCAAAGTTTGACTGCACAAACTATGGTTTTGACGCTCTTTGTGGTGCAGGTGTTGCATTTAAACTTGTTGAAGCAATGTCAGACAGAAAAACAGCACTCAAATATATTGATTTGTGTGCAATAGCGACTGTTGGTGATATTGTTCCGCTTGTTGGTGAAAACAGAGTAATTGCAAAACTTGGAATAGAAAAAATAAATTCAAATGCGTGCTTAAAGAGCATTAGATTTATGCTAAATAAACTTGGCATAGAAAAAATAAATTCAATAGACATCAGTTTTAGAGTTGTTCCAAGAATCAATGCTTGTGGAAGAATAGATAATGCATACAAAATGTTCAATTTTTTGATTGAAACTGATGATAAATTACTTGAAGAAAAGTATAAAGAAGTTGAAAATGACAATACATTAAGATGTGAATTTATTGAAAAAGGCAATGCAATAATTGATAGAGAACTTGAAAAATTTAATTCAAAAGACCCAGCGATTATTATTTCAGGTGAATTTCACGAAGGTATAATTGGAATTTTAGCATCAAGAGTTTGTAAGGATTATAACAAGCCAACACTCATTTTCACACAAACAGAAAATGGAACATTAAAGGCAAGTGGCAGAAGTGTTGAAGGTATAGATTTGCATGAAATTATTGCAACTATGTGTGACATAATACTTGAATTTGGCGGGCATAAGATGGCTATTGGCGTTGAAATCGACCCTGATAATTTTGAGGAATTTAAGCGAGTTTTGTTTGAAAAAATCGAAAGTATGCAAAAAACTTTTGCTGATGAATTGCAAAAAAATAAGTATGACATTGAAATTACAGACGATGATTTGACAAAAGAATTTATTGAGCAATTAAATTTATTAGAACCTTTTGGTTATGGTAATGAAAAACCAGTTTTCATGATAAGTCAAAAATCAATGCTCACAGAAAATGTAAGTGAAAAAGCATTTAAACATTATAGGTGTTTTACTGAAAAAAATAACTTTATAGTGTCTTTTTCTGGATATAAAAGTTCACAAATTTTAAGAACAAATTGCGAGAAACAATTACTTGTTGACTTAAATCTTTCAGATTATAAAGGTAAAATTCAAAAGAATGTTATGCTTAAATCCGTAGGAATTAAAAGTGTAAACCTTAAAGGTTTTGAAGAACAAGATTTTATGTCTGCATTATTCAATAAATATTATTCTATTTTTGACTTTAATAATTATCAAAATTACCAAGTTTTAGATGACATAGTTTCAGTGATTAAACAAAAATTCAATGAAAGTGATTTTGGCACTGCAATAATTGTTTCAAACGATGAAGACATGAAAATAATTTCAGAACTCAAACTGGAAAAATATATTGTTTCAGAGCCTTGCAAAAATGGACAAAATTGTGTTGTTGTAAATCCAAGACAAATATATCAACTTAACGAATTAAAAGCGTATGAAAATGTAATTTTTATACATAAATATTTTGATGAAGAGCATCTATATTTTTCTCAAAAATTAAATGTTTATGAGCAAAAATCTGTGAATGACATGCCAGTTACACTTTCAAAATCCAGAGAAATTTTTGTTAAAGTTTATAGCCTAGTAAAACAATTTAGCGTTATGCAGGCAAATGATGTGTTAGATTTTGCATACAAGTTATCGTTTAAGGATAAATCAATAACAATGAGCCAAATTTTATTTAGTTTAATTGTATTTATGGAATTGAATTTTTTGGAATTTGATGATAAACTAAATAATATAAAAATTTTAAATGCAAAAAAGATGGATTTGAATTCTTCAAAATTTTATAACATAGTGGAGTAGCCTATGGGAAATATAGTCGAAATTGAAAAGAAATTTATAAAAAGTGTAAAAGAAAATTATCCTGTTAATGGTGATAAGATTTTGGAAGCATATTTTTATGCAAAAAATGCACATGAAGGTGTAACAAGAATGAGTGGAGAACCATACATTGTTCATCCAATCAGTGTTGCACAAATTTTGATTGACAATGATATGGACTACGCCACAATCATGGCAGGGCTTTTGCATGATGTTGTTGAAGACACAGATGTTCCAATTGAGGAAATTGAAAAAAGATTTGGGGATACTGTTGCAAGACTTGTTGATGGAGTGACAAAAATCAGCAATATTGAAAAAAATGCTGGTGATGCAGAGGCTGATAGCATAAAAAAATTAGTCATTGCAATGGGAAACGACATAAGAGTCATTTTTATAAAACTTGCAGATAGACTCCATAACATGAGAACAATCAAATTTTTAAAACCTGAAAAACAAACAAAAATTGCAAATGAAACAAAAGATTTGTTCATTCCAATTGCAGATAAAATTGGAATCAGAACCATACGCTCAGAACTTGAAAATTTGGTCTTTGAATGTCTTAGACCAGAAGATTATAAGAAAATAAAAAAAGAATTTGGCGACAAATTCACTGCTGGTGAAAAGAAAGTTGAAAGCATAACAAACAAGTTAAATCAGATTTTGGTTAACAATAAAATTGAAGGAAAAGTTGTTTGTTGGCCAGAACATTTTTATTCAATTTATAAGAAATTGAGTTCAAAAGGAATTGGCAAAGTTTATGGTCTCATGCTCTACAAAATCATTGTTCCAACAGAAATGGATTGTTATAAAGTTTTAGGACTTTTGCATAAACAATTCACGCCACTTCCAGAGCAAATAAAAGATTTTATTGCTTCTCCAAAACTCAATGGTTACAAATCACTTCAAACGGTTCTTGTTTCAAGTGAAGCAGAAATTGCTTTCAAAGTAATGATTAGAACCTATGAAATGGATAAAATTTGTGAATATGGTGTATCATCTCTTTGGAAAGATAAAGATACAGATATTGAATATGACGATAGCATTGAAAAGTATAATTCTCTTAAAGAAATTGTTTTGAGTGAGTCTGGTGAAAGCAATAGTTCGTCTTTCATTGATGCCATTAAAAATGAACTTTCAACCAACTCAACTTGGGTTTTCACTCCAAAGTTTAAGCCAATTTGTTTAAGTTCAGAAACTCCAACTGCAATAGATTTTGCTTATGCAGTTCACACCAGCATTGGTGATAACGCAGTTGGTGCAATCATAAACGGCAAAAAAATGTCGCTAGGTTCAGTGCTTGGGAATGGTGATGTTGTTGAAATTTTGCTTTCAAGCACTCCAAAAGCTCCAAGCAGAGATTGGCTTTCAGTTGTCACAACCGCAAGTGCAAGAAAGAAAATTAGAGATTACATAACAAAGCACACAACAGAAAAATATATCAAACTCGGCAAAGATTTGCTTGCTGATGAACTTGAAAAATCAGGTTTTTCAATTGGTGATTTAATTAAGTTTTTTGAACAAATAAAAAGAGATTACAATTTTGTTAATCTTGATGATATGTATGCAAGCGTAGGTTACAAAAGCGTCACAGTTCAACAACTCACGAAATATTTGTATGAAAAAGAACAGGAAAGTGATATCGCAAAAAATTCGCCAGTTGAAGTTGAAGGAAGCACTAAGTTTATAAATCTTTCATTTCCAAAATGTTGTTGTGCAATACCTGGTGATGAAATTGTTGGTGTATTTTCAAAAAATAGTGTTGCAATCCATTCAAAAAATTGTCCAAATTTAAGCAAAATGATTGGTGCTCAAATTGTAAGTGCAAAGTGGAAGACTGGATTGAGTCAAACATTCAATGTAAATTTAAAAGTTGTTGCAAAAGACACAATTGGCTTTGCGGGGAAACTTCTTAGTTTAATTGCGGAAAATGGTTTTAATTTAACAAAACTAGAAGTGAAAATGATAAATAACAACGAATGTGAGTTTGTTATGTGTGTTGATGTAAAAAACACAAATGAATTAACAAAACTTGAAGATGTAATAAAATCTTTTGAAGATGTTAGAGATGTAACCAGATTTTTTGACTAATTTTGTCAAATTGCTTTACTTTTTCTGATAATTATGGTATTATCTTGGCGTTACCGTTTGAGAGACCTAAATTTTTTCCGTTTAGTGCGCTCAAAAACTGGCAAATTTAAAGTGGAGGAAAAGAAATGGACAAAATTAGAAAGCAAGAAATAATTAAAGAGTTCGCAACAAATGAGAATGACACTGGTTCTCCATATGTTCAAATCGCTCTTTTGACTGAAAGAATTAATAATTTAACTGAATATTTAAAGCAAAATAAACAAGACTTTCATTCAAGACGTGGACTTATGCAACTTGTTGGACGTAGACGTGGTCTTCTTGAATATTTAAAAAATATTGACATTGAAGGTTACAGAAGTTTGATTGAAAAATTAAATATTAGAAAATAATTAAATAAAGGGGGTGGAGATTTTTTTCCATTCCCATTTATTATAAAGGAGAAATTATGTTCGGTGAAGAAAAAAATTACAAACTCAGTTTAGCAGGAAAAGATATTCATATTAAAACTGGAAAATATTGTGGACAGGCAAATGGCACATGTCAAGTTAGTTGTGGAGACACAACTGTTATGGTTAATGTAACAATGAGTGACAAACCAAAAGAAGGTGCAGATTTCTTCCCACTTTGCGTTGACTTTGAAGAAAAAATGTATTCTATTGGAAAATTCCCAGGTGGATTCAAAAAAAGAGAAGGCAGAGCAAGTGATCAAGCAGTTTTGTTTTCAAGACTTATTGACAGACCAATCAGACCACTTTTCCCAAAAGGGTTTTATTATGATGTTGCAGTTGTTGCAACAGCACTTTCTGTTGAACCAGACTATCCACCAGAAATCTTAGCAATGATTGGTTCTTCTGTTGCACTTTCAGTTTCAGATATTCCATTTGCAGGACCAACTGGTTCAGTTGTTGTTGGTTATATTGATGGAAAGTATGTTATCAACCCAACACAAGAAGAATGTGAAAAGAGTTTAATGCATGTAACTGTTGCAGGAACAAAAGATGCAATCATGATGGTTGAAGCAGGTGCAAAAGAAGTTAGCGAAGATGAAATGAGAGATGGTATTTTGTTTGCACACAAATATATCAAAGAAATAGTTGCTTTCATTGAAACAATCGCAAAAGAAGTTGGAAAACCAAAAAGAGAAGTTGAACTTTTCCATGTTGGTGAAGACCTTGAAAAAGATGTACGTGATTATGTTACAGAAAATCTCACAAAAGCAATGGCACCACTTGCAGATAAAGTTGCTTTGAATGAAAGAATAAATGCAGTTCTTTCTGATTGCAGAGAACATTTTGCTGAAAAGTATGAAGATAGAGAACAAGAAGTAAACGAACTTCTTTATAAAATGCAAAAAGAAATCGTTAGAAAAAATATCATTTCAAGTGGTATTCGTCCAGATGGAAGAAAAACAAAAGAAATTCGTCCAATTTGGTGCGAAGTTGGTGTTCTTCCAAGAGTTCATGGAACTGGTGTGTTCACTCGTGGTGAAACACAAGTATTAAACTGTTTGACACTTGCAACAATTTCAGAAGCTCAAAGAGTTGAAGGCTTAGATGATGAAGAAGATGCTTACAAGAGATATATTCATCAATACAATATGCCTCCATATGCAACTGGTGAAGCAAGAAACCTTAGATCACCTGGTCGTCGTGAAATTGGACATGGTGCACTTGCAGAAAGAGCACTTGTTCCAGTTATTCCAAGTGAAGAAGAATTCCCATATGCACTCAGACTTGTTAGTGAAGTTTTATCATCAAATGGTTCATCTTCAATGGCAAGTGTTTGTGCAAGCACACTTTCACTTATGGACGCAGGTGTTCCAATTAAAGCACCTGTTGCTGGTGTTGCAATGGGTCTTATCAAAGATGAAGAATCTGGCAAAGTAATTGTTATGACCGACATTCAAGGTCTTGAAGATTTCTATGGCGACATGGACTTCAAAGTTGCGGGAACAAGCAAAGGTATCACTGCAATTCAAATGGATATCAAAATCAAAGGTATTGATGAAAGCATTTTAACAACTGCACTTGCTCAGGCAAAAGAAGGCAGATTTGAAATTATGGATAAAATGCTTGCTGTTATTCCTGAATACAGAAAAGAACTCAGCCCATATGCTCCAAAAATCATCACTTTCAAAATTAATCCTGAAAAAATTGGTGAAGTTATTGGACAAGGCGGAAAAACAATTAATAAAATCATTGAAAAAACCAATGTTAAAATTGATATTGAAGATGACGGAACAGTTATGGTTTCTTCTGCAAACATTGAAGATTGCAACAGAGCAAAAGAAATCATTGAAGACATTGTTTTTGTTCCAGAAGTTGGTGAAAGATACACTGGTACAGTTGTTAGAATTATGCAATTTGGTGCTTTTGTTGAAATTTCATCAAACTGTGATGGTATGATTCATATTTCAAAACTTTCTTCAAAGAGAGTTGATAGAGTTGAAGATATCGTTAAAATTGGTGATAAGGTTGAAGTTGAAGTAATCAAGATTGATGAAAAAGAAAGAGTAGACCTCAAACTTGTTAAAAAAATCGAAGCATAATTTAAAATTTTAATTATAATTTAAGCCACAGGTAACGCCTGTGGTTTTTATTTTAAAATCTCTTGCATATATTAAATTATGAAATATTTAAAAAATGAAAAATTATTTGTTCATGTAATTTGTAATGTGGCAATTTTTGCTGCAATTTGTGTTTGTGTGCTTTCAGGTTTTTTAATAAGAAAAAATAACACTGTTTCCACAGCAACAAACAGTGAGTATAATGGCACAATTTATGCTGGTGACAAAAATTCAAATAATGTTTCACTCATGATAAATGTGTATTGGGGCACAGAATATGTTGAGATGATGCTTGAAATATTGCAAAAATATAATATAAAGACAACTTTCTTTATTGGTGGAACTTGGGCGGAGGAAAATGAGATATTATTAAAGAAAATGAAAAATCAAGGGCACGAAATTGCAAGTCATGGTTATTCTCATAAAGAACATGGAAAACTTTCACTTGAACAAAATTTATCAGAAATTAGCAAGTGCCATGAAATTGTAAAAGCCATTCTTGGAATTGATATGGAACTTTTTGCTCCTCCTGGTGGTTCTTATAACAAAAATACCACGATTTCTGCTGAAAAACTTGGTTATAAAACGATAATGTGGACAAGAGACACCATTGACTGGCGTGACCATGACACCAAATTAATTTATAATAGGGCTGTTGTTCAAATGTGTGGTGGTGACTTAATTTTAATGCACCCAACAGCAAACACAGTTGAGGCACTCACAGACATAATTGAATATGCGAAGAACCATAAATTTAACCTTACGACAGTGAGCGAAACTTTGGGATTGAAATAAAACTGTAAATTTTGTTTGGTTTATCTAAAAATGTGTAAAAATTATAAAAAAGATTAAAAAATATGCAAAATCCGTTTTCAGAACGGATTTTTTTGTTATATAATAAATGTGTAAAAATATATACATTGGAGAAAATTAAAATGGCATTAAACACATTTTCAAATGGGCTTAGACTTGTGTGTGTTCCAAGAACAGATAAAAAGGTTGCTTGCGTGGTTTTGCATATTGCTGGTGGCACACAATCAGAAAAAAGTAATCAAAGTGGAATCAGTGATTATTTAACACGAATTATGCTTATGGGAACAAAACAACATCCAAATAAAGATTCACTTGCAAGTTTTGCAAAATCTAATGGAATTGTTTTAACTCCACACAATTCAAAGGAAAGCATAACAATCAGTGCACTTTGTCCAAAAGAAAATATTGAAAAGGCAATAGCCTTACTTTCAGAAATTGCTTTCAACACAAATTTCTCACTTGAAAATGGTGAAAAGGTAAGAAAGCAACTTTTGTCGCAAGTCGAAATTTTGTCTGAAAATGCACAATTTATTATCAACAGAATTGTGAATTCAACACTTTATTACAGAACAGGTCTTGCAAATCCAAAAACTGGAACAAAACTCACTGTTGCAAGATTCAGAGCATTTGACGCAAAAGATTTCCTTGATAGAGTTTTCACACCAAGAAACACAATCATATCTGTTGTTGGTGATGTTAATCAAGATGAAATTTATGATATTGTTAAAGTTCATTTCTTTGATAAAATGAAAGATAATGACACTGAATATAAAAAACTTAAATATGTTTCAGCCATTGATGATTTTGAAGGTGCTTGCAAGGGCAGAATCAAAAGATTAAATCAAACAAGAATTTCTGTGGTTTTTCCAACAGTTTCGTTTAAAGATAAACAAAAATATTTGATTGAAATTGTTGCTCCAATCATTCTTAACAATTTAAAACTTTCACTTTCAAACCAAAATTATTATTTTGATACAAAAATCAAAACAAAGTATTACTCAAACAATGGTAACATTGAATTTGAAATCATGGTTGATTATGACTTTGCGGAAGAACATTTGTATAATTTTGTTGAAGCACTCAGCAAAGATATTAAAAATAGAGCAATTTCAAGTGAAGAATTTGAAACAGAAAAAAGATATTATGTCACAAACTTCATCAACAAATATGACAATGTTGTTGAAAATGCTTTGATTTCTGCAAAGCATATCGCTCTTACAAAACAAACATTCAGTGAAAATACTGAAAGACTTAAAATTGAAATGCTCACAAATAAAGATGCAAACAAACTCATTAAACAAATTCTTGATTTTAATAAAATGGTTGTTGTTTATCTTGGTCATGACATTGACATTGACAGAGATGATTTGATTAAAGGATTAAAATAGGAGTGAACTTTGGAAAATATACAGCATAATTCGTCGCTAACAAAAAGAAAAGTTTTAGGACTGCTTGGTCTTATAGTTTTTTCATTGGCTTTTATTTTTGCTTGTTTATTCTCAGTTCTTCCAATAGGTAGAGCCATTGTCGGAACTTTTGGCATCGCAACATATCCATTGCTTATAATTTTAGATTTTTATTCACTTGCAAAATTTTTAGGTTTAAATTACACAAAGCGTATGAAGCCAGCAGTTTTGCTTACAATTGGAATTGTTTCGGTTTTATTAGTTATTCATGCAATTTCAACCTTCAAACCACTTGATGCAGTTGTTAGCGGTCAAACATTCAAAACATATCTTGAAATTTCATATACATCAAAAATCACACTTCTTGGAAGTGTTGGTTCAATTTTGTGTGGTTTAATTTCACTTCTTCTTGGTGGAATGGGTGTAATTATTGTGTTTGTTATTTTAACAACCCTTCTTTTTGGACTTTTTATTGACTATCAACTTTATGGAAAATATGAAGCACCACACATCAAAAAACTTAAAACTCATAAAATGAGAGAAAAGGTTAGTCGTAGTGATAGAGATTTGGTTAACGAAAATATGCCAAATTATTCATTTGATAGTGGTGAATTGGCAGATGTTGTTGATGAAATTTCTGTTGATGCCAGAGATTTAGAAGGCACAAGCATAAATGAAAATGAACCAAAACCAATTTATAGCAGTGAAGATGTTATTGGTGAAATCACAGACAGAGATATAACAGAAGGTTACAACTACACATATAACAACTATTCAAATGTGTACACGGGTAGTGATAGCTATTTCAAACAGCCAGACACTCAAACAAATGAAGAGCCACAAACTCAAAACACATTTAGTAGTAATTTTTATTCTGCTGAAACATATCCAGATGTTTATACCTCAGATGTAAATGAATATCGCAGACAATTTATGAATGCGACTTTTGGTGGTATGTCATCAACTGAAAGTTCGGAAAATACAGAAACTAATTATTCAAATGAATTTGTAAGTTCACAAAATCCGTATAATGAAACACCATACTCTTCACAAGTTAACACTTTTGATACTGAACCAGTAAATGTAGATAATGAAGTTAATAATTTTAGTTCAAATTTAAGTGATTTCTCATCAAACTTTGGAAATGATGAAGAAACATCAGATTTTTCAGACGAAACAGAATTTAATGGAACATTTGATAACTCTTCAATAAATGATGAAATTTCTAAAATTTTAAGCACAAGTGAAGATGATATTGAAAATGATGTTAAAAGTGATGTTTTAGATAGTCCATCTAGCAGTAGTTTTGGATTTAGTTTTGATGATGATGAAAAACAAGAGCCTGTTAAAGCAAATAATGATTTTGGTTCATTTAATAAAGAACCATCAGTTCCAAAAACAGATTTTGTAACACTAAGCACCCCAAGTTTTGAACCTGCAAAGCCTGATAATTTGGGCATTGATAAAGAATTTGAAAGAAAAAATTCAGGTTTTGGCACTTCTCAAAACTTTGGAAATACAAAACCACAAGTTGAACAAAAACCTGCATTTGGTGGAGTTTCAAATGTTCCATCATCGCCTGTAATTCAAAATAATCCAATTAATAACGAAAATAAATATACTGTTCCTGTAAAAGAAACAAAGACAAATCCATATGGATTTAATGTTGGTATTCCAGGCGTAAGGTATAATCCGCCACCACTAAACTTGCTCAGACCTCTAAAACCAGATAATGGCGATTACACAGAAGAACAAAACAGAAAATCTGCACAACTTGAAAATGTGCTTTCTGCATTCAATATTCCTGCAAAAGTTAAAAATATAGTTCGTGGTCCAAAAATTACAAGATATGAACTTTCAGTTCCTCTTGGTGTGTCAGTAAAGAAAATCCCAATGTATGAAGATGATATTGCGGCAGCACTTGCAGCAAAAACAATCGTTATCAAAGCACCAATTCCAGGTAGCAGTTATGTTGGTATTGAACTTGAAAATGATACATTTAGTTCAGTTTATGAAAGAGAACTTTTAGAATCTGATGAGTTCCAAAACTTCAAAGATCCGCTTCCAATTGCTATTGGAAAAGATATTTCAGGTGAAATAATTGTCAAAAGTTTGGCAAAAATGGTTCACTTGCTTATTGCAGGTTCAACTGGTTCTGGTAAATCTGTGTTCATTCACAACATTGTTCTAAGTTTAATTTATAAGTCTTCACCAGATGACTTACGTCTTATCATGATTGACCCAAAGAAAGTTGAATTTAACAGATATAATGGTTTGCCACATCTTTTAACACCAGAAGTTGTCATGGGTTCAGACAAGGCAATCAATGCACTCAAATGGTGTGTTAAAGAAATGGAACGTCGCTATGATTTGATGTCTAAATCAGGTTATAACAATATTGAACCATATAACAAGAGTGAACTTGTAAAAGCTGGACAATTTGAAAGATTCCCATACATTGTCATCATTGTTGACGAACTTGCAGAAATTATGCAGGTCAATAAAAAAGAAGTTGAGGCTTGCATTCAAAGATTAACTCAACTTGCTCGTGCTTGCGGAATGCATATGATTCTTGCAACACAAAGACCATCAGTTGACATCATTTCTGGTGTAATTAAAAACAATGTGCCTTCAAGAATTGCTTTCAGTTTGCAGTCAGGCATTGACTCAAAAACAATTTTAAATGCAGTTGGTGCAGAAAAATTGCTTGGTCAAGGTGATATGATATTTGCTCCAACAGGAACATCTGCAACCCCAAGACTTCAAGCCGCATATGCGTCAGATGAAGAAATTAAAGCAGTTATTGATTATGACAAAAAATATAACAACGCAAATTATGATGAAATGGTTAATAACATCATAAATTCAGAGCAACAAGCCGCTCCTGATGATGCAGGCGTTTCATTTGGCTCAGATGGATTGCCATCAAGAGAAAATGTTGATAGTTATTTCAAAACATCTGTGAAACTTGTTATGCAAAATGGTGGTGCATCAGTTTCTTATCTTCAAAGAAGACTTTCAATCGGCTATTCAAGAGCCGCAAGAATTGTCGACCAAATGGAAGATAAGGGATATATTGCTCCTGCAACAGGTTCAAAGGTGAGAAAGGTGCTTATAACACCAGACCAATTCAGACAAGATTTTGGCGAAGATTACGATAGTATAAATGATTAAATGAGGTAACAAAATTGGATAAAAATGTAGGTTCTGTTGATTTAGAAGAATTAAGAAGGGCAAGAGAAGAGCTCAATATTGAGCGTGGAATTGAAACTGACCCTAACATGTATAGCAACTATAATCCTAATAGAACATCTGAAAGTTCAGATGTCGTTTCTAATGAAGATTCAGACGAAAAAATTGAAGAACTTTATGATAATCTAGAAAATTCATCATCAGAAAGTAACAATTCTTATGAAGAAGAAAAAGATGATGAAGTGATTGCAGATGCTTTGCAAGATAGTTCAAGTCAAGCCATAACTGCTGAAAATGAACCACAAATTGAAGAACTTGCAGAGAATATTGAAGAAGATAATTACCAAGTTTCAAGCAGTGCCGACACATTAACTGAAAATGTAAGTGATGTAACAGCAAACTTAGAATCTTCAAATTCATCAGATAGCGATATGATTGATAAATTAGACGGGCAAGAACTTTTAAAAATGCTTCTTGGCGATTCATATGAAGAACTTGAAGATGAAGATGCTGATTTTTCTGATGAACCAATGAAAAAAGAATCCACATTTTATGATGAAGACCCTAATGCAGACGATGATATATATTCAATAAAAAATGCAAATCAAGTTAAATCTACTGAGCAATATGAAAGTGTTGAAGCCGAAATTGAGGCAGAAAATGCTTTAAAACAAACAAAAAATGAATCAGAAAGTACTTTAAATGAAACAAGTGACAATTTGGAAGTTTCAAACGAAACAACCGAAAATCAAAAGCCTGAAAACATGGTGAATTTAAGTCAATTCGAAGTGAATGATGAAAATTCGGACAATGGATTAAGTGTTAATCTTCCAAATGTTGATGAGAATGCAACTCAAAATAAAGACTTTAATGTGTATGATAATTTTTCAGCATTTGAAGTTCATTATGACCCAAGTATGGACGAGGTTCAAGAACAGGTTTTTGAAGAACCAGAGCATGAAGATAACAGCATTGATTTAATCAAAAATATTTTATATAGTGATGATTCTGACTATGAACAATCAGAACAATCAAATAGTGCTGATGTTCAAGAAGAATCCGCTGTTGAAAATAAAATTGAAGAAGAACCAAAATCTGAAAATTTTGAATTAGAAGATAATGGTGCAATCAGCGAAATTTTAAATCTAAACAATGAAGAACAAAAAACAGAAGATGTTTCTGAAAATAATGAAGAATTAGAAAGCCAGTTGGTTAATAATGAAGAAACAGAAACTCAACCAGTTCAAGAAACAGAAAATTCTGTTGTTGAAGAAACTTCTGCTCAATCTGACAATGTCAGCGAAGAAAGTGAAGAAAATATAACTGAAATTTTAAGTGATTTTAGCAAACTTAAAAATTTAAATGAAGTCACAAATGAAATTTCAAATAATGATGAAGAAAATAATGAATCAGTTGAAAGTCAAGATGAATCTAATTTAGAACAAGAAACTGATGTTGAAAATGAAAATGAAATAGTTCAAAATCAAGAAGAAGAAATTGATGAAAATGCTGAATTTGACGAGGATTATGCTGATGAAGAATATCATTATAAACCTGTTGAATCAAACAAAAAAGAAAGCCCATATATAGAAATAAAAGATTATGGCTTTATTAATGCAATTTCAAATAGTCAGTTTAAAGATAGTGATAAGTTAGAGTTTTTGCTTGGTAAAAATGAAGATGATATGCAAGTTTTTGCAGACCTTGAAAGAGGCTACAACATGGCAATCTTCAATTATGGTGAAAATGAAAATTCATTCACATTGATAAACACAATAATATTAAGTTTGATGCTTAAAAATAATCCAGATGAATTTAAAATGGTAATTTGTGATTCAAATGACAATAGCAAATATGATATTTATAAAGATAGTTCATATCTGCTTAATGAAATTGCAAAAGACAATAATAAAATTTTAGATACATTAATCAGTCTCAATCAAGAACTTGAATCAAGATATAAAATCATTGCAAGTTTAAATGCAAGTAGCATTGAAAATTATAATGACATTGCTGAAAGAGAACAATTTTCAAAACTTCCATATGTTATTACATTTGTTTTAAATTATTCTCGTATGTCAACTTTGGACAATTCATATAGAATAAATTCATTGATACAAAGTTTGTTAAAATTTGGTAGACTTGCGGGCATTTATGTGATTTTGGAAACTTATGATAATGATTTGAATGATGGATTAAATTATAATTTGTCTTCAAGAATTTCATTTAAAACCGATATTGAAGAAGATTCAATATATTCTGTTGGAACTGCTGGTGCAGAAATGCTTGCAGATGTAAACGACATTTTATATTCAAAAATTGATGCAAATCCAGTGCATTTGAAAGTTCCAAATTTAACTGAAAAAGAACTTAAATTAATCATTCAAAATATAGAAAATTAAAGGTGAAAAATGTTAAATAGCAAAGGTATAAGTAGCAATGTTGAAACCATTGATACAGATGTATTAAAAGTTATGAAGAAAAAGCGAAAGAATATGCTTGTTGGTGTAATTTCTCTCGGTTGTGATAAAAACAGAGTTGACACAGAAATTATGCTCACATATCTTCGTGCCGCTGGTTATAATTTCACATCAGATGCAGCAAATGCCGATATCATCATCATCAACACTTGTGGTTTTATCAAAAGTGCAAGAGATGAGTCAATGGACGCAATAAATGAAATGAGTGAATATAGAAAAGACCCAAACAAAAGGTGTCAAAGACTCATTGTCACTGGTTGTATGCCTCAAAAATGGTCTGGTGAAATGCGTGAAGAATTTCCAGAAGTTGATATCTTTCTTGGAATTGACCAATATCCAGACATATTAAAAATAATAAATACATCTTTTGAAAAAGATAAAAAAATAGTTAAAGTTGGTGGAACAAACACACTTCCAAATGTGCGTGATAGAATGGTTACAACGCCATCACATTATGCTTATTTAAAGATTGCTGATGGTTGTGATAACTTTTGCACATTTTGTACAATTCCATACATTCGTGGAAGATTTAGGTCAAGAGATCTTGATGACATTTTGGAAGAGGCTAGCAGTTTGGTTAGAAATGGTGCATCAGAAATCATTATTGTTGCACAAGACACAACAAGATATGGCTACGACAAATCAGGTAAATCAAGGCTTGTTAAACTTATCAGAAAAATATCTGCAATCAAAAATTTGAAATGGATAAGACTTTTATATTGTTATCCAGAAATGATTGATGATGAACTTTTAAATGAAATTGTAAACAACCCAAAGGTTTGTAAATACATTGACATTCCGCTTCAACACATTTCAAATAATATACTTAAACGAATGAATAGGCATGTTAATCAAAAAGACATTTTAAATCTTGTTGGCAGAATTAAAAAGTTACCAGTTTATGTTGCAATAAGAACAACAATGATGATTGGTTTCCCAGGAGAAACAGATGAACAATTTGAAGAATTGTGTAAGTTTGTAGAAGAGTCAAAACTTATGCACGTTGGATTTTTCACTTATTCTCGTGAAGAAGGAACTGTTGCAGGAGATTTTAAAGACCAAATTAGTGAAGAAATAAAAAAGAAAAGGCTTCTCAAAATTGTTAAAGTTCAACAAAAGGTTGTTGCTGAAATAAATAAAAAGTTTGTTGGAAAAACACTTGATGTTATTTATGAAGGCATTGACTATGAAAAACAAATGTTCTTTGGAAGATGTCAATATCAAACACCAGAAGCAGATTCTTTGATATTTTTCAAGTCAAAAGTTCCTATTGAAATTGGTAAGTTCTATAAGGTAAAGATTAAAAAAGTAAGAGGTTATGACTTACAAGGAGAAATTGTATATGAATAAAAATGTTCCAAATATTTTAACAATGATAAGGATTGCATGCACACCAATCATAATTTTGCTGTTTTTGCTCCCAATTCCAAAAGGCATTGGCGTGTTTGTGGCTCTTGGCATCTATGTTTTTGGGTGCTTCACTGATATGCTTGATGGTTATATTGCAAGAAAATATAAATTAATCACAGACTTTGGAAAATTTATGGATCAAATTGCAGATAAGTTTATAACAACTACTGCAATGATTTTGGTTCTTTTTTCAGGTGTAACACGTGGTTGGCTTGCAGTTTTAATGCTTTTGATTGTAGTTTTAAGAGATATTTTAATCAGCGGAATCAGAATGGTTGCCGCAAATAAAAATTATGTAATTCCAGCAGATATTTATGGAAAAGTAAAATCATTTTTCCTTGATATTGCAAGCATGATTTTAATGCTTTACATTGGTTTAAGAGCAACATTAAACACAAATTTTGTGAATTATGTCCGAGTTTTAGGTATTGCAATCATGATTGTTGGTGTTATACTTAGTGTAATATCTTGTATAAATTATTCAGTTAACGCAGTCAAAACAATCAAGGGTTCAAATGTGATTGAAGAAGAAAAACAAGAAGAAATCACAGAAGAACCTAAAAAAGAAGAAAAGTCTAAAAAGTCAGCAGAAACTAAAAAGATAAAAAAGTAATTTTAAGACAAGTGAAAAAATAAATGAGGTAAATTATGATTGATAAGCAAAAAAACTTAGAGCAGGCTATTGCTCAAATTGAAAAAGAATTCGGAAAAGGTAGCATCATGCGTCTTGGAGATATTGAAACAGAAAATGTTGAAGTCATTCCAACAGGCTGTTTAACTCTTGACTTTGCACTTGGCGTGGGTGGAATTCCTCGTGGAAGAATTGTAGAAATTTATGGACCAGAATCTTCTGGTAAAACAACAGTTTCTTTGCACATAGTGGCACAAGCTCAAAAACTTGGTGGAACAGCAGCTTTTATTGATGCTGAACATGCCTTAGATCCAAACTATGCAGCAAGACTTGGTGTTGACATCAAAAATTTATATGTTTCTCAACCTGACAATGGTGAACAAGGTTTGGAAATTGCAGAAAGTTTAGTAAGGTCTGGTTCAATTGACATTATTGTAATTGACTCTGTTGCCGCACTCACACCAAAAGCTGAAATTGATGGTGAAATGGGTGATAGCCATGTTGGTCTTCAAGCAAGACTCATGAGCCAAGCACTCAGAAAACTTGCAGCAATCACAAATAAAACAAAAACTTGTATAGTTTTCATTAACCAACTTCGTGAAAAAGTTGGGGTTATGTTTGGAAACCCAGAAACCACTCCTGGTGGAAAAGCACTTAAATTCTATTCAAGTGTTCGTCTTGATGTTAGAAAAGGTGAAATCATCAAAGATGGCGACACTGCAATCGGTGCAAGAACAAAAGTTAAGGTTGTTAAAAACAAAGTTGCACCTCCATTCAAAGTTGCTGAATTTGATATCATTTTTGGTATGGGAATTTCGCAAGAATCTTGCATTTTAGATCTTGCTGTTGAACATGACATCATTCAAAAGAGCGGTGCTTGGTATAGTTATAATGGCGAAAAAATTGGTAATGGCAGAGACAACGTAAGAAGATATCTTGTTGAAAATCCTGCATTTGCTGAGGAAGTTACTGTAAAAATTAGAGATTTGCTTGTTCCAAAAGATGAGCCAACTTCTGAAAATCCAGAAACAAAACCAGCCGAATAATTTATAAAAAACAAAAATTAGCATAACAATTGTTATGCTTTTTTTATTTATTTTTAACTGCGTTTCATAATGCTTGACTTAATATTTTTTTCTGTGATAAACTTTATTTGTGAGTATTTGGACAATTAGGGTATGATTTTGTTCAAGTCGCACATATTTAAAATTTGGGGGAACAAAATGGAGGCATTATATTATATAATAGTCGCTATCGTTTCCTTGGCAATAGGTGGTGTCGTATCTTACTTTGTAGCAAGTAAGATGCTTGAAAAAAAATTAGGCAACGCAAAAAATGTTGCAGAAAAAACAATTAAAGATGCTGAGGAAAAAGCATCTACAATCAAAAAAGAAGCCATTTTAGAGGCCAAGGAAGAAGTTTTGAAAATCAAAACTGAATCAGAAAACGAATATAAAGAAAGAAGAAATGAAATTCAAAGAATGGAAAACCGAATTCTTGAAAAAGAAGAAGGTATTGACAGAAAAAATGATATGCTAGATAAAAAATTGCAATCAATCGAAGATGCAAAACAAGAACTTGAAAACAAAAAACATGAACTTGAAGATGCAAAGCAAGAAATTTTAAAAGAAAAAGAAAATATTGCAAAAGAACTTGAAAAAGTTGCGGGTCTTTCTCGTGAAGAAGCAAAAAAACAAGTTGTTGACTCAATTATTGATGATGCAAGAAAAGATGCAGGAAATATTGTACGCGACATTGAAGCAGAAGCTCGTGAAGAGGGCGAAAAGAAGGCAAGAGACATTGTTACACTTGCAATTCAAAAATGTGCAACTGACCAAACCGCAGATGTCACTGTAACCACAGTTTCACTTCCAACCGATGAAATGAAAGGAAGAATCATTGGTCGTGAAGGCAGAAACATTAGAGCAATTGAAAATGCAACTGGTGTAGACCTTATTGTTGATGACACACCAGATGCTGTCACACTTTCATCATTTGACCCAATCAGAAGAGAAGTTGCAAGACTCACTCTTGAAAAACTCATCACTGATGGAAGAATTCATCCTGCAAGAATTGAAGATATTGTTGATAAAGTTAAAAAAGATATGGAAAAAACCATCAAAGAAGCAGGTGAAAATGCTACTTTTGAAGCAGGAATCTATAATCTTCATCCAGAACTTATCAAAATTCTTGGTAGACTCAAATATAGAACCAGTTATGGTCAAAATGTTTTAAAACATAGTTTGGAAACATCATATCTTGCAGGATTACTTGCTGGTGAACTTGGTGCAAATGTTGCAATCGCAAAACGTGGTGGACTTTTGCATGATATTGGTAAAGCACTTGATTTTGAAATGGAAGGAACTCATGTTTCAATTGGTGTTGACATTGCTAAAAAATATAAAGAAAGTCCAGAAATAATTCATTGTATCGAAGCACATCATGGTGGTGTTGAATTTAAGTCAATTGAAGCTATTTTAGTTCAAGTTGCTGATGCAATTTCAAGTGCAAGACCAGGTGCAAGAAGAGAATCTCTTGATGCATATGTTAAACGTCTTGAAAAACTTGAAGAAATTGCCAATAGCTTTAAGGGCGTTGAAACTTCATTTGCAATTCAAGCTGGTCGTGAAATCAGAATTGCTGTTAAACCAGAAGAGGTTGATGATGCATCAATGGTAATCTTAGCGAAAGAAATTGCTAGAAAGATTGAATCTGAGCTTGAATACCCAGGTCAGATTAAAGTTAATATCATAAGAGAAACAAGAGCAACAGATATTGCTTCATAATGAATGAAATTCAAAATAAAAACTAGGGTTAACCCTAGTTTTTTATTTTTCTGGTTGAGAATGCATCCAAAGATACCTTTCTTTTTTATTTCCATTTGCTTTAAAATATCTTTTATATGATTTTTCATCGACAGATGAGGCTTTCACCATTTTGTGTCTAAACTTATTAAGGTCTTTAATTTCAACAGGAATCAAATCTAAATGGCTGAAAATTTCGCTTAGTTTTTTCTCTTTTATGTTTCCAGCAGTAAAGATTTTTTCATTTTCAAATGAATAATTGCAACCAGGTAAAACCTCTCCATCAGTTGAAATTGATAAAAATCCATCAATATAGTTTGTTTTAGGTGTAAGATTTGTATAACTAAATTTTTGTGTAAGTGGGTGTTGAGGAGATTTTGAAATTCCTTGTATTGGAGGTAAATCTTTTGCTCTTCCTTCATCAATAAGGTCAAAATCACAATAGCCTTTAAATTCAACAGAATCATCACCAAAATTTTGTCTATAAGTTTGAATATTGCCTAGCAGATTTTCGAGGGTATATCCTTTTTTAATCATTTCATTAAGATGAAAGTCATCTGTGCTTATAACTATGTGAAATTGAGATTTTTCTAGGGATTTAAATATAGTTATTTTTTCTTCACGACATTTGTAAACATATTCTTTAAGCTCTAAAAGTGCATCAATAAATTCTTGGCTAATGATTGTTCCATTTGTTGTTAATGCAAAACTATTAACAATTGTTTTGTGTTCTTTTAGTGAGGCGATAAGGTCTGTGATAACTTTTGGAGATAGGGAAATTTCGCCACCACCAAGATTCAAATTTTCAATAAATTGAATCTTATCAAAAATAGCGTCATAAGTTTCTTTTGTTATGTCTTGATTTTGCGCATCTCCACGCATGCAATGTGCACATGCAAGATTACATTTTTTAGTAACAATAATTTCAAGTATCCCTAGCATAATATTTTTCTTATCAAGTTCTTCAAAATTAATGTTATTTTTCTTTCTTTTGAATAAATTTACCATAAGAATATTATAAAATACTCTGATAACAAAATCAATACTAAAATTAAATTTAGTGAAAGTTATAATTTTAGGAACTTTTTGTATATTTTTATGTTTTTAAATAATATATTATAATATGTATAAAATTTTTGATTTGCATAACGATTATTTTTTAAAATTAAAAACAGATAAGAATAAACAAAATTATTTAACCAAGCATTCAGATAGTGCTGGAAATATTGTTTCTGCAATTTGGACAAGCGAGCTTAATAGAGAAGAAGCAATGTATGAAATTGAAGAAGCAAGAAATTTTGTAAATAGAAATAATAAATTATTTTTAGCTGTTGAAGATTTGCATTTTTTGAGTAAAGATAATATAAATAAATTTTTGTCTTTTAGACCGGTGTATGCAGGTCTTACGTGGAATACTAGCAATTGTTTAGCAGGTGGTGCACATGAAAGTGGTGCACTGACATCTTTTGGAAAAATTGCAGTAAAATCATTAGAAAATAACAATATCAAGGTTGATACAGCTCATTTAAATGAAGAAAGTTTTATGGAACTATCAAAGTTAACAACAAAACCACTTTTTTGCTCACACACGGCATTTTATGGCATTCAACCAAACAGTAGAAATTTAAAAGACTATCAAATAAGAATGATAAAAGACTCTGGTGGAATTGTTGGACTATGTCTTGTTTCTGATTTTATCAACGGTTCAAACAGGTGTAAACCGGCTGATATTGTGGCACATATTGATTATTTTGCTTGTAAATTTGGTATTGATAATTTGGCACTTGGAACAGATTTTTATGGAACAAATCATTTGCCAAAATCAATAAATAATTATCAAGATTTGGTAAATAAGTTATCAGATAGGTTAACAAAACTCGGTTATACTGAAAAAAGTATTAATAAAATTTTCTATGAAAACGCAAATAATTTTCTCACTTGCACTTGTTAACAACTCAATTTGCTTGTAAATAAAATCAAATTGATATATAATTGTATACATCGGAGAAAGTTATGCAGATAAAAAAGGGGAATGTTAAACAAAAGATAAAAAAGTCAGCAAAAGAACTGTTTTTTGTCATGCCTTATAAAGATGTATCAATGCGTGATGTTGCTCAAAAAAGTGGCATGACTGTTGGAAACATTTATAGATATTATGAAAATAAAGAAATTTTATTTGATGATATTGTAAAGTCTTGCTTTGATGAAGTTATGACAATAACAAAAATAAATAATTATGCCAAGAAGTTTACTCAAAAAAATGTTGTTATTAATAAGAAAAAGGTTTATAAGAACAGTAGATTTAAAAATTATCTATTAAATATGATTGCAAAAACCATATCAAACAATGCAACAGAACTTTACATTTTGATAAATTCAAATGAAGGCAGTAAGTATGAAAGAATTAATGAAGAATTAATTTCAGTAGTCAAAAGTTCAATGATGGATATCATAGAAAACCTAGATGAACACAGAGCAAATATATATTCAAAAACTGCTCTCACAACCATACTTTATATCCTTCAAGAATATATTCATGACAAACAAAATTTGTTAAAAGAAACCAGCTCTTTTCTTGAAAATTTCTTTAAAATATTCGAATAGGTATGATTTTATAACATACCTATTTTTTATTAGTTATATTTTAAAAAATATGCAAATAAAATTTAATAAATCAAGTAAACAAAGTTGACATTTTGTTCACTAAGTTTTATAATAAAATTATGAAAAAGAGTATACTTCAAAAATTATTTAATATCACAGTAATTTTTGTGTGTTTGTTTTTTGTAACAAACATGTTTTCTGGTTGCTCTTTGTTTGGTTCAAAAAAAGGTTTTGATGTCACTGGCAGAATTGTAGATGATTATGGTGTGGCGGTTGAAGGCGTTAAAATTGAAAGTGATTATGGCACAACATACACCAATTCACAGGGTGTTTACAGTTTTTCAAAAGTCAAAAATGGAATTATTGTAACTCCAAGCATTGATAAATATAAGTTTGCTGTTGAAAGCAAAAGCATAACAAATGGAAAAGATAATGCAGACTTTGTTGCATATAAAGAATACACTGTTTCTGGCAAGGTTGAAAACAATGGAATTGCACGACCAGATGCAGAACTTGTTATCAGTTCTCTTTCAGGAACTTTCTATGCAAACACCGATGACAATGGTGAATTCAAAGTTGCTGGTGTTGCTGGTGAAACAACAATTTCATGCCTTGAAACAGGAGTTCAGTTTTATCCAGTTAAAGCAAACATAACCAATCCAAATGTGGTCATCAACACAACATCAAATTTAACATTAAAGTTTTCATTTGACACAACAAATGTTGATTACAATCAAATCAGACTTTTCATTGATGACTCAATGGTTGGTATCAATTCAAATGAAATGACATTTGATGTTCATTATAACAGCAAAATCAAATTAGTTTCTGATTATTATGATTTTAATAAACCAGAGTTTAACATTTCAAGTTTAAATCAAATTGAAGAAATTGAAGTCTATAAAAAGTATGATGTAGTTGGAAAAGTTCAAAGTGGAAAAACAAACATTGCTGGTGCAAGTGTAAGAATTGCTGGGAAAGAGGTTGCTGTTTCTGATGAAAATGGAAATTTTGAAATATATGGACTTTCTAAAACAAATGAACTTAGCATAGTTTTTGATGGTTTAACTTTCAATAAAGTAACAATAAGCCAATTTGACACAGTTGCAAATTTCAACGGAACAAAGTCAGTTTATTTAATTTTTGATTGTGACCATAGAAATCTTGGTGATGTATCAATCAGTCATGATAAAATCAAAAAAGTTGATGACACAACTTGCATTTTGAGCGAAGTTTGTCTTGGTGATGAAATTGAACTTTCTTCAAGTGTTTACAATTTATCAGAAACAAATGTTTTGATATCTGTTGAAAACTTATATTCTGTGTCATGTCACGCTTTATACAACTTAAATGTTGGTGTAAGTGGTGAAATTTCAAATGAAAATGACTTTGAATATTTGCTTGATGGTTCGCCAGTTTCAGTAGATGCTTTTGGTTCACTTTTTGGAAAGCACACAGTTTCAGCTTCGTATAAAGATTATAAGTTTGAAACTTATGATGTTGATTTTGAAAATGTAAATGTTAACATTGAATATTTAATTCCTTATTCAGTAACTTTCCTTGTGCAATCTGGAAATGTTTTAATTTCAAATGTTTTGGTTGAACTTAATGGTGAAGAATTTTATGCCGATTCAAATGGAAATATAGTTTTTGATAAAGTTTATGGCGAAAATGAGTTTGTAATTAGTGCAGAAAATTACAATTCTCAAAGCATAAACGTTAATTCTGCAACAAATCAAACAATCAATCTTTCTTATAATGTAAATGGAATTGTACAAACAGGAACAAATGCTGTAACTATGGCAAAGGTTTATGTTGATGGAATTGATAGTGGTATTGAAACTGACACAAATGGCGAATTTGTGCTACTTAACATCTTTGGTAGCCACGAAATTTCAGTTGTCAAAAATAATTACAATTTCCAAATGCAAGAGCAAGTATGTCATGCTGAAAGTTTAAATTTTAATGGAAATTATAAAATTTTTGGAACTTTAAGTGATGAAGAAAGCGTTGTTGTTGGTGGAAATATATATTTAGTTGATGCCGAAAATAACAGACAAATCGCTGTTTCAGATAATAATGGCTATTATGAATTTAATGGCTTAACTGAAAAATATTTGCTTTACACAATGGACGCAAGTGGCAATTTCAAATTAAAACCAAATTCATATTCAGTTTCTGCTGGTGGAAAGTTTGATTTTAGTTTAAGTGGATTTAAGGTTGCTGGAAAAATCATGTCTGGAAATCTTCCAGTTGCATATGCTCGTGTAACTGCAACTCTTGAAAGTGAAATCATGACAACCTACACAAATGCAAATGGTGAGTATTGTTTTGAACTCGTTGCAAGTGATTGTGTTGTGTCAGTTTCAAAAGATGGCTATGTTTTCAGTGATGATATATCAGTTTCAGAAGATAATGAAAACATCAATTTCACAGCAAGTTATATGGTGTATGGAAAGGTTGTTTCAGGTTTAACTGCTGTTGCAAATGTAAATGTTGTTTTAAATGGCAACACAGTTGCACAAACCGACAGTGAAGGAAACTTCATCGTAAGCGGTCTTGTTGGACAACAAACAGTAAGTTTTGAAAAACAAGGTTTTGTGTTTACTGATGCTTTATCAGTTCAAGAATTTGGAAATCATGAGGTTCAAACAAAAGCAAATGTTTCTGTTCAAGTTAAAACTGGAAATATTTTAGTTTCAGGTTTCAAAGTTTATAATGGAACAGAATTTGTTGGCTCACAAAGTGGAGAAGAACCATTTAGCTTTGTTGCAAATCTTGGAGATGAAATTACGTTTGAAAAAACAGGATTCACATTTGAAAAATTTGTAGTTTCAGACACAGGCTTGTTTGATGTTCAGTCAACTTACAGCATTTCGGGAAAAGTTTCAACTGGTGGAAGCATGCTTTCAAATGTAATTTTGAAGTATGGCGAAACTTATGCTCAAACAAATGCTATTGGTGAATTTACCATAAATGGTCTTGTTGGCGAAGTTGAAATTTCATTCATTTTAGATGGTTACAAGTTTAACAACATAATCGTTAAAGGCCATAAATCAAACTTGTCAATAAATGGAACATACAGTGTTTCGGGCATCGTAAAAGTTGGTGATAAAGTTCTTTCAAATGTAAAAGTAACTTGCACTGATGTGCTCACTCATTTTGAAGTTTTCACTGATGAGAATGGAATGTTTAATTTCAGTTCTGTCAGTGGAAGATATAGTTTAAGTTTTGAAAAAGAAAGTTACACTTTTGAAAATTTTTCAGGATTGCTTGATAAAACAGTTGAAGTTAGGGCGTTCTATCAAATTTCTGGTAAGGTTTTAACAGGTAATAGTCCATTAAACATTGATGTAACTTTAAAACTTTCAAATGGTGTTGCAGAAATTATTAGGGCAGATAGTGAGGGCAATTTCACATTCACAAACATTGATGGACTATCAACAATCTCAGTTCTTGTGAATGGTTACACTTTAAAATCAATGAAACTTGATGAAACTGGTGAAACAATTGGCTTAGACTATGAGTTTTCAGACAGTTTAAATGGCTTAATTTTAAATATGTCTTATGCAATAACACTTAATTTAGACATTTCAAGTGGTGTTGAAATTTATTTGAATGACGAACTTTATTGTACAAATCAAAGCAAGCAAATTAAAATTGATGGGCTTGAAGGTATTGTTAATGTCAAATTTGTTAGAAAAAATACAACATTTTCACTTAATAACATTCCTGTTTCTGCTCCAAGCATAATCAATGTAACATCATTTGTTTATTATGACATTTCTGGTGTTGTTAGGTCAGATTCAGGTGTCGCAGCATCTTTTGTACAAGTTAAATCAGGAACAAAATCAACCTACACCGATGAAAACGGAAGATACACTTTAAATGGTGTTGCAGGTGAAGTTGTTGTTGAAAAGAACTTGCAAAATCGTTACACCAAATCAATTACAAGAGATGGTGTCTATGATTTGGTTATCAAAAACAATGACTTTGCTTATATGCTTTATCAAAATGCCTATGAAAATCTTGATAATGCAGCAAGTTTCCAAATTGAAACAACAGGTGTGGTTACTCCAAAAACAAATATGAGTGGTCCATCAAATGTCAGAATTATTTCAAAGAAAGACAACAATGGCAATTTCATCAGACAGCATGTCAACTATGGAACCCCAGTTGCTGGTGTAGACCCAAGAGTTTCGCTTGTAACTGCTCGAATTGATGGGCAATGGTACTATCAACAAATTATCAAAGATGATGTAAATGCAAACTTCACAGCAAACCACACAGCTGGTGGACTGTCAAGAGTTTCAGAATCAGAGTTCGCATCAATTTATGGTGCACCAATCAATTGTTATTTATATTACAACATCAGTTTTGGTGTTTGCACATTTAATAATGTTTCAATAAATGGAAATGGCAATTACACATTTACAATGACATTAAGCAATGAACAATCTGTTTGGAAAAACTATGCAACTCACAGCCACAAATTAATGTCAGCTCAAACAATGAATTCGTTTAAAAAGATAGAATTTATTTTTGAAATAACAAAAGAGGGTTGGATTGTAGGTATTCAAAACAATGAAATTTACAATGTAAAAGCTTCTGCGGTAGGTATCACTTTAAACATGGATGTAGAGGCATCAATCTACCATAAATATTACACACAAAGTGCAAATATAAAGATTGACGATATCAACATTTCAAATGATGTTGCACTAAATAATTCGCTGGCAATAAGCAGTCAAAGCACAATTTCAAACTATAATTTGAATGCCAGTGATATAGATATTGTTTCTCATCTAATTTACGGATAATGACAATATATGTTACATAAATAATTAATATGTAATATTGTCACGAAAAATACACTAATACACTTGAAAAATTTAACGTAATACCTTAAAATAAGGGGGAATTATGAAGAAAATAATAAAAGGAATTTCAGGCTTATTAATTGCAGTGATGACTTGTTTTGTAATTTTTTCAACAACAGGTCTTTTCACCATGAGTTCTCATGCTGGTTCGCCAGTTGGTTACCTTGACAGTAAAAAGACATCTCAGTCGTATACAATAGTGATTGACAATGCTGTTGAAAGTGGTGATGGAAAATCCGTTTATTATTTATACCCAAATGGAAATGATGTTTCTTCAATAAAAAATGCTTTTTCATATTATGTTTCAAATGCAACAGCTGCTGGAAACAACAGCAGTGATTCAGAACTTATTCATCAAAAAAATAGTTCTTCAACACTCGTAAACAACAATGGACAGTTTGTTTCACTTTTAAATTTATCTAGCAACATGATTATTGCATTGAACGAAGGTTATGTAAGTTTAGAAGCATCAGCATATTTTACTTCTGGCAACGCTGTTTGGGCTTCAATCAATAAAGATAAAAATGATAAACCAGAATCCGTTGAAATGGCATTTTATGCATATAACGATAGTTTAAATGTAAATCAAAAAGTTAGTGGAGAAAGAGATAACTACTTGCAAAATGCAGATGTTCTTTCTTTCAATTCAGCAGAATTAAAAGGCAATAATTTCGATAAAATTGAACTTTCATTCACATCATCTTATGTAACACCTTCTGGTTGGGCAACAACAGCAAACTTCATGAAAGTTAAACAGCCAATGGTCACTGTTTCAACAACTGATATAACAAAACCAAATATGTCCGTTTCAACCACAAGTGAATGGACAAATGTTTCAAGACCTTTCACATTCAGTGTTTCTGATGCTGAAAGTGGAATTAGCAAAATTCAAGTTTCAACTGATGGCACAAATTGGACAAATATTTTTGAATTTTCTTCTTATGAAACCTCTGCTGAAAGATATTATGAAATTGAAGAAAATGGAACATATTATTTCAGAACTCTTGATAATGTTGGAAATGTTTCAAATGTATACACTCACACAGAAAGCAAAATTGACAAAATTGTTCCAGAAATTGAAATTTCAATATCTGATTTGTTTACAGAAAAAACAGTATCATTTGATGCAACAATCTCAGGCACAGGAATTAGCAATGACAACTTTTTCTTCACATATTCAGAAAGTGGAGTTACAAGTGATAACATTTCATTTGTAAATGGAACAAACACATTCATCGTTCCAGAAAATGGAACATATACATTTGATTTCTTTGTTGTTGACGAAGCAGGAAACGAATGTCATAAAACATTTGAAAATATTGTAGTTGATGACACAAACTACAATTTGCAAATTGTTGGATATAATTGTGATGCAAATTTAAATGGGCAAACTTCAAACATTGTAAAAAGGGGAATTTATAATTTAAGTTTCACTTCAAACAATGAAACAATCTTCTCACAAATAAAAATCACAACAAATGGTGTGACAAACATTCTTTCAGAATCTGAAATCAAATTTGCAAGCAGTGCAAACTCAAATGGAGAGTTTAGCATAAATATAACAGGTGACACAGTTGTTGAAGTTTATTACAAAAAAATTATTAATTTAAACATTCAAACAGAATACACATATGATGCAACTGGATTCAAAATTTCTTATGTAGCAAATGCGAATATTGATGAAAATTTGATTATTTTTGAATATTATGACAAAGACAACAATTTAATAAAAAACCCTGTAAACCTTGATATTGGCGAGTATTATGTCAGATATAGCATATTAGAAAATGAACTTTTTGTTGGTGATGGTTCAGCACAAATCGTTGTTTATAAAAAAGAGTTATCAATCACATTAAATACAACAGAATATGAATATTCAGGTAGCATACAAAATCTTGATTTAACTTTAAGTGAAGATGTAGACATCGTTATCGAAATTTTGAAAAACAATGAAATTGCAAATTTTGAAAATATTGGTGAATATGTTTATAAGATAACTTGTGACAATAACAATTATTTCCTTTCAGGCAACATCGCTGGCACAGTTATAATGAAAAGACATAACATCGTTGTTTCAGTAAACGAAACAAATTTCGTATATGATAAAACAACACATCTTTTAGACTTTTCAATAGACACAAATTTGGTTGATAAAAATGATATTGTTGTAAAATATTACACAAAATCAAATTATGAAGCAGGAAACTTAGTTGAAACTTTGCCAGAAAACGCAGGTGAATATGTTGCAGTATTCTGCTTTGATAACGACAATTTCACACTTGAAAAAGTGATTGATGTTGTTGTTGCCAAAAGAAAAGTTAGTGTATATGCTTTGCCACAAACAATAACTTATGGTGACGAAACCCCTAATTTTGAATATTATTACACAGGCAATGTTGAAGGCGATGAACTTTCATTTAATATAATTTCAAATTTAAGCATCAACGACTTAGGTTTAGTAAATGCAGGAAGTTATGAGTTAAGTTTTGAAAATGTAGAATTTGAAAATTATGAAGTTGAACTTTATAAATCTGAATTATTCATTGTAAATAAAAAATCTATAACAATAACACCTTTCGCAGCTTCAAAAATGTATGGTGAAGCAGACCCAACATTTGAGTATAGTGTAACAGGGCTTGTTTCAGGTGACAGCCTAAATGGAAAACTTTCAAGACTTAGTGAAGAAATCCAAAATGTAGGTCACTATAACATCACACTTGGTACAATCGAAAATTCAAACTATGACATTTCACTTGATGTTGTTTTGTTTGAAATTCAAAAACGTCCAGCAGTTATCGTTCTCAAAAATTCAACAAAAGTTTATGGAACAGAAACTCCAAAGTTTGATTTTTATATTGAAGGTTCAAACGTTCTTACACAAGATGTTGAAGATATCATCGCTTCAATCTCATGTGAAAATTCAAACAGAGTTGGAACATTCAATATCACAGTTGACATTGAAAAAGTTCAAAATTATAATGTCATTTCAATCAATGCAAAATTAACAGTGCTTCCAGCAAAACTAACAATCACAGCAAATGCACAAAACAAAGTTTATGGTGAAGCAGACCCAACATTCACATACAGCGTAAGTGGTCTTGTTGCTGGTGACACTATATCAGGCAATTTGTCAAGAGAGATGGGCGAAAATGTAGGTGAATATCAAATCGCACTTGGTTCGCTTTCAGCAGAAAACTATGAAATTGAGTTTGTTCCTGCATCGCTAAAAATCACACCTGCAAAATTATTTATTGTTGCAAATGCACAAAGCAAAGTTTATGGTGAAGCAGACCCAGCACTCACATACAGCGTAAGTGGACTTGTTTCTGGTGACGAAATTGGTGGTGAACTTTTGAGAGTTCAAGGCGAAAATGTAGGTGAATATCAAATCACACTTGGCTCGCTTTCAGCAGAAAATTATGTGATTAGTTACACATCTTCAAATCTTGAAATTAGAAAATCACAAATAACAATCACATTTGATGATAAAACAAGAGCATATGGTGAAATAAATCCAGATTTCACATATAGTGTACTTGGAATTGTATCTGACGAAGTAAATGTTTTAAGTTTTGATGTTGCTTGTAACGCTGAAATATGGTCAAATGTTTCTTCTTACACAATTTCAGCAAACAACATAAAGGTTAATTCAGCAAACTATGAAGAAAATGTAATCGTTAATTGTGGAACACTTAATGTTGAAAAAGCAGATTTAGACTTAGTTCTTTCAGATAAAACAGTTGTTTATTCAGGAAATGAAGTTCAAATCGACATGCCAAATATGGACTTAAATTTTGAATTTGTATATTCAAATATTATGGGAACAGTTGAAAGCGTTGTTGATGCAGGTACATATAATGTTTATTTCACATTTGCTGGAAATGAAAATTACAATGCCTACAAGTCAAACACAGCAGTTCTCACAGTAAACAGAAAAATCGTTCCAGTAATGGTTAAAAAATCAATTTTCCTTTATAATGGAAATCAACAATCACCAGTTTATGAAATTGGTTTAGATGAAGACATCAGTTTAATTGTAAAATATGAAAATGATGTTTATCCAGTTGAACTTGGCGAATATAACTATACAATTGAATCAAATGACCCTAACTATTATTGTAATTTCAAAGGCACAATCAAAATTGTTTCAGAATTATACATTGAAAACAACAATGGAAGTGCATCAATCACAACAGACAATGTAAACTATTCAAGTTCTGAAATTCAAATCTATGAAGATGCAAGTTTGCTTTCAACATTCAGTTCTTTCAATGATGGTTTAAAATGTGTAACAGCTTATGGTTTTAAAAATGTTGATGGAAACTACATCGCTGGTGATGTGTTCACATTCAAAATCAGAGCATTAAACACAACTGAAAGTGTTAAAATTTATGCTATTGATAGAAATGGAAAAATTTCAGAAATTTCATACATAATCGACAATGGTTATTATGTGCTTTCAATAAACGACCTTTCAGTAAGTATTCTTGTAACAAACACAGACAGAACCATGTTATATGCAAAAATTGGTTCAATAGCAGGAATTTTACTCTTGTGCGTAATAGTTACAAAATCAATCAATAGATATCGTAGAAATAGATTTTTTAAGAAAAACACTGTATACAAAAATCTTGATAAAAAACTTTTGAAAGAAAGCGAAAACATTGTTAATTCAAGAATCAATGTTTCAAAAAAGATTTCAGGTGTTGATTTCGTAGATAAAAAATATTGATTTTATAAAAAAATTTAAAATGGAGCAAATGCTTCATTTTTTATTTGTGTTTAGATTGTTTATGTTTAAATTGAGTGTTGACTTAAATCATGATAAATGATATAATATCCAAGTGTTTAAGGAGCAGTTAAAGTTATGAGTAAAAATTATAAGATATCAGTACAAAAATATGAAAAAATGTTGAACGAGTGGATATACAACTTGATTCAAGAAGTTGAATATGATAAAGATGAAAAAAGTGATGAAATTTTAAAAACAACAATAATTTTTTCTGATGGCACTTCGGGCGAAACCATATCAAAGCATGAAAGAACTGGTGAAGTTGCAATGATTGATAGAAATTTTCAAATTTCAACAAATGAAATTATAAATGAAGAGTTTCGTGGTGTTTTCGAACAATGTTTTGAAATAGATGAATATTTAAAATGTAAAGATGTGTTCAGTGAGAAATATGGAGATGGTGACAATTTTCCATTGTTTGTAAAAAAACTTCAAGAGCAACATAACACTATTTCTGTTGAACCTGTAAAAAAACAAGATGATGAATCTAAAAAAACACCTAAAACTAAGCCACAAGGCACTCTTGGTGGAGATGAAAATTAATTAATTAAAAATAACGACGAAAGTCGTTATTTTTTAATTTTATGAAAAATCTATATTGCTTTGCTTTTATAAATTCAATATGTTATTATTACATTAGGTGAAATATGAAAGATATTTTAAAACGAATTAAAAAGGCAAAGAAAATAGCATTATTTTCACATGAAAGTCCAGATCCTGACACAATTGGTTCATCACTTGCACTTTGCAGATGTTTGGAAAGCATGGGTAAAGATGTAGGGCTTTTTTGTGGCTGTGAATTGGGCGAAAACTATAATTTTTTGGAGTATTATGTCAGATATAACACAAGAAATTTAGAGGATTTCGACCTTTATATTGCTGTTGATGTGGCAAGTGACAACAAACTTGGATTTTTCGCAGAAGATTTTTTGGCTTTTTTTAACACAATCAAAATTGACCATCATTCTGTCGGCACAAACTTTGCAAAGTTGAATTTGGTAAAAACATATAGTGCTTGTTCAATTTTAGTATATGAAATAGCAAAAAAGTTGAAAGTAAAAATCACACCAGAAATCGCCACTGAATTATATTTTGGAATTTGCGGTGACACAAGCATATTCAGAAACAATAACACAGATAGCAAAACTTTTGAAACTTGTGCTCAGCTTTTTAATTATGGTGCTGATTATCGAAAAATTTATAATGAGTTTTTTGATAAGAAATCAGTTGGTTATGTAAAACTCACATCAAATGCACTTCTTGGTGCAGATATAAATGAAAAGTATAAATTTGTCATAATGACAGCAAGTTCATCAGATTACGAAAAGTTTGGTGTAAACGACCAAGATGATATTGGAAATTTGCCAAAAACATATTTAAGTTGTGGATATAAAATTGCAGTTATTTTAAAAGAAAAATCAGACGGAATTCATTGCAGTTTCAGGTCAAAGTTTGAATATGATGTTTCACAAATAGCCGAAGCTTTTGGCGGTGGCGGACACAAGAACGCATCAGGTTGTAACATCAAAAAAAGTTTAAACTCTGCAAAAAAAGATGTTGAAAAAGAAATAATTAATTATTTAAAAGTAAATAATTATTAATATAAATGCAAAGGAGAAAATTTATGTTAACAGATATTGAAATCGCACAAAGTGCAAAATTAGAACCAATAAAAGATGTTGCTAAAAAATTAAATATAAAAGAAGAAGATATGTTTTTGTATGGTGAAAACATCGCAAAAATCAAAAACTATCAAAAGTATATTGAGCAAAGCAAAAATCAAGGCAAACTTATTTTGGTAACTGCAATGAGTCCAACTAAGTTTGGTATAGGAAAAACAACAGTTTCAATTGGTCTTGCTGATGCACTCAGAAAACTTGGAAAAAATGCTTGTCTTGCACTGCGTGAACCATCTCTTGGTCCAGTTTTTGGAATAAAAGGTGGTGCAGCTGGCGGTGGATACAGTCAGGTTATTCCAATGGAAGACATAAATTTAAGTTTCACTGGTGATTTTGATGCTCTCACATCAGCAAACAATCTTCTTTCTGCACTTATTGACAACCATATTTTCAATGGAAACGAACTAGAAATTGATGTAAACAACATTCTTTTCCATAGATGCTTAGATGTCAATGACAGGTCATTAAGAGAAATTTCATACACAATCACTGGCAAAGATAAAAATGGCAATCCACAATCATTGCTCAGAAAGGATTATTTGTCAATCACTGCTGCAAGTGAAATCATGGCAATATGTTGCTTAGCAAGAGATATGGACGACTTAAAAACCAGACTTGGAAACATCATGATTGCACTTAACAAAGATGGCAAACCAGTTTATGCCAGAGAAATCAATGCACAAGGAAGCATGGCGGTTCTTTTACGCAACACTCTTTGTCCAAATCTCGTGCAAACCCTCGATCACACTCCTGCATTTGTTCATCTTGGACCTTTTGCAAACATCGCACATGGTTGCAACAGCATCACAGCAACAAAACTTGCTCTTGCAACTTCTGATTATGCAATAACAGAAGCAGGGTTCGGAAGTGACCTTGGTGCAGAGAAATTTTTAGATGTAAAATGTAGAATTGGCGATCTCAGTCCAAATGTAATTGTTCTCGTTTCAACAATTCGTGGCCTTAAATTTCATGGTGGTTCAGAAACAAATCCAAATGAAGATAATCTTGTTTTGGTTGAAAAAGGACTTGAAAATTTATATCATCATATAGAAACTTTGCAAAACACATATAGTGCAAGCGTTGTAGTAACAATAAATAAGTTTTTATCAGACACAGATGATGAAGTTAATCTCGTAATTAGCAAACTTAAAGAAAGAAATGTTGACGCAGTCGTAAATGAATGTTTTGCAAAAGGTGGAGATGGAACAATTGACCTTGCAAACGCAGTTTTGAAAAATATTTCAGATAAAAAGATTACTTATGCATATAATTTAGAAGACACTGTTGAAAACAAAATTAATGACATTGTGAAAAATGTTTATGGTGGAAACGGTGCAAAACTTTCAGATAAAGCAAAAGAAAAGATAAAATTTATAAATGAAGCAGGTTACAGCAATCTTCCTGTAATTGTTGCAAAAACACAGTTTAGTTTGTCTGATGACAAAGAAAAGGTAGGAAGACCAACAAACTTTGAAATTTTTGTTCGTGACATCGAACTCAAAACAGGTGCAGGATTCATTGTAGTTCTTGCTGGTGACATGATGCTCATGCCAGGACTTTCAAAAACTCCAAATGCAGTCCGAATAGACATTATGTCAGACGGCACAATAATTGGATTGTCTTAATGAACAAAAATAATTTGTTTTGCACATACTAAAACTAACTTATAGGTTGGAGAAATTATGAATTCAAAAAAAGTAAATATTTTTGCAGTAATAATGATTGTCGTCATGTGTGCTTTTTCAATTTTCATTGGATTATATAATAATGATGGAAAAGATGGAAACGACGGCAAAAGTGCATATCAACTTGCAATTGAAAGTGGCGAGTTCAGTGGCACACAGTCAGAATATTTAGCAAGTTTATATGGAAAAGATGGTTCAAGCATAACACTTGATGACATTTATAATGCGTATTTAAGTGAAAACAATTTGTCAAAAGATGATTGCACATATTCAGACTTTTTGTTAAATTATTTTCCTGACCAGTTTTTGCCAGATGATGATGCGGTCACAAAAACTGAACTTACAACACAAATTGCACTTCGTTCAACAGTAGACATTTGCTATTCATATTGTATAGACCAACCAATCGTTTATGTTCAAGAAAATGGAAACAAACTTTATATTGATGAAAGCAAAAATTATGCATCAATTGGTGTTTCTGCTGGTTCAGGCGTAATATATAAAATGAGCGATGACACATGCTACATCATCACAAATTATCATGTGCTTTATGCTGCAAACTACACAAATGATAGTAGTTATAGGGTTTTCTACAATTCAACCACAGACACATATTTCACAGCAAAATATGAAAATGTTAAAATTGAAGGAAGTTTCTTTGGTTCACAAAAATATATAAACAAATCAAGCATAAACTATGCACCAATACACACACATTTCTTAGATAGTTATGGAGTATATTTGTATGGCTATCAGTCAGAAGAATATAAACTTTCAGCAAGTTTTGTTGGTGGTTCTGCCGACAATGATATTGCTGTTTTAAAAATTGAGAAAAATGAAACTCCAAACAATGCACTAATATTCAATGGTTCATATTCTGCTGCAAGCATAGGAGATAGTTCAAATTTAAACGAAGGTGAAACAATAATCGCCGTCGGAAATCCACTTCTTGCAGACACAAATTCTGTTGATGATTCAAATATAAATGCAGAAGACTATGTAAATTTACTTGAAAAAACATACATTGATGCACTGTGCTTAACTTCAACTGACGGTGTGGTTAGCAATATTTCAGAATATTGTACTTTTGAATCAATAATCGATTCATCAAAAGCAATCAGTTTAAGATTAATTCGTGTGTCAGCAGCAATCAATGCAGGAAATTCTGGCGGAAGTTTGTTTGACTTAAATGGAAGATTGGTTGGTGTTGTGAATGGAAAAATTGAAAGTTCAAGTTATGACAATGTTGGATATGCAATTCCTGTCAACATTGCAACAAGACTTGCAGACCAAATCATTGAGCAATGTGATGGCTCAAAAACTCAAACTAGAATAAAAGCAATCACAACAAACAGCCTAGGTATCACCGTGAAAAATGGCAATAGAAATTCTCAATTTGTTGACTTTGAATGGGTTCTTGGCGGAAATGTAGTTGTTGATAAACTCAGTGCAACAGGCGTTGGCTTTGGAATAGGACTTAAAGTTGGAGACATCATTGAAAGTGTTGAAATAGGAACAACAACTTACAGTTTAAATCATGATTATGAATTAGATGATTTGTTGCTACTTGTAAGTCCAAACAAAAATCAAACAATAAAATTTAATGTTTTAACAACAGACAATAATGTTCTAACCAGTAAAACATATACAGTAAATCCAAATTCAGCAATGTTCACAGAAATTGCGTAATAAAATGTAACTAAAAAGTAAAAACTCCAAGCGTGTAAGTTTGGAGTTTTTTTGTTGTGAAAAATTAAAATGTTCGCTTAAAAATAAATATTCCAAAACAAAACAAAATTATTAACCATTAGACATTAGTTCTAAATTTTTGCAAAGCTTCATGTGTTATCATTTTTATGTGAGGAGGAAACTTTATGGAGATTAATTACTTAAATAAAGATGACAGCATTTATGCCGAACTTTCAGGTGAACTTGATGAATGCTCGGCTGAATATGTCCGAATTTCACTTGATGACTTGCTCAAAAACTTAACCAGCACAAAAACAAAACTTGTTTTAGACTTTTCAAATGTATCATTCATGGACAGCACAGGAATTGGCATTTTGCTTGGACGATACAATAAATATTCAAAGTATGACATAGGCATGTACATCAAGAATCCAACTTCTTATGTAAACAGAATTTTTGAAATGAGTGGAATATATCAAATTATTCCAAAAATATCATAAAAGGAGATTAGTTATGGCATTTGATAATTATTTTAAACTTGAATTTGAAGCAAAAAACATCAATGAAAGTTTTGCCAGAAGTGTGGTTGCAGTTTTTTGTACAGAACTCAAACCAACGATTTCTGAAATCAATGATGTAAAAACAGCAGTCAGTGAAGCAGTAACAAACGCAATAGTTCACGGTTACCAAAACAAAGGAGGACAAATTGTTCTTGAAGCAGGAATTACAGGCAACACTCTTGACATTGTGGTCAAAGACACAGGTGTAGGAATTTCTGATATTGATATGGCTTTGCAACCATTTTTCACCACAAAATCTGATGAGGAACACTCAGGCATGGGATTCACTTTAATGGATTCGTTCATGGATTGCATGGAAGTTAAACAAAACACACCATCAGGTTTAATTGTCCATTTAAAAAAGGTAATAAAGGGTTAATGGAACAATACAAACCCCTTGATGTGGTTCAGACTAACGAACTCATTTTAAAGTCAAAAAATGGTGACGAAGAAGCAACAGAAACCTTAATCAATGGCAATTTTCCACTCATAAAAGCGATTGTAAAAAGACATCTAGGAAAAGGTGTTGAATATGATGATTTATATCAAATTGGTTGTGTAGGGTTTTTAAAAGCAATAAAAAACTTCGACCCAAGTTTTGATGTCAAGTTTTCAACCTATGCTGTGCCAATGATTGCAGGAGAAATCAAAAGGTTTTTAAGAGACGATGGAATGGTCAAAGTTTCAAGGTCAATAAAAACATTATCAATAAAACTTAAAGAATATATTGAAAAGGTCAAAAAAGAAACAGGCGAATCACCAAAAGTTGATGACCTTGCAAAACATTTTGAAGTTGAAAAAGAAGATATTGTAGTTGCACTTGAATCCTGTCAAACAACAATTTCATTGCATGCAAAAATTGATGAAGATGACCCAAACAGCCAAAATGTATTAGATAAATTGGCGATTTTTGACAAAAATGATGAAATGTTAGATAAATTCATTTTAAAAAATGAAATCATGAATCTTCCAGAAAAAGAAAAAAAGATAATCCTTCTCAGGTATTATCGTGGCAAAACGCAAGGCGAAGTTGCCGAAATGCTAGATGTTTCTCAGGTGCAAGTTTCAAGAATTGAAGCAAAGATAATAGAACAATTAAAAAGTAAATTAGTGGAAAAATAGAGTTCGCTCTATTTTTTTGTAATAAATGAAATAAAAATCTAATATAATTTAATAGAATAAAGTATTAATGACCAAATTCGACAAATTAATACCAATTATTACATTATCGTCTTCAATATGTTTTGGAAAATTTGGCATTGCTCTATTAAAATATAGGAGTAATTTTTTATGAGAATAATTTGCACTAAATTTAGAACTTTAATCGGAATTACAACGCTTTCAATTTTTGCTATAATTCTTGCAGCAACCATCACTATAACAAGTGCAGGTTCGTTATATTTTGGTTATGCAAAGAGGCTTGTACCAATCTATTCAGTTGACACAACTGAGAAGAAAGTTGCACTCACATTTGATGCAGCATGGGGCTCGGATAAAACTTCAAAAATCGTAAGTACGCTAAAAGAAGCAGGCGTAGAAGGAACATTTTTCCTTGTTGGTTTTTGGATTGAGCAAAATGAAGACAAAGTAAAAGAAATAGATGCTGCGGGATTTGATATTGGTACCCATTCAAATACGCACCCAAAAATGAGTACTTTGTCATCAGAGCAGATAACAAATGAACTATCAGTATCAATGGACTTAATCACAAAAATAACAGGCAAGCCAGTCAAATTTTTCAGACCACCGTTTGGAGATTACAATGACACGCTAGTGACTGTTGCAGGAAACTTAGGTTTAAAAACAATTCAATGGGACGTTGACAGTCTTGATTGGAAAGGACTATCTGCCAATGAAATTTTATCACGAGTAAAAACAAGCGTAAAAAATGGTTCAATCATATTGTGCCACAATAATTCAGACCACATTTTGGAAGCATTGCCATTAATCATCTCATATCTAAAATCCGAAGGCTATAAAATGGTTAAAATTTCTGATTTAGTATACGCAGATAACTACATTGTTGATAATAATGGATTACAAAAAATAAAATAAAACATAGGGATGGAACTATGAATAATTCTTCTTTTGATAATAATAATCATGTTCTTTTGAAAGGAAAAATCAAAGAACTACCAGTCTATTCTCACACAGTGATGGGAGAAGGCTTCTTTGAAATGTATATTGAAGTTCAAAGACTTTCTGACGAAGTTGATGTACTTCCAGTAACAATATCTGAAAGGTTAATAACAGATTTTAAAATCGGTGATGAAATAGGAATTTGTGGACAATTTAGAAGTTACAATAAAATTGAAGACACAAGAAGCAAACTTATGCTCACAATTTTTGTAAAGGAATTAATTGACCCAAGTGAAATCAGCGAAATAAATCAAATTTATCTTGTAGGTTACATTTGTAAAGAACCAATTTATAGAACAACACCATTTGGCAGAGAAATCTGCGATGTGCTTTTAGCAGTAAACAGAGCATACAATAAAAGCGATTATCTTCCTTGCATTGCATGGGGCAGAAACGCAAGATTTGTAAGAGATTTGTCAGTTGGTGAAAAACTTGAAGTTCAGGGCAGAATTCAAAGCAGAAAATATCAAAAACGTATTGATGACAACAACACTGAAACTAGAATTGCTTATGAAATTTCTCTATCAAGCGTCATGATTATGGACGACACAAGTCTAACAGAAATCAACAATTACAACATTGAAGATCACCAAGTGATTGATGCGAATGAATTAATTTCCGCAGGCGAAGTCGCCCCAAATACGGAAGTGGTTTAAAAAAAATCACAGCACTTAAAGTGCTGTTTTTTCTTTGAAATTTTTAAATAAATCAGAAATAATATAAAGATTTTCTTTGTTTTTTCCAACAAAACCAATTTTGTTTCCATCAGAAAGATAAATAATCAAAGTGTTTGATGGGGCAAATTCAATTTCACGAACATCATGATATTCAATCGTTTTGTTGTAGTCGTTTTTAGTGGCTTGAATTTTAGTTTGATAAATATCAAGTTTAACGTCTCCAATAATGTTAATTGAGTTATTGTCAAAAACTGTGCACAAGTTTGCAGTAGGATAACTTATGATTGGTTTGTTAGTGAATTTAAGTTTAGAAAGTTCTTTGTATTGAAAATCGTTTAGTTCATCAAAGTTGTGAACATTCTTTGTCAAAATAATATCACCATTTTCCAAAAGTTCAACAGCACTTTGACAGTTGTTGCATTTAATGCAGTTGCGTTCAGAATAAATTGAAAAGAATTTTTTGCAGTTAGGGCAACAATAAACAATTGTTTCAAGGTTTTGTGCACGTTTAGTAGAAAGCATTCCAAGTTGAACTTTCTTTGTGTAAACACTTGCAGAAGAAGGCATAAATTCATTTACTTTATCATTAAATTTTTCAGATGACATATTTTTTGCATCGTTATATTTAATTTCAAATTGTCGTCTGTAACTAACTGTGCATTTTCTAAAATCGTTTGTCCAAATTGGTGCAGAAAAATATGTACCAATCAAACTGAAAAATCTAATATCAAACTTTGTTTCAAGCAAAAAATCAGTCATGTTTTTTGAGATAAAACCAGTATCGCCAAACACAGTTTGATTTCTTTCAGGAAAAATAACAATCGAAATAAATGCGTCATAAAGAATTTTAATATGATTCAAAAGGCTTTTTAATTTATGCTTTGGAAGAGTCCCATCATAAATTTGTTTAACAATTTCATCTTTTAAAATCAAATAGTTAAACTTAAAAGTTTTTCCAATCAAAAATTTGTCATAAACAGATGTTTTGTTGCAAATATAAAGATGTGGATATGGGTCCTCAACTCTGTCATCAGTCCAGCCAAATTTGAAAGAATATTTCAAACAATCAAAGGATTTCTTTGGAAGTTCAAAGAAATCTCTGTCAATAAATTCTTTTAAAATTTTATTTTTGTTCATAGGTTAATTATATACTAAAATATAAATTTTTCAAATAAAAAGTTTGTGTTGTTTTTTAAATTATTATATAATAGTTATTGTTAAATTTATTCAAAAGGAAAGGAAGGTAATGGATTTATTTCAAAAATGTAAAGATTATCATATAGTTGAAGATATCAAAAAAATGGATATTTATCCATATTTTCATGTGCTTGAATCAAAGCAAGACACAATTGTCACAATGGAAGGTGGCAGAAAAATCATGATAGGTTCAAATAACTATCAAGGCTTCACAAGTGACCCACGAGTTATTGCAGAAGCAGTAAAAGCAACTGAGGAATTTGGAACAGGCTGTTCAGGTTCAAGATTTTTAAATGGAACCACCACACTTCATGTTGAACTTGAAAAAGAACTTGCAGAGTTTTTGCAAAAAGAAGATTGTGTCACAATGAGCACAGGTTTCCAAACCAATCTTGGTGTAATTTCTGCGATTGTAGGAAGAAAAGATTATATAATGTGTGATAAAGAAAATCACGCATCAATTTATGACGCATGCAGACTTAGTTATGGAACAATGATTCGTTTTAATCACTTGGACTATGACGATTTGGAAAGAAAAATTCAAGAAGTTCCAAAAGATGCAGGAATTTTGATTGTAACTGACGGAATTTTCTCAATGTCAGGTGAACTTTGTGATTTGCCAAGACTTGTTGAAATAAAGAAAAAATATGGTGCAAGACTCATGGTTGACGACGCACACTGCCTTGGAGTGCTTGGAAAAACAGGTGCAGGAACAGCAGAACACTTTGGACTTATCGATGAAGTTGATTTAATTTATGGAACATTCTCAAAATCTCTTGCAAGCATGGGTGGATATTGTGGTTGCTCACATGAAGTTGCAGAATATATCAGACACAATTCAAGACCATTCATTTTCAGTGCTTCAATAACACCTGCATCGCTCGCTGCAACTCGTGAAGCTCTCAGAATCTTAAAAGCAGAACCAGAAAGGGTAACACGCCTAGATTATGTAACAAACTATATGCGTGATGCACTCAGAAAAAGAAAAGTTAAGTTTAAAGATGGAAAAGCTCCAATCATTGCACTTTACACCTATGACCAAGAAGTCACTCTAAGAGTATGTAAAAAACTCTTTGAAGAAGGTGTTTATGCAAATCCAGTTCTTCCACCAGCAACACCACCAGGACAATGTTTAATCAGAACTGCATACACAACAACTCATAAAGAAGAAGACTTGGATGAAGCAGCAGACATCATTGCAAAAGTCTTTGCAGAATTTGATTTACTTGATAAAGATTAATAAAAAAGGGTATTATTTCTAACATAATACCCTTTATTTTCGCAATTTTCGACAAGTATAGCAAGTTTTTAATCAGTGCGAGATTATATCATAAAACATAAAATTTCAAATAAAAACACTTAAATTAAATTTGGGTGTTTTTTGTGTAATTATTAATCAAAATCTTCGTCATCGTCGTCATCAAGTCCCATTGATTTATAAAAATCTTCAAGAGTTGGTTCAGCACCAGTTAAATCGATTTTATCAATAGGAATTTTTACAAATCCTTTTTCATCTGTGTTAAATTCATCTAAACATTTTCCGCAGTTGTCGCAAATCTTATTTGGGTCAAGGTCGCAAAGGTCGCATTCGCCACAATCTGTGCAAGGCTCGTTCTCGTCAAGCACACACATGCCATTTTCATCACCATGAATATTTCTTTTCATAAGCACCTCAAAAATAAACTACCATCATTATAATCAAATTTATTTCATTTGTATAGTTTAATTTAATAAATCACAATTTTTGCTTTAACATTTTTTTGCACAAAAGTAGTCATTGTCATAAGCAAGAGTATAAATTTATAAATAGAATTTATGGTTCCCCGCAAAAGAAACTTTTGTGGGGTAGAAAGAAAAGAAAGGTCAATAGTTATTGCTTTTTATAAAAATAAAAAGCAAGCATAAATGCCTTGCTTTTCCGTTATGGCAGGGGTGGAAGGAGTTGAACCCTCCTCTGGAGTTTTGGAGACTCTCATTCTACCGATGAACTACACCCCTAAGCACATAGTGATTATAGCACAATGCAAATTTTGTTGTCAATCTAAATTTATTTATAATTTGATTGTGACATATTCCATTTTGTGATAATATAACAAGTAGGAGATATTATGAGCGATTTTGATGTAACAATATACACTGATGGTGCGTGTTCAGGAAATCCAGGTGCAGGTGGCTGGGGAGCCGTTTTGATGTATGGTGATTATAAGAAAGAAATTTCAGGTTATGAGCCAAACACAACAAACAATAAAATGGAACTCACTGCTGTTATAAAAGCACTTCAAATGTTGAAAAAAGAATGCACAGTAAAGCTATATTCAGATTCAGCATATGTAGTAAATAGTGTAAGTCAAAAATGGCTTGATAATTGGAAAAACAATGGTTGGAAAGGTGCAGATAAGAAACCTGTAAAAAACATTGATTTATGGCAAACTTTGGACGAACTACTTTTGAAACATCAGGTAACTTTCATAAAAGTGAAAGGTCATGCAGACAATGAGTTCAACAATCGTTGTGACGCTCTTGCAACTGGTGAAATTGCAAAACATGCCACAGAAATTCAAGAATAAAAACAAAGCAACAACCACACTTAAATTGCACACAAAAATGATAATTTATAAATTATAAAATTAAATCATAAAATAAAACCACCAAATTTTGGTGGTTTTTTATTAAACATTGAAATTCTTCGAATAGAACAATGTCATATAAATAAGGTTGCAAACGATTGGTGCAAAACTTATTATAGTTGGAATAATCCAAAGTAAATGGTTGTAGTTTTCTTGTGTAAAACTATAAAATCCAAGTTGCAAGTTTACGCAATAAGTTATAAGTAAAAGTTGAACTGTTATAATTGCAGAAATCAAAAGCATAATTCGAGGAGCATACTTTGCAGGCACTTTGCGATAAGGATTAATCAAATATAAAATCGCATAAGTCAAAGCATACACAGCAAAAGGAATAAGTCCAATCAAGAAATATTTAAAGTCAAGTTCAAAAAGTTTTCCATAACTTGTGCTGTTTAAAATAACAAAAACTGCTGAAAGCAAAAATACAAATCCAAACAACAAAATTAAACTGTTCACAAGATTAATTTTGTTAATCAAAAGATAACTCTTTTCGGCTTCTTCTGATTTGTAATATTTTGTGAATTCTTTAATTTCAATGCCTTCTTTTTCAAAGTCATTTTTGAGAGCTTGCAAACTCTTAGTATCTTTCACACAATCTTTTTTATCAGAATTATCAATCGAAGTTTTAGAATATTCTGAAAGGTTAGATAATTTTTCCTTGTAATTTTGGCTAGTATATTTTGGAGTAAATGTAGGGAAATCATTGTCATTAAACATAGTAGACTGAACTGTGTCAGTATAATTGTTCACATTTTCAGAAATAATGTTGTCAAAATGAGAATAATCTGCAAACGTGCTTGTTTCTTCATAAGAAGATTGATTTTCATCTTCATCAACAAAATCTTCATTATCTTCATTTTCATTTGAGTAAATGGTTGGAAAGTTTTCATTTATATCACTTTCTTCCTCATTTTCCTCATCTATTTCTTCTTTTTGAGTAGCAGGTTCAAATTCTTCTTTTTCAATCTCAGATTCCTGCTCATTACTGGGAAAGGCGAAATTTTCATATTCGGCAGAATCATTACTTGAAAAATAACCACCGCCATTTGAGTTTAAATCATTAAGTTCGTCAAGATAGTTGTCTTCATAAGGCTCAGAATCTTCATTTTCTTCATAAGAATTTTCTGATATTTCATTTTCCAAAACTTGACTGTTTTCTTCAAATAGCTGATTGTCTTCTTCATTTTCTTCGTCTAAAACTTCTTCGTCAGCATTGTCAGAAAACTCATCATCATTTTCTAAATTTTCATTGTTATCAGCATTTTTCATTGCCAAAAACTTATTAAGTTCATCAATGTTTTGTGAAAACTCATCAATTCTTTCTTCAAGTTCATCATTTCCATTCAATTTTGGGTCATCTAACAAATTTTGTTGAACCACATCAAAATCTTCATTTTCTTCATTTTCATCAGCCATATTCAAATGATTAATATAAGATTTTTGGTCGCCAACATAAGTATAAACTTCTTCGTCATCTTGTTTTCTCAAACTTGCTAAAATGTTGTTTTCAAAATTTGATTGGTCAGTTTTTTCTTCAAAATAAGAACCATTATTTTCATTTTCAATCTCTGACTGACTTTGACCTTCATAGTCTGAAACATAAATTCTTTCATCGTCATCTTCATTGTCAGAAGATTCTTCATCGTTCAAATCAAATTCTTCTTGATGAAGCGAACTTTCCAAATCTTTGTAATCTTCCATATCATCAGTTTCTTCTTCAAGGGCAGGAGAGTTTACATCATCAACATCTTCATTTTCCTCAGGTTCTGAAATTTCCATACCGCTAGAAAATGTTTCATTTTCTTCCTGAGAAACATCATCATCATCACTTTCATCAAAGTTTTGAGTCAAATCACTTTCGTTTGCAGATTCTTCGCTTTTATTGTATGTGAAAGTTTTGCCTTCAATAATTCTGTCATAATCATCTTTTTTCACAAGACGATAGTCGTCATAATCATAGTTGCTTAAAAGGTTGTCAATAATAAATTTAGATTTAGACCATTCCTCTTGTTTTTTCTCATATTCAGCACGACCCTTGTCAGTAAGTTTGTAATAATGGCGTCTGCCACCAATATCACTATCAAGCCAGTATGACGAAATTAACTCTTGATTTTCAAGACGTTTCAAACAGCTGTAAAGGGTAGGTTGTTTAAGTTCGTAAGTTCCATTGCTTCTAAGTTCAACTTCCTTGATGATGTCAAGACCATACTTGTCGCCATCGAGCATAGTTTTAAGAATAATAGTGTCAATGTTACCACGAATCAAATCGCTATCAATATTACGCATAGACGGTTTTCCTTATGTTTATTTTGTGCTACAAATTATAAATATACTTAATATAATAATAATATTAGTTTATTTTTAAGTCAAACAAAATCAGTAAATTGCGAGTTTTACGACAAATAAATTGCATATTTTTACTAAAATAACAAGTAAATAAAAATTTTGTAGGTTTTAAACTATTCAAAAACGAAATAATTAGTGTATAATATTTTCAGTCGGAGGTAAAGTGTGATAACGCCAGATTACATTGAAAGGTCAAACAGAAAAACATTATCATTATCAGTTTTAAAAGACGGAAGTGTCGTAGTCAAAGCACCAATAAGAATGCGTGATGAAGTGATAAGCAGATTTGTTGAAGATAAGCAAGAGTGGATAAAAAGCAAACTTTTCATTGTGAATAAAACAATCAACAAATATGAAGATGTTGTTGGTTATAAAAGTTTTCTTTTATACGGCAATAAATACACACTTCTTGCAAGCGATGTGAAAAGAATTGAAACAAATGACAAGTTTCAAATCGTGTTTCCGCAAAAAACTGAGCCAGATAAAATTTTAAAACTCATCAAATCGTGGTACAAAAAGGTCGCAAAACAAGTCCTTCAAGACAGACTAACATACATTGAAAGTCGAATAAAACTAAAATCAATGATAATGAAAATAGGAGACAGCAAAGGAAGGTGGGGTTCTTGCAACAGTAAAGGCGTAATAAACTTAAATTTCAGAGTAATAATGTTACCACCAGAAATCATAGATTATGTCATTGTTCATGAACTTTGTCACTTGGTAGAAATGAATCATAGCAAAAACTTTTGGAAACTAGTAGAGTCATTCTTGCCAAATGTTGATTCTCTTAAAGCATCAATAAAAGAATATAGTTTTCTGCTTTCACTGTTTAATGAAGTGTAATTTAACAAACAAAAGTAAAGCAATTTCCTTAATTAATATAAATAAAAAGAACAGCCAAAGTGCTGTTCTTTTTAGTATTTTGACAGACATAATACCTTATTTTTCCACAAATTACATCAAATTATCCAATTTTTCAAAATATATATAAATTACAAATAATAAACAACTGACTGACTTTGACCTTATAAATTAAAATTCATCATATTCAACTCTGCCAGTAAGTTCGCCATAACCAACCAAGTTTGGAAATCCTTGTTTTCTCATAGCCTCATAGGCGATGATTGCAACAGAGTTGCTCAAATTCAAACTTCTTGCATTTGCATTCATCGGAATTCGAATGCACTTGTCATAGTTGTGTTTTAAAATATTTTCACTAAGTCCATAACTTTCTTTTCCAAAAACAATAAAGCAATCATCTGGATAGTCCACATCAGAGTAAAGTTTTTGTGATTTTGTGCTAGCATAATAAAATTGTTTGTCTGGGTTTGCGTTCAAAATCTCATTAAATGAATCCACAACTTCAACATTCGCAAAATCTTTGTAGTCCATTTCGGCACGCTTAAAGTGTTTGTCATCCATAATAAATCCAAGAGGCTTCACCATGTATAGTTTTGCACCAATAGCAACGCTTGTTCTCACGATATTTCCAGCATTTTGTGGAATTTCTGGTTCAACCAAAACAATATTAATCATATTCAATTTCTATTCCTTATAATATATTTTTAAAAAACATAAAAATCATCAATAAAATGATTATCTTTTTACAACGCTTTCAATTTCTTGCAGTTCCATACGATTTTCTTGGCTAGCATTAGGATATTTAACTTTATCCACTTTGCCAGCAAACATGTCATAAGGCCTTGCATAAAGTTCGCCATTTCCATATAAAGCCCTATAAATTACGAGTTTTTCACCAGTTTCAGTATGTTTTGCAAAGTCCACAACCAAATATAGGTCGCCTTTAAAATGTTTATAAATACGATTCTTCAAAATTTCCATATTCTCGTCCTCATATATATGATAAATGCAAAGGAAAGGGCAGTCAAGTTAATTTTAAAGGCAAATTCTTGTTATCAAATTATTATAAATTCCGAAAAATAGGGGATTTAAGTAGACTAAATAGGTATTATATGGGGTGATAGATGAGTAAAATAGGCTAAAAGTTTGGGGTAGTATCAAAAAAGTGGGCGAGTGCAAATGAAAATAAAATAAATTAGCAAGTTAATTTAAACTCGCCCAGTTGATTTGTAAAAATATACATAAAATATGACAAACAACCACCCAACATATCGTTCAAATTTTAAGTAATGCAAATAAATCTTTTCATATATTAAAGATTAAAAAAAATTTTAATGTTTCACTAAAACGATAATTCACTAAAAACTAAAATCAAAGTGCAGATAGAGTTACATCAAAATTTAATTAAATTGAGTGCAAAATAAAAAACATCAGACCCACCAATAAGTGGGGTGGAAGAATAAAAGACCATTTAAAAGCCATAAAACCACACAGAAAGTGAGCCAAAACATGTGAATATCACGAATAGTAATTAACAGGATTGTTAACAACCTTTATGCAATCTATTCGCAAAAGACAGCTTTTGCGAATAGTTACTGGGGGTTTAGGGGACTTTTCAACATTTCATAAACTCTGATAAAATCAGCATTCATAAAGTTTCTAGATTTTAACTTTAATAATTTTACAAAACATTTTTTCATTTGCAGTTTTCATTTTGTTAATTTCAATTTGTTTATTGATTTGATTTTTCATCATAATCATTTTTATATAGGTATTATATTTGTCATAATACCCAAGGTTTATTAATTTAAAAAACCATCATTCGCCTTTGTGATTTTAAAATATTTTAAGAAACATCATAAAAATATTATTTATAATTTTATTTATGTGCTATAATTAATATGTAATTTTATAGAGGTGTTTTATGAATATATTGAAAAATTTTATGTGTCAAACTGACACATGGACTGTTGTCAGTTACGTAGTTGATGTAATTTTGATAATCATAGGCATAGTTTGGTTAGCCACCTATTTTGTAAAATCATCAAAAAAACACAAAGAAAATGTCCAACTTAATGAAGATGAACAAAACATACTTCAAAACAATGTTGAAAAAATCAATGATGACACATACGTAATAAACACAGAACCTGTTTATGAAGATCCAATGGAATCAAGACCAGTTCAAACTCCAATAGTCAAAGATAACATGGTTGAACATTTCACTAAGCAATTAACAGATTTAAATGAAGATTCATCAAATGAAACAAAATCAAATGCTGTTGTAGAAACTCATAGTGTTGAAAAACATATTGAAAAAAAGCCAAAAAAAGAAGAAATCAACAATTTTGTTGAAATCGATGGCGTAAAAAACCCAAAATCTAAAACAAAAATCCCATCAAATCGTGGAGTCAAAGGCTACACTAGCACTGAAAACTTAATTAAAACACTTAAAGAAGAAACTGCAATAAATGAAAAACCTGGTAAACAGAAAAAAACTAAAAAGTAACATGTTAAACAACAAAAAAAAGATGCCTCATTTAGGCATCTTTTTTATTAATTTGAAATTAATTTGATTAACAAATTTGGTGGCATCAACACTGCTGTCTTTATATTTAATTTTAAATTTCCTAGTCCAAAATTCCCTTATCATATTTATTTTAAGAACATCTTGTTCGTTTAATTCAATGCAATATTCACTTGCTGATTCAAAACTTAATTTGTCGGTTGCAATTTGTGTAACAGAACTTGCCTTCAATTTAAAGAATTCTAGAATTTTGTTTAATAGTTGATTAACTTCATTTTCTGTGCAAAGCAATAAAAATTCATGATTTAAATCTCCATATATTGCTGGAAATTCATTTTCGTCAAAAATTCGATTTTGTCTAAATTTTAATACATCTGAAACGTTCTCATCAAAAATTTTGTTGTTACAAAGTCCCCTGAAAAATTCAAACATTTTTTCATCAGTTAATTCTTTACCTATGTTTGATAAATTCAAATTATCTTGAATTTCATAATCTGGCAAATTGTCAAAAACTTCAAGCCTATGATTTATGATTTTTTCTATGTTCATGGCTTTCTTTTTAAACTTAATTGAACTTTTATCAAGCATGTTAATTTTTTTCATAAGAACTTTTAACTCAGCATCATCATTCAATTTTTGAGGCACTGTTCCACAAAGTTTGTTACACTCAGCTCGCTTGTGTTCGCTTTCAAGTTGAAACTCTTTTAGTAATTTTGTTTTTTTCAAAATAAAATCCAAGTCAAAGGATTTTCCTTTAACTTGATACAACCTTTCAAATTCATCTTTTTTACTAACAAGTTCATTAAGTGCAATCATTACCATTCAAGTTTATAACAAAGAAAACTATTTGTCAAATGCCAAAACTATTCGCAAAATAATTGACTTTTGCGAATATTAATATTAAATTTAAACTATGAAAAATCAATCATATTATAATGAGCAAAAAATAAAAAACACAGACAAACTAAGGAATGTTTTAAAAGATCTTCCCGACTTTGCCTATGATTTTTTCACTGGAATTGAAAATCAAACAAGTGCACTCACAAGGCTAAATTATGGTTATGATTTGCGTTTGTTTTTTAATTGGGCTTTAAATGAAACAAACTTGTTTCGTGGAAAAACCATGTATGATTTAGAAGTTAAAGACCTTGAAAAGTTTCACCCAACGCATTTTGAGCGTTATATGAGTTATCTCACGTCCTACACCGATGAAAACGGTGAAATTGTGACCAATGGTGAGCGTGGAAAAGCACGAAAAATCGCCTCTGTTCGTTCATTTTTCAAATATTATTTCAGGCATGAAATGATTTCTGTTGACCTTGCAAGTAAAATTGAAATGCCAAAACTCCATGAAAAACCCATCATAAAACTCGAAAATGACGAGGTTTACAAGTTCATAAACATTGTTGAAAATGGACATGGTCTTGAAGGTCACGGCAAAGGCTACCACAAACACACAAAAACACGAGATGTAGCAATAATAACGCTTCTTCTTGGCACTGGCCTTCGTGTATCTGAATGTGTTGGATTAAATTTATCTGATATAGATTTCAAAATAAACGCCATAAGAGTAACTCGTAAAGGTGGAAATCAAGTAATTTTATATTTTTCAGACGAGGTCAAGGTTGCTTTGTATGATTGGATTGAAGAGCGTTCAAGAAATCCATTGCTTCTTGATGAACCAGCACTTTTCACATCACTTCAAAATAAGAGAATATCAACAAGAGCGGTTGAAATTTTAGTTAAAAAATATGCAGGAATAGTCACTCCGCTCAAACATATCACGCCACATAAACTCAGAAGCACCTACGGCACAAGACTCTATCAAGCAACGCAAGACATATACATTGTTGCTGATGTGCTTGGACATAAAGATGTAAACACAACCAAAAAGCACTACGCTGCAATTTCTGATAATATAAGGCGTAATGCGTCAACGGCAGTTTCACTCCGTCCAGAAGAATAGCCCGCCATGTCCGCATATAAAAACACTCTGATAGTAAATCCCTGCCATGTACGCCTAATTACCCGTTCATGCCACATTCGCTAAAAACAATCTGTCAGAGTAAATTTTGCTCATTCCACGTAACAGCCCCATTGAAATCCCGCCCAGAAAATCCCGCCCATAAAAATTGGCTAAGAAAATTAGCCAGTTAAAAGAAATAATCAGCATATTATTGAATTTACAAAAAAAACAAGCCATTTGGCTTGTTTTTTTATTTAAAACCTTAAAAATTATTCTTCGCCTCTTTGTTTCTTTTCTTTTGAAACTTCATCAATATTCATTTGTTCACCTTTTGTGAATAAATCAAGTTGTTCGCCTTTTGATTGAAGTTCAGTTTCTTCTGCTGGTTCATTTCCAGAATATGGTTTAAAACGTATTTCAGAAAGTTCAGGATTAATACTGCTTTTTCTAATAGTCAACTGTTCGCCAGATGATAAAAAGTCCATTTGTCCGTCTTCAATAGTAAGTTTGTTAGATTCAGAACCAAAATAAGCCTCATATTCTTTTGCCCAGTTATCACAATCATAATCATAAATTAAACGAATATTGTTCATCTCGTCTTCCATATGAGATTTCAAAATTTCAGCATAATCAGGGTCATCTTTGTATAAGTCAAGCATAAATTTTCTGAATGCTTTTTTAACTTCAAAAAGCAAAAGTTTGTCATCGTCAGGTGTAATAACAACTTTTTCAAAGCCTGAACCTTGGAAAGTTCTCATATTAAAAATTTCACAATCAAAGTTACTAAGTTTAAGAACTTTATCAATAGTATGATTATTGTCATCATAATTGTAAATTTCAAATGAAATAGAATCTTTATCAAAATCTTCTAAAAACATTTTGAGTTTAGCACCAAAAATACCCTCCAAAATTTTAGTAAAAGATTCTTTTGCAGTTTCGTCTGCATATAATTGCATAATGTATTTCATTTCCACAAAATCAAGTTTGTTAAAATCAAAACCACTAATCATAAAATTATCTCCTTAAACAACAATAATATTATATCATAAATGCAATATTTTGTAAATACCCATTTTTAAATTGCTGTTTCAAGAAAATAAATTATGCCCCAAAAACTTAAAATAAAAGCAGGCAAAATTGCCTGCTAAATAATAACTATGTGTCACATAACACCTTATTTTATCGAAATTTAGCGATTAATATTGAATGCCCCATAAAACCAAATGTCTTGCAGGTCTTCCACAAACCACGCATTTTCCAGTAAGCATTTTTTCGTTTTCCAAAATACATCTTGATTTTGTACCACGAATTTCTTTAACTTTTAGTTCACACTCTTCATTTCCGCACCAATCTGCTTTGATAAATCCAGGAGTATTGTTCATAATCTTTGCAAATTCGTCTAGGTTTGTAGCAGTATAAGTCATGCTGTCACGTCTGTTTGTTGCTCTTTGAAGTAAATTGTTTTGAATATCATTCATCAAAGCCTGAATTTCAGCCACAATGTCGCAATCTTTTGAAACCTGTATTTTTTCCTTAGTATCACGCCTAGAAAGCGTAATTTGCCCATTTTCAAGGTCACGCATACCAATTTCAATACGAACAGGCACACCCAAAACCTCAGATTCAGCAAATTTGAAACCAGCAGAAGTTTTGTCGTCATCATCAAGTTCAACAGAAATACCAGCATTTTTGAGTTTTTCATAATACTCTTTTGCAACACTCAAAATGTTTTCTTCAACTTTAATAGGAACAATTCTCACTTGTGTAGGTGCAATTTTTGGAGGAAGAATCAAGCCGTCATCATCGCCATGAACCATAATAAGAGCACCAATCATACGACTGCTAACTCCCCAAGAAGTTTGATAAGCATATTCAAGTTCGTTATTTCTGTTTAAAAATTTAATATCATAAGCCTTGCTAAATTTTTGTCCAAAGTAGTGAGATGTTCCAGATTGAAGTGAAACGCCGTTATACATAAGTGCCTCAATAGAAAGTGTATATTCAGCACCTGCAAACTTTTCTTTGTCGGTTTTTCTACCACCAATAACAGGAATAGCAAGATAATCACGGAAAAATCTAGCATAAGTATCAAGCATATCTTGTGTTTCCTTTTCAGCCTCAGATGCTGTTTCGTGAATAGTGTGACCTTCTTGCCACCAAAATTCACGACTTCTCAAAAATGGACGAGTTTCCTTTTCCCAACGAAGAACACTGCACCATTGGTTATATTTAAGAGGCAAATCACGATAAGAACTTATTGCACCAGAAAAGTAATCAGAAAACACAGTTTCACTGGTTGGTCTAATACACATTCTTTCTTCCAAAGTTTTGTTACCACCCATGGTCACCCAAGCAGCCTCAGGAGCAAACCCCTCAATAAGTTCACCTTCTTTTTTCATAAGGCTTTCAGGAATAAGCAGAGGCATAGCCACATTCTTGTGACCAGATTCTTTGAACATCTTGTCCAAATTCTGCTGAATTTTCTCCCAAATAGCATATCCGTTAGGCTCCAAAATAATGCAACCTTTAACATTAGAATACTTAGAAAGTTTTGCACTGCTCACAACATTGTCATACCATTTTGCAAAATCAACATCTCTGCTAGTAATATTTTTATTAGCCATGAATATCTCTCCTTAAATTTTAATCTAAAATAGCCTTAATTCTACGAATACCCGCAGAACTGCTTTCTTCTTTAATAATTTTAAAATGATGTAAGTCACCAGTGTTCTTAGCATGTGGGCCACCGCAAATTTGCCTGTCCACGTCACCAATAGTAAACACCTTAACTTTTTCCTCATATTTCGAATCAAACACACCGTATGCCCCAGATTTTTTGGCATCTTCAAGTGTAAGTTCTTCACAAGTAACATCAATTTTTCTTTCAATAGCGTTGTTTACAAATGCTTCAAGTTCAGCAATTTCTTCTGGAAGCATCTTGTGGTCAAGATTAAAGTCAAATCTAAGTCTTTCAGGTGTAATATTAGAACCTTTTTGTTCAACGCCAGTTCCAAACATTTTTCTAAGTCCTGCAAGCATAATGTGAGTTGCTGTGTGAAGTTTAGCATTTTCATAAGACGAATCAGCAAGTCCACCCTTAAAAGTTCCAGCAGATGCAGATCTGCTTTCTTCTTGGTGCTTTTTGTTTGCTTCTTCAAAGCCCACCATGTCAACTTCATATCCTCTTTCTTTTGCAAGTTCTCTTGTAAGGTCAATAGGAAAACCAAAAGTATCAAAAAGCCTAAACGATGCTTTTCCGCTGATGATATTTTCAACAACTTCCCCTTCTTTGGCAAATTGTTTGTGACGCTCAATACCAGCAACAATTTTTTCAAATTCTTTAATGCCAAGGTCAATAGCTTTTGCAAACTTATCAACTTCTGCATCAAGGTCAGATTTAATTTGTTCTCTGTTTTTAACCAAAATTTCATAGTCGTCTGCATAATAGTCAATATAAAGGTCAACCACATCATTGAAAATTTTGGTATCCAAACCAATCTTTCTTGCATGGTTAACAGCACGACGAATGAATCTTCTTAAAATGTAGCCTTGACCAACATTTGAAGGCTTAATAGATTTTTCATCACCCAAAATAAACACAGAACTTCTCAAATGGTCAGCCAAAATACGATAAGAAGGCATTGTCTCGTCAGACTTTTTAACTTCGGCTTTGATGTCAATAAATTCAATAACATCTTTAAAAATACCAACATCATAACTGCTTTTAACGCCATTAAGCACGCAAATAGTTCTTTCAACTCCCATACCAGTATCAATATTAGGATTTTCAAGAAGTTTAGCAGATTCGCCTTCTTTTTCAACTTTGTATTGCATGAAAACATCGTTCCAAATCTCGTTATATTTTCCGCAGTTGCAACCAGGTCTGCAATCATCAGAACATTTAGGTTTGCCAGAATCATAAAACATTTCGCTGTCAGGGCCACAAGGACCAACACCACTGCCAAGAGCCCACCAGTTGTCTTCTTTTGGATTAAAGTAAATATGGTCTTTTGCAATACCACATTCTTCCCAAGTTTTTGCAGTAAGTTCATCTCTTGGAGCAATTTCATCGCCCTCAAAAACAGTAACAGAAAGTCTGTCAGGACTAATGCCAAGATATTCTTTGCTTGTCAAAAATTCATAAGAATGTTTAATCATTTCTTCTTTTGGACAAGAGCCAAGATACCAGTTGCCGAGCATTTCAAAGAAAGTATTGTGGTTGTAGTCGCCCACAGAATCAATGTCATTGGTTCTAATACATCTTTGAGTATTAAAAAGTTTCTTACCTGCTGGGTGTTTTTCACCTAAAAGATAAGGCACAAGTGGGTGCATACCAGCAGTTGTGAAAAGCACAGTTGGGTCGTTTTCAGGCACAACAGAACTGTTTTGAATTTTCACAAAACCATGTTTAGTAAAAAAGTTTTTCCATTTAAGTTTCAGTTCTTTATCAGTAATCATAAATTCCTCACAAATATAATAATACAACTTGCATTATATAATACTAGCATAAAAAAAGCAATCAAAAGAATAATTTTGATTGCGTAAAGCCAAAATAAATTAAGCAAGAAAAAAGAAAATAAAAACACCTAAAAGTTAGGTGCTTTTAAAGATTAAACATTAATTAATCTTAAAATATGTTTGCTAATAATCATAAGAACTAAGTCACAAATCCAAACAATTGTGAAACCAAAGATAAGTCTGATTAAACCAGCAACAATCTTACCTTCTGTGAATCTTGTGATAGCACCACAAATCCAAGCAGTGAAAGGGAAAATTGCTAAGATAAGACTTACAACTCTACCAAGTCCAAAGTAATCACTTTTTGATTTTGCCATATTGTGTTCCTCCATAAATTTTTCATTTGCTGGTTTAATTATAGCAACTAAAAAAAGTGAAATCAAATAAAAAACATGCACAAAACTAAAATTATATAAATTTTTTATAAATTTAAAAATAGTATTCTAAACGAGAAGTCGGTCGAATATAAATTAAACTAGAAAGGAGAAGAAAAATGAAAGATGTAGTAAAAGCGTTTGACAATTTACCATGGGCATTAAAAATCATTCTATGTTTGCCAGTTCTTGACATTGCATGGGCAATTTACAGAATTTGCAAAGGTGCGGAAAACAAAAACATATTAATGATTGTTGTTGGCGTACTCTGGATTATTTTTGGATGCGTAATCACTTGGCTTGTTGACCTTGTTTGCACAATCATTTGGAAAAAACCAACAGTTGTTGCATAGGTAAAATAAAAAGATATAGACTAGTCTCTATATCTTTTTTTCTTCCCCATCATAAATAAGTTTTCAAACAATAAGAAAGGTCTTTGCTGTTTAAATAGTTTTTAAGGTCAGAGCATTTTTCAAGTTCAGCACTCAAAAAGTCAAGTTGATATCCTTCATAGTTAAAATCAATAACAGCGTTATTAGTAAGTGTTTGAAGAATAGTAAAATTCTTTTTAAGGTCAATGTCTTGTTCAAAATAAGCCATGCCTTCCATTTGAACATCAATGCACTTTTGGTCATTGTTAGTATAAATTTCTTTAAGGGCATCAGCAATTTCTTCAAAAGTGTCCACACGCCCAATACCAAAGTAAAGGTCGGTATAACCCGCCATAATCAAAGTTTCGTCATTGTCCCTAAATTTAACAAAGTTAATGTAGTGATAATTTTCGGTTGTTTCAGTTTCGTTTTTAATCAAAATTTTAACTTTAACTGGAAAGCAATTAATGTTCACATCACCCAAAAAAATCATAGATAGTGCAAGAGCAAACTGCTCAGAATTGCCATAGTGTTCCAAAAAGAATGTTGTACAGTTAGATAAAGGTGTGTAAAGCTCGTCATTTTCAACCAAAAAATAATTTGCCAAAATGTGTTTAGAAGATGAATAAAATCCGTCATCAACTGGCTTACCTTCTGTTTTTCCTTTTGAGGTTAAAAGTTTAAAGGCATTGTTAAATCTTGTGAACATAAGTTCATTAGAAGTCCCAATACTACCAATTTTGTTTTTAAGTGCGTTCATTTCAGTAATCGCTAAATCAATACTTTCTTCGGTTTCTTCAATTGCCATAAATAATAAATTTCTCCTAGAAAATTTTTTAACATGAGCATTATATCATGTCTTAATAGATTTGTAAATTGCTTTTAAGAAGGTGTAAAAAGAAACAAATTCATCAAAATTCTGCCCAAATTTTAGCATTTAACATAGGTTTTTGATTAAATTATCCTTTTCTTTACCTAAAAATAAAAAGCTAACAGGAATGTCAAGGTTTGTAAACGCCCCAACCAATTTCATTTCTTTAAGGTTAATAATCGCATTAATGTAAGCCGTAACAATTGATGCGGTAAAATTAGGATTAGATTCCATCGAAACCAAAAATTCCATTTTGTTTTTAGTCCCATGAACCGAGTTAAAAGAAGAAATCACCTGCCCTTTGTGACAAAGTTTAGATTTCAATCTAAGAAGTTTTTCACCGCTCACAAAAGTCACATTAGTTGGTTGCCCTTTAAAGTAGTTTGGAATGTTTTTAATTTCGTGTTCAATTTTAATGTGATTCTTAGGTTCAGCCACAACAAAACATTCTCTGAAATGTTTAGGCACATCAGCGTCAAGTTTGTTTAACCTGGCAAGCCTAACAGCATCAATGTTTGGAATAGTAAATTGAACTCCGTCCAAAACACCATCAATTCGCCTAATGGCATCACTGTGCCCCATGCTCACACCCTTGCCCCAAAAAGTAATAGGTTCTTTTTTGCTAATTGCTTTAAAAAGACATCTTATTATGCTAAAAATTCCAGGGTCCCAACCGCAAGCCATAATAACTCGATGACCATACTTTTTGGCAATTTTGTTTAGTTTTTCAAATTCAGAAGGAAGTTTTTTGTGTGTGTCAAAAGTGTTAATGGTATCAAAATATCTAGAAATTTCTGGTGTCTGAATTTCAAGGTCACACATCGACCCTCCGCACAGCACCATAACATCAATCTTACCCACATATTCAGTAAAATTTTCATAATGTTCAATTTTTGTGTTAAACTTACTAGTCACATTTCTTCTTGAAAAGATAGCAACAAGATTAAAGTTTGTGTTAGATAACACAGATTGTTCAACTGCTTTGCCAAGATTCCCATAACCAACAATACCAATATTAACTTTCATAATCAGACTTAATTCCTTTTAACTTGTTCAAAATTTGTGGTTCAGCATCAGTAAGTGGCAACCTAACAGACCCCACATCAAATCCCATAAGATTAAGATATGCTTTAACGCAAATAGGATTTACATCCAAAAACATACCTGCATTAACATCAAAAAGCATATCATGAATACGCCTTGCGTTGAAATAATCCCCTCCCAAAGCATAATCAGATAGCATTTGAACCTGCTCAGGATAACAGTTTGCAGTCACAGAAATAACCCCTTTTGCTCCAAGTGCAAAACTCGGCAAAGCAAGTCCGTCATCACCACTAAACACAGAAAATGACTTAGGCAAAATATGGCAAAGAGTTGCCAATTGTTGCAAGTTTCCACTAGCCTCTTTAATACCAACAATATTTTTAATTTTAGACAATTTCAAAACTGTTTCAGGCAAAATGTTAACACCAGTTCTCGATGGAACATTATAAATGATGACGGGAAGTTTTGTAGAGTTAGCCACTTGTTTGTAATGCAAAAAAAGACCTTTTTGGTTGCATTTGTTGTAATATGGTGAAACAACAAGCACACCATCTGCACCAAGAGATTCGGCTTGTTTGCATTTTTTAACAGCTTCTTTGGTCGAATTAGACCCACAACCCACAATAAGAGGCACTTTTTTTTGTGTCAAACAAACACAAAACTTAATCATTTTAATGCGTTCTTCTTCCGATATTGTGGCAGATTCACCCGTTGTTCCCAAAATAAGAATTGCTTTTGTACCGCAAGCAATTTGATAATCGATAAGATTTTTAAGTGAAAAATAGTTAATTGAGCCATTTTTGTTAAATGGCGTAACAAGAGCTACACAACTTCCTAAAAACATTTCCCCTCCATAATTTTAAGGTATGAGAAAATGTGAATTTTGTGCCAGTAAAACCATTATTTTAAAGAAACATCATGCTCAGAATTTTCAGTTTTAATATTAGCAATATCAGCCTTCTTTTTATATTTTATCATGGTAGCAATAAAAATTATAAATGAAATCAAAATAGGAATGTAAAAAGTTGAAACTCTCCAAACAATCATGGCTGCCCCAACCATGTTTTCGGCAAACACCAAACCAAATATAACAAGAAAACTAAATTCAGCAACGCCAGTTCCGCCAGGCACAGGAATAACATTAGTAATATAAGTCATGGCTTGACTAAGAGCAAAAAAGAACACCAAGTCAGAAAGAGAGAAAGTCGCTTTTGTCATGAATAAATAAATTATGTATGGAAGCGTGTAATATAAAATAATATAAACAAAGAAACTTAAAAAAGTAAGAATAAACTTGTGTAAATGTTTTAAAACAAAGTTGATTTGTTCTTTGTAAATTTGCATCTTAATAGTGTGTTCAGATTCATATTCTTCCCTTGATGAAATCTTTTTAAATTTGAATAAGAAAAAAGATAAGCATTTCACAACAGCACTGTGAAACTTTTTGATGTAAGTCATAAGTAAAACCAAAATCAAAGTTCCAAGATTAAACAAAAATCCAATCAAGGCAAAAATCCAAATATGAATAGTCGTTTCCTGCACAACGATAGTAGTTTTTTTAGCAAGACAAACCACCATAACCAATAAATAAGTAAAAATTGTTGTCAAGGAATAAATAATTTGGTTCATACAAATAATGCCTAAACTCTTTTCAAAAGGCACTTTTCGTTTGCCGTAATAGTAAAACATAAATGGAAAATGTCCAATTTTAAATGGCGTAACGCCAGAGCCAAGAGTTCCAAACATATAAGCACAGATTGCCGAACCATATCCAAGGCCAGAGTCAGTATTTTTAAAAGAAGTATAAAAAACAACACTTCGAAGCAAAATGCAAGCAGCAGTAATAGCAATTAAAGTGATTAAACCGTACCAAGAAATCTCTTTAAGGCTAGAAATATCATTAAAAATGCCATTGTGAGCCAAGTAAAAAATTGTTAGTCCCGTAACAATCAGGACAATAACAATGTCAATGATATAAGTTTTTTTACTTTGCATCTTCGTTTGCATAATGAAATTTTAACCTTACTTAAATAATTTATTATAATTAATTTTTGAAATATTATCTATAAACAAAAATATCTCTCAACAATTTTTCTCAATTTTACTCACCACTCCTCAGCCCTAAATCCAGTTCCAGTCCCCGCACAGCCTCGAAAACCCTGTTGTAGTCCCCAACTCAATTTTAAAAATTAAATTGCAGTGTCCCCCCATACCGCCCTAATTTCTCGCCCGCCCAGTCCGTCCCCGCACCACATTGAAAACCCTGATGTAGTCCTACTCAATCTTTAAAAATCCAATCGCAGTGTCTCCCGCACCGCCCTTAAACTTAATCACGTCCGCCCGGTCGTCCGCCCAGCCCAGTCACTACCCGGTCTCAGTCACGCCCGCCCGGTCGTCCGCCCAGCCCAGTCACTACCCGGTCTCAGTCACGTCCGCCAGGTCGTCCGCCCAGCCCAGTCACTACCCGGTCTCAGTCACGCCCGCCCGGTCGTC
>CANCYS010000004.1 GCA_947382485.1 uncultured Clostridia bacterium | reverse complement strand
GAGATGTCCGTGCGTGACTGGAGTTCAGACGTGTGCTCTTCCGATCTCAACTCTGCTAAGACCTAAGTATCCAGAAGATGCAGCATTTTCTGCAAGTTCTTGTTTTTGTTCAGGTGTTAAATTAGACATTAATGATCGTTTTACACTTTGGAAACCAACATTGTCTTTGTCCTTAATATTTTCAAGAAGAGCAGTTGGATCTCCATTAACTTTATCAAGATAATCTTTAAAGTTTGCTGTATCACCTAATTTTTCAGCAGTTTTATATGCAAGAGCAATATCTTCATTTGAGAAACCTTGCAAATTAAGATCACCCAAATTCATAGTTTTAGCAACTTCTGCAAGTGCTTGCTCATCAGTAAGTTTAGAATCTTTAACATAATCTTGAACTGCGCTCAATGCTATTGCATTCTTATTATCAATTTCTGAATTTGCAAATGCATTTACAATTGATTCTGGACTGTCAGCAAGGATTGCTTCAACAGCAAGCTCTTGTTCTGCTTTTTCTTCTTCTTTGGTTCTTGCATGATGTTGATTTTCTTCATAATGAGTGTTGATCAAATTACCATTAGCATCTTTTGCTAAATTTTGATCAATTGTTGCAGTTCTAGCAAGAAGTTCTGTTAAACCAGCTTCTTCATAAGCTTTTAATTTATCTTCTGCGGACATTCCCTTTGTTTTATCTTGAATATCTTGAAGTTTTCTTCCAAGTTCACCACCCTTATCATCAGCAATAAGTTGATGAGCAACATTATCCAAAATTTGTGCTTTTTGTTGAGTTGAAGCACCTTCCAAAATATTATGTTCAGCAAGGTTAGCCATTTCTGCTTTCTTTTTAGCAACAAGATCTTCGGTAACAGAAGCATCTGCATTCTTCTGTAAATCCCAAGCAGTAACTTTAAATTCTCCACTGGCAGCTTTTTCTTTTATAACATCTGCCATTGCAGTTTTTAATCCATCTTCATTTTTAACTTTAATATTATCTCTGTTATTTTGAATTGCATACATTGCTTGTTCTTCATTTAGTTTGCCATCCTCACCAATAGCAATACCATAAGTATCAGCAAACTTCTTTTTCTCATCTGCACTTGCTTGGGTATTGAAATAGTTAAGTAAAGCAGCATCTTGCATACCTTGATTTTGATTTGCAATATCAAGAATTCTTTGACCTAAACCTGTTCCAGCAGTAACATCAACAACACCTGCAAGGTTTTCTGCAACCGCAGCACTAGCAGCAGCACTTGCTCCCGCATCACTTTGAAGAGCAGTATTGATTTCTTCATCAGTTGCTTCTTTCATAGCACTTTCAAGTAAACCTTTTGAAGCCGCAGCACCAGCCATTTTTCCATCAACTTTAACTGTTCCATCTGCACTAGCTTCAATATTATGTGCAGCAATAGCAGCATTTGCATCAGTTTCAAATGCTTTATTAAAATCTTCAAGCTCTTGGCCAGAAAGAGTTGACCTTATAGCATCAGCTTTTGCAGCATTATCTGCCTTACCTGCAAGACCAGCAGCAACACCGGCAAAAGCAGCATTTCCTGCACTAACTCCGTTACGAGCAGCTGCGGCAGTTGCAGCACCAGCATTAAAGTCAGAACCAACTACATCGTTTGCCTTAGTTGTCATTTTTTCATTAAACTCTTGTGCCGCCATAGATTCCATTTCATCATCTGTCACACCAACCATGCTTTGAGCAGCTTGATACGCTGCTTTTTGAGCATCAGTTCCATTTTCCATAACACTTGAATCCATGCCAGTCATATCTTTCACAGCAGCAGAACTTCCACTTGATTCACCACCAGCGGTAGCCTCAGCATTTTCAACTGAACCTTCTACGCCACCTTCTGTTTCTTCATCACCATCTTCTCTCGAAGCATCAGTTTTATCACCTTTTTCTTCGCCAGTTCCATTGCCTCCTTCAAAACCTTCACCTTGACCAGCCTTATTCTTAGCCCAATCATAAAGACCTTTTCCACCCTTAGCAGCACCTGCAACAAGCGCACCACCAGGAACCATATCTTTTGCACCCTTGAAAGCAGTGCCAACGCCTTCCATAAGTCCACGGCCAGAGAATGTTTTTCCTGCTGAACTTAAAGCCTCACCAGCTTGTTTACGAACTTTTCCACCTTCATCATGAACATCGTCACCACCAACAAGTGTTGAAATTGTAGATGGAAGTGTGTTAATCATTGTAAATGCAACAAGAATAAATAATATATAAACATATAAATTCAAAACTTTATAGTTAAAAGGCAAATGTTGTAAGAAATAACTTCCAGATGTTGCGATATCTTCGGCAGTAAATATATTAGAAATAGATTTAACAGGTGCAAGTAAAACAAAGAATACATTGATTCCCAAAATTACACCATAAGTACTTAAAACCTTCTTAAATAAAGGTTGTTGTATTGAACTTTTAAATCTTTGTCCACCATCAAGTGGAATTGTCGAAGCAACCGCAGGCATAGCAAGGAAATATAATGTTATTTCATAGAAACGTTTAATAACACCCCAAATTGCTTGTCCTAAAACTTTAATAATCAAAATTGAAGCAATAACAATAATCCAGTAACTAATTGAAGAAGGAATATAGAATGTATCTAAATTTACTCTATTGCTGAAAAAGTAGTCAAATGTCAACCCTTCATCAAGTTTGAAATAAGTAGATATGTTTCCTCTACTCATATCCATATTTCCAAATGAAATCCTAAGTCTAACATTTGAACTAAAAAGCCACTTAATTCTAAATTCAAAATCAGATCTAGCAGCATTGTAATCGGCATTATCACGATAACAACCTGTCATGAATGATTCTCTAATGTTATTATAATTCAAAACCATATTATCATCAGTATCGAATCTATTAGTAGTAATAACATTATAATAAGTTTTACCATTATAAAGAACACTTGTAGTTGTACTTGGAAGAACATCAATACTTCCAACACTTGTATTTATATTTTTATAAACTGTTGCAACATAAATATTACCATTATATAAACCATAAGATGTATTTCTATCGTCCCAATAAAAATTATCTTGGTTTACTTTAATAGTAAATTTAAATTCATCATCTGTTGGTCTGCTAACAACATCACTTGAAATTTTTTGGCTATCAGAATCATATTTTTTCAATGTATAATTAGAAGAATTTCCAACCGCACCAGTATAAAAATTGTAAAGATAGAATGTATAATATTTATTTCCATAAGTAATAACACTATTACTTGTTCCAACTGAACGATTTGCAAAAGTTATTCTTCCCTTAACATCAGCATCACTAGTGTTTTGTGAAAGACTAATTAAGTTAGAACTATCAAAATAGAAATTCATTATTTCATATTTTGTCATAGTCTTACCATCAGGTTTAGTTGTACCATTGCTATCAGATTCTTTAAATGTCACACCTTGTGCATCAGTAGTTCTAAATAAATATGTATTAACACCATCTTTAACAGATGCAGAAGAATAAGTAAAATCTCTTGGCTTTAATTTTAAATCATTAAAAATACCACTATAATGAATTCCATTGTCTGTATAATCATAATTTACTTGGACTGTATAATTAATGGTCTGCAATTGTACAGTAGGTTCTTTTTCCATTTGGTCACTAGGAACAATAGGAGAATATTTTACTTCACCACCTTCAACATACATGTTACAAATTGTAAATCTGTTATTATTAAAATCAGCCCTAACAATTGTGTAAAAACCGTCATAAGTCAAATATAAATAATCTGTATATGTTACACCTTTTTCAGTTACAGATTGTTTAATGTTATCATAAGACGCAGATGTAATTATTTTTTGATTATTACTATCTAATAAATACATTGATATGCTTAGTGATTGCATAATTGTTGAAGATAAAGTCACTCTATCCTCAACAACTCCACCCTCAGCATTCTTTGATCTAAATTTATACCAACGAACATTATCATCGCCAGTATCATAATCAAGTTCATAAGTTGTGCTTGTTTCTACATTTGCAGAAATATTTGAAATAAATTTTGAACTTGCTTCAAAACTTGCAGATGTAATTGGTTCAATAGTTTGATTAATTCCCCCACTTTCTGCCATTTCGTAATAATAAGGATCACTCTCACTAATTGAAATTTTATCCTTACCATCTTCAATATTTACTGAACTCTTTAAATATGTTGGGTTTCCTCTTTTAGCATTTGTTGAATTAACATCTGTATCAAAAGTACCCTTTGCAACAACTACACCTCTGTAATTTGAAGTATAATAATCTGACTTAAAGTTATAAGTATTACCTGTGCTTGGATCAGTATAAGATTTACCATTTACAACAGGAATATATTTTGAAGTTCCACCATTAGAAACTTTCCAACACATAATATATGTTGAACCATCAACCTCATTGCTAACTCCCTTATTAGCCATGTAAAGAACATTACCAAATTCATTTTCACATTCTTCCGAATATGAAACTACAAGAGGCAATGAATTGTATGTACTATCATAATTATGAGTTCCATCAGTCTTTTCAGTAGAACTTATCCATCTTGTATCAACATGATATCCATCAGCAGAATTTCCTTGATACTTCCAGTCAATACTTGATGAAGTTGCATCAATCATATAAAGTGTGCAGTCTGTTTGAACAATAAAATCAATTATATCAGCCATAACATAATATTCTGATTGCAACTGAACATTACCAAGTTGACCGCCATCAAAATATGGAGAGATAATATCGTTATTGTAAATAACTCTTAAAGATGAAAAATTGCTAAGACCAAGTTTATCTAAAAATCCAAAGCCACCAGTGCTATCAATAGCATTGTTAACATTAACTGAGTTTTCACTTGCTCCAAATCCAAATGATTGCATATAAACAGTAGAATAATACCAAGTGTTATAGCATGCTGTAATAACACCACTCTTAGCACCAAAATCATTTAAGTTTAAATTAGAAATATAACATGATTCACCATCTATTTGTGAAAAACTACTACGAAGGTCACTTTGGATAGAAGAAGATCCAATATTTGATTCACTAGTCATTATTTCGGCATTTAAAACATATTTGAGATAATAATACATGCCAACGCTCTTATCACTATTTGCACGAACCATGTAATAATATCTTGTTCCATCAACATTTAAGCCAATACAAAAACCACTGAAATTGCCTTCATTTTTTGGATTAATCGCATCAAAAATTGCATTTACTGTAAATTTTTCTGCATAACCATTTCTAGAATTAATAAATTCAAGATAGTCCTTATAGTTTACAACATAATGTCCTTTTTCATTGTTAGGACCATATGGAGCACCACCAAGTTTTAAAAGATATTTTCTTTTTGAATTTTTAGGATCAATATCGTTTCCATTCAAATCTTTGTTAACCATGTAAAATGTAACTTGGTCACTAGTTGCGACTCGGGCATCACTGTCCGCATAGTCTCGATATTTATTTGCACTTTGTGTGGAAATGTAAAATATTGTTCCACCAAATGTTGACGCCATATCAATGTTCAATGCCTTAACCAACGAAGCCAATATTGCATTTGAAGAAATAATACCAACTCCAAGAATCAAAGGGAACACCAAAACAAGAGCAATGGCTTTTAATGAATTTTTAATTATTGAAGCTTTTGAATTGCTTCTTCCATCACCAAATTTTTCACCAGTGATATATTGCCATTCTTGTCTTATAATCGCAACAATAGTAAACAAAATTAATAAAACTGCAAAAATTGCTATCATTGCACGAAAAACTCTTTGAACTGTGTCATCAAACAAAAATGAAAATAAAATATCATTTTTTGTTGCACCTGAAAGTGTGTAAGCATTATTGTTCAACCAATAATCAAGACCTATAAGTTTCTGAATGAAATACTGCAAAAAATCAACAAAAGCTAAAAGCCATTTGCAAATCCAATAAAACCAAGTAACAAACAATTGTCCAAATGCTGTAAACAAATTGCCAATCCATTCGCCCACATGAGCAAAGACCCATCCCTTGTTATGAAACTTAGTTGGATTTATCTGTGATATAAAATTTGACAAGGCTGTACCAATTTTTATAAAAGACATATTTCCCCCATTTTAGTCTTGAAAAATACATAGAATTTATATGATTTTTGATGACCAATTCTTTTGTTGATATTACACCATATTTATTATAACATATATACTCAAAATAAAACAAATAAATGGGCTAACTTACGACAATTTTTTTTAATTTTTTTCATTTTTTTTAATATAATTATTTTTTAATAATCATTAATTTTTTTGATGTCTATGAAAAATACATTTTTTTGAGATTTTATTACATTTTTTTACATTTTTAGGCAAATTTTTAGCCATTTATTAATGATATAATTAGTATTTATTTGTTATCAAATTTTTAATCGTAAAACACCAAAAAATATCAATCTAATTTAATTTTAACAATAAAAAAACACATGCAAAAAAGCATGTGTTAATTAAGTAAATTACTTAAATTTTCAACTTTCTTATGCAATAGAAGTTGTTGTCAATGCTGAACCAAACATATCCTTAATGAATCCTTGGTTAAGGATGATTTCAATGATTGCAACAAAGATGATAGCAATAAGCACACCAACTACAACGTTGATAAGAGATTGTCTTGTTTGTTTCCTCTTTTCATCGTCATCAGCTTTTGCATATTTAACACCAAGTTGAATTCCATAGAACATACCAATAACAAGCAAAACTGCGATTGTTACAGGAAGAATTGTGTTAACAATTTTAAGGAATGTATTATATGATTGGTTGATAACATTTGCTGTTGCTGAACTATCTGCAACATTGGCTGCTAAAAGACTTAAAATGTTCATAATTTTCTCCTTATAATAAAAAATTATTTAATCGACTAATTAAATAGTATCATATAAAATTTTTTAAGGCAAATAAAAACAACATAAAATTACATTTTTTTATTTTTTCTAAAAAAATTATATATTTATATATTTGACTTTTAAATCGCTTTTTATACAAAGCAAATAAACAAAAATAAACATAATAAAAACGCCAAGGGAGCGGCGTTTTTATTAGGGTAAACAATTAAAAATTTATTCATTAATCCATGCAGCAAGAGGACCTCTTATTGCATAAAGAACAGATAACAATATTATGACAGTAACTGCCCCAATAATAAAATTTACAAGAGTTTTTTGAGCATTAAGTTTATCAGCCTCATTTTCTGCTTTTGCATATTTTGCACCCAAAAATATACCATAAAAAGTGCTAAGTGCAACAACAACACCAATAGCATATGGACCAACAAGGGACATACCCTCGTATATTGGATTCAAAACACCTTCACCAGAAGATGCAGCTATATATGAAAATAAATTAAAAAGTGCATTCATATATCAACCACCAATTATAAATTTCTATATTAATAGTATCAAAAAAAAATATTACAAGCAAGTGATTTTGTAATTTTTTAGAATTATTATTAATTATATCATATTATTTTCTTTTTAAAAGTTAAATATTTAAAACAACAAGCAACAAACATTTGCACTTAACAAAATCATTATGATATAATTCAAAGTGATATATTATATTTATTATAAAAGAGGTATATTATGGCTGATTTCACCGAAAGATCCTTTAAGTTTAGTACATTTTTCATTGTAACAGGTTTAATGATTGTTGGTTCATATGTTATTAGTATTTTACTAAACATTTTTTTATTCCATAAAGGTTTTGAACCATTCAGCAGTAACACACTTACAATTGCATTCATCATTTTTGGTGTAGGATACCTTTTCTACATCGTTTCACTCACTGCAAAAGACAAAGATGGAAAACTCAAAGGTAAAAGTTCGATGGAAAACCAACATTTTGCCTCACTAAAAGAACTTGATAAGCATTTCAAACATTGTAAGTTCACTGAATTAAAAAATCTCAGCATCAAAGGTGTACCATTCAGATTTGAACTTAAACATGGAAATATCAATATTCACTTCACACCTGAATGCCACGTTTTAATCGTCGGTGCATCTGGTACTGGTAAAACTGCTTGCTGGGTTGAACCAACAATGCAAATTTTATCAGAACTTAAAAATCGTCCATCAGTATTCATAACAGACCCTAAGGGTGAAATTTATGCTCACCACAGTTTAAAACTCAAAAACCAAGGTTACACAGTTCTACAACTTGACTTAACTCAACCATATGCAAGTAAACGTTGGAATCCACTTGAAAACATCTATGAACAGTGGCAAAAACGTACACACATGGAAGAACAAATCTTAAAACACACCAATGACCCAATCAGAAACTACCCTAACCTTTTAAAAGCAGGTGACATCAAAAGTTCTGAATGGTATGAATTTGAAGGTAAAGCATTTGGAACTCTTCGTGAAACACTTGTTGAAGTTGACGTTGAAAAACAAAAAATAAAAGATGATTGTATTGAAAGTTTAACAGATATTGCAAGTGCAATCGTTCCATCAGACCCAGACCCAAAAAATAAACAATGGACAGATGGTGCAAGAGACTATTTCCTTGCTTGTATGATTGCCATGCTTGAAGATAGTGAAAATGAAGCACTTGGAATGACAAAAGAAAAATTCTGTTTCTTTAATGCATATAAAATTGCAATGAACAAAGATGATGACTTTGAAGTTGTTAAAGATTATTTCAGCGGACGTGACCCACTTTCAAAATCAAGAGAACTTTCAACAAACATCACTCAAACAAAAGCAACTGTTACTCGTGATGGCTACATGTCTTCACTAAACACAAACCTTTCTCTTTTCTCAGATAATGGTATTTGTTTCTTAACATCTGCAAACGATATTCGTTTCACAGAATTCGATGATAGACCAACTGCATTTTTCATCAAAATTCCTGACGAAAGAGCAACAAGATATAAACTTGCCAGTGTATGTATTTCACAAGCATACAAAGAATTTGTTCAAAAAGCTCGTGCAAATGAAAGTGTGAACGAAGATAAAATGGCACACTTAAAAAGACCATTATTCTATATCCTAGATGAGTTTGCCAACATGCCAAAAATTGAAGGTTTAAACAGAATCATCACCGTTGCAAGATCTAGATGGATATTCCTCAACATGGCAATACAGTCATATTCCCAACTTGATGATGTTTATGGTAAAGAAGTCGCAGAAATCGTTAGAGGCCAATGCCGTTCAACACTTTTCTATGGAACTCCTGACCTTAAAACTCGTGAAGAATTTTCGAAAGAACTTGGAAACCACACAATCGAAGTTGACAGTCGAACAAAGAGTGAATCACATGGACAAGACAAAGGCTCATCTTCAACAAGTACATCACTTCAACAAGTTCCACTCATTCACCCATCAGAACTTGACAAAATTCCACTTGGCCAAAATATCACAAACAACTTCCAACAATATCCTTGCAAAGCAATCGTTACTCCATATTTCAAATGCTTAGATATCTACAAAATTGGAAGTGTACCAGCTGAATTTATTCCTGGAAGAACATTTAAAGAAAGTGAAGTTTTCTATGATATTAGAAGACGTAATAGCATTGTTCTTAGCAATGATGACTATTCAGATTAATTTTAAGGAAACGCATAATGAAAAAAATTAAAAATTTAGTAGTTTTAATGATATTTATCGTTGCATCAGTGTTCTTGGTGCAAGGACTTTGTTATGAACAAAATAAAACAAAAACATCTGCTGCTCCACTTGGAGATGCAATTCAACAATATGTTTCATTTTCTCAAAATGGACAATCATTAAACTACTCAAATTTCAACAATTTTGGTGATTCAACTTACATTATCACAAATGACTCCTTAACAATGACTTTCAACGCTTTTAGTTACAATTATCAAATAACACCAAGCAATATAGACAATTTCATCATTACTTATGAAGAACCAATTGACCTATCATCTTTTGAAGATGGAATATTCGTTTATAAAAATGTAACATATTATTATCTTTTCGATTCTAGAAACAATTTACAAGTATTCTACAATAAACCAATTGCAACACCAGGAGGTGCTGTAAATGCAAATATAACAACTGAATACAACAATTTAATTTCTTATAATTCAACAGAAAATAAAATAAACATCATTTCAAGTTACACTTTAAAAAGCAATGCTCCAAATAGCACACTTAATGTTAGAATCAATTTTCTTAATACCATTATTGGCCCAAGTTATATTGATTATACAATCAACCTCACTCGCCCAATAATAAACTTTAAAAATACTGAAACTCCATTTGCAACATTCAATAGCTATACAAATGGAAATAGCACTCCATTTTCAGATACAATGCTAGAAAAAGACCTAGAATTTGATAAACTTACCATAGATTTAATGAACAATACATACACCGAATATAATCCACTTTATATCAAACTTAATTATAACGGATTTATCTATGACTACGAAATTTATTCAAAAAGTTATGGTGGCACTGACTATTTATTTGTAAATTATATAGACGGTTTCAATTCAAGCAATAACAAATATTTAGCTTCAGCACTTACAAATGGAAACCAACTAAATAACGACCAAAAATTCCCTTCTTATTTAAGCGAATATTTAAACCAATTCTCATTTATTTTTAATGAAACTGGAAGATATTCAATCGAAATTTTCGACTCAACTTATAAATTAGGACTAAAAAATTCAAATTATTATCAAACAAGTTTTTATATCAAAAATCAAGAAGATACTGTTGAAGATTTTGACAATATATATTTAATTGCTCAAACCATAAATCAAAATAATGAACAGTTAAATTATATTGTTAGCGGTTCAACATTAAATAACAATGTAAAAGTAACATTCAAAAATTTAAAGTTTGATAATGGAAAACTTTTAAGTGATGTAATTGATAGAATAGAAATCATAAAAACAACATTTGGCGGAAGCGACAACATTCCAACTCCAACAATTTACACAACAGACAAAATTAATGAATTTTTAAATGGAACTTCTGAATTTTCACTTGAATTTGACGAAGACGCATTCTATCAAATTTATATTTACAAAGCAGGTTCAAACAACCAAACAAGAATTGAATATGAATTCACAGTTGTAAAATATGCAAAAACAACCTACACCATTGACAACAAAACATTTGAATCTGAAAGCGTTAATGGTGATACACTAAGAATAACACACACAACAACTGGTGACACTTATGAGGCAATAGTTCCATATAAAACAATTATTCAAAAATATGAAACAAGAATTCCAAGTGCTATTTTAATTGGATATAAAATTTCAAGCAATGGAACAACACACACTTCGAACACCCAAACATTAAATAAAACATTCATAAATAATTTTGAAATCAGTTATGGTATGCCACAAGCATCAATAGACACTTCCGCAAGCACAAAAACAGCTGTTAATGTAGCATTCTACGGAGTCGGAAATTTAACCGTTACAGTCACATTTGGAGATGAAATAAGAACATTTTCACTAAACTCAGAAACTGGCAACAACACCCTAACTTTCACCGACTATGGGTCTTACAGCTTTGTAGTTGTTGACTCAATGGGAAACACAGATGCAAAAACATTCAAACTTTCAAAATCATTAAACACTTCTGCTATTGTACTCATTTCTCTCTCATGCGTATTAGTATTGTTTATAACAATTTTCATACTTAGAGCAAGAGGCAAAGTTTCAACTAAATAATAAATAAAAAACCTAGCATGCTAGGTTTTTTATTTTGAATACAACACAAAATCAATGTCGATATTTCTCTTGTAAAATTCTTAAAATCTGCCACTAAACAACATTTTAAGCATATACTTTAATATGAAAAAACATTATATTTTATTTATAGATAGTGGAACAGGTGGACTATCTACACTAGCCGAAATATATAAAATGATACCTGCAAATTTTATATATTTTGCGGACAACAAAAATTGTCCCTACGGCTCACGAACGAAAAAGGAACTTCTATTTATCTTAAAATCGATTATAGATAAAATGCTTGAAAAATATGATGTAAAAATGGTAGTTTTAGCATGCAACACTGCCACAACTTCATCTATTGACAAACTCAGAAGTATATATAAAAATATAGATTTTGTTGGCATTGAGCCAGCCATTCGGCTTGCAAGCAAAATGGGTTTTAATCAAATTTTAACACTCTCAACACCCGTCACAGCTCATCAAAGTAAATATTTAAAATTAAAGCATAATCTTCCCAATAAGATTACAAGTTTATGCATGCCAGACTTTGCATATAACATTGAATTTTTTCTCACGCATAAAAATTATTCCACAAAAAAATCGAAATGTAGAAACAGTTCAGCATATTTAAATCCTGACGATATTTTTTCATGCAAAAATAATCAACCACTTGAATTTAGTGAAAATTTTTTATCACGAATAAAATTAATAAAAAATTTATATACAATCAGTGCAAAATCCAACACCTACGATTGTATTGTTTTAGGCTGCACTCATTATTGTCTTATTCAGGAGAATATAAGCATCGCAACTAAAAAGCCACTTATAAGTGGTAATTTTGGCGTTGCAAAACAAATTATAAAACATCTAAATGATAAAAATTTGTCATTTACAAAAAAATCCATAATTTTTAAACTATCAGACTATTCTAAAATAACTAAACAAAATTATATAAAAATTTTTAATCAAATACTTGCTAATTAACAAAATCTGTGCTAGAATTATGAGCAGTAATATTGCAAAGGAGCAAATAAAATGCCTATTATTAAATCAGCAAAAAAAAGACAAGAAGTAGCCCTTAGAAATAATGTTCGTAATAAAAGTGAACGTAGTGAGTTAAAAACTGCTATTAAGAAATATGAAACAGCAATTTCAAATAAAGACGTAAAACTTGCAGAACAATTGCTTCCTGAAACTTTCTCAAAAATTGATGAAGAGGCTTCAAAAGGAATTATTCATAAGAATAAAGCAAATAACAAAAAAGCAAGTCTTTCAGTTGAACTCACAAAACTTAAAGGTGAAGTTGAAACTAAAAAGAAATAATGAAAATGCAGAACGGTTTTGTTCTGTTTTTTTATGCCCTAAAATTAAAATTCGACAAATTTTTCATTTTACAATTTCTGACAAAATTAGCAAATTTTTTGTAAAAATTAAAAAATAATAAAATTTATATTTGCACTAAAATTCGACATTTTTTTTATTTTTTATAATAGATTAATTTTAAAATAAACCAAAATAAAAATGGCTAAAATTTAGCCATTTTTTCTTAATCTTTTTTGCGTTTTCTTTTAATAGTTTTATTCTTTTTAATATCTTGTGCAATAACTTGACTCACAACTTTTGCAACATCTTCATTACTTTCCCCATCGCTAATATGTTCAGAAATTTTTATAACCGAAGACAAAAATCCAATTTCAAGATTTGCGTAATATGATTTTTTTGTTAAGTTGAAATGTATAAGCATTGCAACTACAATCATAATAACAAATGCAATAACAGTTAAAAATATCACAAGCTTTTCGTTTCCAAAGAATGAATAAAACAAATTGTTAGAATTTTGACTCGCCTTTAAAACAGATATAAAATCAGAGTCAGTCAAAATATTATTTATCGTTAAATAAACTGAATATAAATTTTTCTCAATAGCATTTTCTTCATAATTTTCAATAATATAATTTAAATTATCATCAAGCGTATAAGTTATAACATCAGCATCCGCATATTCAGATCTTCCCATAACTATTCCATTTGAATAGTTTCCAGCAAAGAAATTTATCGACAAAATATTTGATTTCATAAAATTGTAGTTATCTGAACTCATTGCAATATGTTTATATTTAATTCCAAGTTCATTTGGCTTTGCAAGTAAAGTTTTGTTTAAATGTGTTGTATCAACTTCTTTAATATTAATTTCATTATTCTTCACTGTTTTATTTACAAAATCTGAAAATTTATTGCTTGTTTCATTTATATAAAAATACGAATTTTCACCAAGAGCAATGTTATCAAAGTTTATCATACAAAGAATATTTTTTGCCTCATCTTTTGAAATGCCTTGAACAAAAAAACTTGAACCAGCATTATCAAAATCACCTGCACCAAAAAACACAATTTCGACATTATAGTTTAAATTCAAATTCTGAATTTCTGATGCAATCGCAAGCAACAATGCCACACTACCAGCAGAATTGTTTACACCTTCCACACCTTTATATTCATAATTAAAAGTTTCTTCATTATAAACATATGCATATGCATCATAACTACAACCAAGTATAATTGTTTTACTTTCACCTTCAACATTATAATCAAAAATAATATTTTGTGACGATTCATAAACCCCAGTCATCTCTGACAAAAATTCAAAATTTTGAATTCCGTTTTTAACAACTGTCGTTCTTTTAGGAACAAGATTAGTTTGTGATTTCATAAAATCAACAATATAATCTGCTGCAAGTTTTTCACCATCTGAACCAGCAATTCTTTCATCAAATTTAATATAATCATTCAAAATAGCATCAACTTTATTTTTAAAATTATTAAAATCCAAAATTTGTGAAACATAATTTTCTATATCTTGTGTACTTTCTGCATTTGAAACAGATAAATTTTTCATGCCTGTAAATGGAATGAATGGTAATACAAATAAAAGTGTAAAAGCGAACGCTAAAAATTTAAATATTTTCTTCATTATATCACCCCCACAACTTGAATTAAAATCATGATTGCTTCAAAAACGAAGATTGGATAACAAAAGTTTTTAAATACAAAATGAGAAACAATAGACTCTGAATAAGTTTTGTTTAAATGAACAGTATACAAAATCACCATAGCCATTGTAATTACAATATCTGCAAATGGTACAAAAATGTAAAGATATGGATGAAAGAAACAAAGGTTGATAAAAATACCTAAAATAATATTTCTGTAAATAAAATATAATCTTGATTCAATTTTAAGTTTATCTGTTGGAACTATAAAAGAATAAATTTTGAATTGGAGTATCCATCTGTAAATCGCAAAAATAATCTCAAAAATTGCAAGTGAAAATAATGCTTCAATAAGCAAAATAAAAATTATAGATGTAAAATTAGGATTTGCTAAATCAAATAAATTTCCGTATCCAAAAGTATAATTATTAACCAACGCATTCATCACTGGATATATACTGGTCCATATAAATGAAATATAAAGTAATAAAATATAAATCCAATTCTTTGGTTTTGTTCTTGAAATAGTTTGCAAGTTATTATTTGTCATTAATTTCCTCTTATGTTTAGTATATTTAAAACAATAGTTTTTATTGCAATATTTTCCTTCATTTCTCCGACTTTTATTTTTTTATCATACTCGGCAATCATATCAACAATCTGTTTAAGTTTTTTTGGAGAGAAAACTTCAACCTGTTTTTTCATCATCTTAATTGCAAATTCTTTAACACCTAAAAGATTGGCAAGTTCAGCAGAAGTTTTATCCTTGTTAATTGAAATGTAAAGTGCTCTCCTATAATTATTAAAAAGTGGTGATAAAATCAAAAAACCACTCCCCGATTTAACCGCAAAACTATCAATCAAATCCATAGCTTTCCAAGATTCACCTTTTGCAATAAATTCAGCAAGTTCATAAATTTGATATTCCCTATCTTCAATAACAAAATTTTTAATATCTTCTGTTAAAAGCTTTTTACTATCCAAAGAATAAGCCATAAGTTTTTCGAGTTCATTAGTAATCCTTGTCATATCATTTGCACAAAAAGTTATGAGAGTATCTATTGCTTCGTCAGAAGAAGATATATCATTTTTTATTAATTGATTTTTAATAAAAGCCGAAATAAACTTAGCATCAATTTTATTACAATCAACAAATTCAATACCATTCATTCCTTTAAAATAATCCGCACCTTCTGGGCTAAAAAATACCAAAATGGTTGATGACAACGGAGAAGAAAGATATTTTTTTAAAATTTCCTTATCTTGTTTTGACTTTGATTGCTCCAAATTTTTAACAACAATCAAACGATAATTATCACCAAAAGGATAAATATTTGCTGAGTCCACAATTTCTCGAATTGAAGAACTTTCACCAGAAACAACAACTGAATTCATATCTTTTATAGTTATACCTGCCGAATCCTCAATCTTTTTTAAAGCATCAAAACACAAATACCTATCATCACCAAAAATCAAATAGGCATTTTGTAATTTTTCTTTAAGTTTAGATTTAAGTTCAGTGTATTTCATTTATCCTCACAAAAAACTCTTAATTATAAAAATTATATTTTATAACAGACTTAATTCAAAACAAATTATAACAAATTAGACATTTTTTGTCTAGTTCATACATCTTTCTTACTCATAATAAAAGTAATAAGCCAATATTTGCAATCAAAATCATTGAAGATAAAACCTTTGCTCTCTTTTCAAAAAATGTAAAATCACTACAAATAAACATTATTAATATCATTATCGGAATAACAAGTGCAGATATTTTAGCAAAATTTAAAACCAAATCCAAACTCACAATAAAATAATTAAACTTAACAACAACACTCATTCCAAAATCAAAAATTTTTATAAGAAATGTTAAAAACGGAAATATTGCAACTAAAAACATAATTAATATAAATAATATAAAAGATACCATAACAAGCGGAATTGAAACAAGGTTTGCTATTATTGAAAGTGGATTAAAATAACCAAAATAATAAATTGATGTGGCAGTCACTCCAACCTGAACTGAAAAAATTATTGCAAGTGTAGATGCAAATTTATCCTCAAAACATTTTTTAAATAAACGCTCAAAATTTGGAGTAAGCAAAATTATTGATAACACCGAAACAAAACTTAAAACAAACGAAATATTAAACATTTCAAATGGATTGATAGAAATCAAAATTAAAGCAACAAGTGACAAAACTGATAAATTGTCATAGGGTTTTCTTTTATGTGCTGCATACAAAGCAAGTAGAGCCATAAAACTTGCACGAATAACAGAAATTGAAAATTCACATAAATAAGCATAAAACAAAAGTAAACAAATTATAATAAAAATATTTAATTTTTCTGGCGTTTTTAATTTTCTTAAAATAAAATTAATCATCAAAAGAACAATCGATACATGAAAACCACTAACTGCGAGTAAATGTGCAATCCCTGTCGTTTGAAAAATGGTTTTAGTTTTACTATCAAGTTTTGATGTATCTCCAAATAACATCGCATATCCAATATCTGAATATTCAGAATTTAAACTATCAGCGTGTTCTTTTGCATGTGACTTAATTGAATCTCTAATTTTCACATCATACTTATCTGTATAAGTAATTTTATAAAAATAAGTTGAACCATAGGCAACATAACCATTTGAAAGATTTGAAGCCGACCTATAAACATCATCTTTTAAATCATATGTTTTAAGAATGGTACTAACATAAATAAATCTACCCAATTTTAATTTAGATTTATCCAAATTTTTTGATGCAATATAAATGATAATCTTTCCACCAACATCTGTACTCTCATCTTCGCTTGTGATTGTGATATTATCTAAAATAATTTTTACACTTCCACTACTTGTTTTTGAATAATTTTCACTAATCCTACCATACACAACAACATCTTTATTTTCAAATTCATTAACCTTTTCAATATTAAATGTTCTTGCATATAAATTGATAAATGGTAAACTAAAAATAAGTATAAGAACACTAAAAAGTGCTAAAATTTTCAACTTAAATTTAAAATATAAAATTAAAAGCAAAATAAATATCAAAAGTAGAATAATAAACATAACAAGTTTTGAATTTTTAGTGACAAAAATAAATGTTGCACAAAGCACAGCAACAATAATTGAAATCACACAACAAAAAACCAATCTAAAATTCATTATATTTTTCATTTGTACTCTTGTAAAAAACAAAAATAAAAAGAAGCATACGCTTCTATGTTTGGTAGCACCACAGAGGATCGAACTCTGATCCCAAGCGTGAGAGGCTTGTGTCCTAACCATTAGACTATGATGCCATATAACCATTGCATTATAACACACAAAGTATCATTTTGCAAGGGTTTAAAATTAAATTATTTATCTTCTTCAATGTCTTGTTTATGTGAAAGAGTTTTTAAATCTTCTTTCTCAATAAATTCATCAAGACTTTCATTTCCATAAGAAAAGTTGCTAGTTCCAGAATATCTTTGTTCTTCTTTATATTTTTCACGTCTGTTAAGTTCTTCATTAATAAGGTCAATAGCAACCAAAATATCAGACGATTCTTTTGTATATTTTTTATTTAACTTATTAACTCTCCTTTCACCAGAAAAAGTATATGGGTCAAAGTCTTCATCAATAAATCCTGAGAACTCCTCAGCCCATGAATCTGTGATTTTACCATACTCAATTTCAAGCAAGTTACGAAATTCAATAAGTTCGTCATCTTCATATAGCCCAGGATTAACTTGTTTTAATTTTTCAAAATTCATAATTTATTCTCCACAAAGAATTTTATTTACAATATCTTCAATTTCAATTATTCTAACTTTTAAATCTTTATTTTTACCAACAACTGCACTTAGTGTTACTGCAAAAGAATATAAATATTCTGGTCTTTTATCCATTGCTGCTTGTTTAAAAGATGAAATTACTGCAATTAAATCATTTTTTTCCATTACACATTTAACTTTTTTCATTGAAGAAACTAGTCTAATAAGTTCTCCAAGTTTATAAATTAAAAGTCTATAATTATCATCAAAATCAGACATATCACTAAACGACATTTGTTTATTCAAATTTTCATTTGAACCAAGTTGCTTTGTTTTGCTTAAACCAAGTGCTTTTAAAATCAAATTTTTAAATTCTTCAATAACAGTTTTACAAAAAATTTCATATGGTGAGTGCATCGGGTCATAAGAGAAGAATCTATCCAAAACCTGTGTCGCATCAAGATTTCTATCATCAATATTATTGAGCAAACAAAAAATAAAAGATATCTTTTTTTGTTCGTTTACAGGAAATTTAATTATGTTTGATAATGTTGCATTTTGCCATTCATTCATAAAATCAAAATTAACCATACATTCTGCAATCAAATTATAAACCGCACTTGTGTCTGCAATGGCTAACAAAATATCAGATATACGCCTGTCAATCAAAATATATTTTGATGAAAGCATTTTATCAATACTAACTAAAAAATTATCAATATTAATTTTTCTTTTTTCATTTGACATAATTATCACCTAAATATATCATAACAAATGAATACAAATAAAACAAGTAAACGAAAAGTCATTTTATTTTAAAAAAAATTAAAAACAATTATAAAGTATTTATTTTTTTTTACTTTTATGATATATTAATTAGTAGGTAAAGGTATGGACTCAACAGTTAGTAAACTAATTTTATTATATGTTTTTGACCAAATGGAAATCCCTGTCACGAGCGAAACTCTCAACGACATGTGTTGCAGCCAAAACACTTGGCTAACATACATGACTTTGACACAAATTTTGCCCGAACTTGTTGATGCCAGATTTTTAGTCATTGTTTCATCAAACAGTTCAAACTATTACAAAATCACGCAAGAAGGTCGAGATTGTTTAAATTATTTCTTTATGAAAATTCCTTCATCACTAAGAAGTGAAATCAGTGCATATATTAAGAAAAATAGACAATCATTTAAAAGAAAGCAAGAATATTTTAGAGATTACTATAAAAATAAAGACGGAACATACACCGTCAACTTAAAAATCATCGACCCCACTGGTTCAAAACTTGAACTCAAACTCAATGTGGCAAACAGAGCAGAAGCAATAACTGTTTTTAAAAAATGGAATAATTCTGCAAGTGATGTCTATTCAGCACTTTACAAAATTTTAATAGATGGAGAATAATATGGAAACTTTTAAAACAACTGGCGTTTGTTCCAGAACAATTGATTTTGAAATTGAAGGTGACACTGTAAAATATGTAAAATTTCATGGTGGTTGTCTTGGAAACACAACTGGTGTTTCAAAACTCGCAGAAGGAAGAAAAATTGATGAACTAATCTCAATTTTAGAAGGCATTCCTTGCAGAAACGGAACTTCTTGTCCTGACCAATTTGCAAAAGCACTTAAACAATATAAACAAGAACATAATTTATAAAAAATAAAAGCACCATGATTGGTGCTTTTTATTTTAATTATTTTTTATCATCTTTACTGGTCTTCTCACCTGCTTCAATGATACCAATAAGTTCTGCTTTGTCTTCACAGTCATCAGTTGCAGTTATATCAATTTTATGTAAATAAATAAAATCTGTAACTTTCTTATTATCATCAAGTCTTTTTGCCATGATGTATACATTATTTCCAACAACTTCACCAACTAATAGTCCTGTTGCTGCTTCAACATCTGTTGAAGAAAGTTTTATTGGTTGAGCATATTCAGAAACAACACCGTTACGCAAAACTTCAATTTTATAAACTTTCTTTGAATTTATGAAAAGTAAATATGTAACTTCATCAATTTGAGTTTCCCCAGTTGTTTCAGTTTCACCTTCACCATCGCCTTCACTTTCATCATTCTTTATTTCTTCATTCATTGTCACTGTGCCAATGAATTCCAAATCTTTAAAACCCTCACCAAAGTAATTGATTGTTTTTGGAGCATAATCTGTTTCTGTCCATTTATCTAAACAAAGATAATATGATGAATTAAAATATAAAAGTGAAATTGAACCATCTTTATTTTCAATGAAAATAACATCATCATAAGTTGTATATGAAATGCTCTTTCCTGTTTCAAAAGAAAGTTTTTCAGTTTTTGAATCTGTTATTGTTTGAGAATAAATTTTTGATTCAGAAGAATAAATGAGTTTTCCATTTCTAACAGATAAAAGTGTTACATCTTTTCCCTCATCTGAAATGATTGTACTATCATCAGCATTTGGAGAAACTTTGAAAACTTTAACACCTTTTTGCAATGGTTCATATTGTTCATGTGATTTTGTGTAATAAACAAAATTATTACCATCAACAACAGCACCAGCAGTTACACTAGCACCAAAGTTTTCACTCATAACACAGCCAGTTACATCATTAATTTTATAATTAACTGTTGTCTTATTACCAATTTTCATGCTTGTGATTAAATTGCTAGATTTTTCATATACAAGCAAATTCAATGTTTCACCAGTCACATAATATGAGAAAGTAATTTCTTCTTTTTCAGCATTCTTTTGAGTTGTGTATAAAGTGTATGACTTTTTGTTTACAAGGTCATATCTCATGAATTTTGTTTTATAATAAAGAACATTTGCTTGATAGTTCACATCTGAACTTGGGGTTGTGTAATACATAAAATCCCCAAAGAAATAAAGTGAACCATTATTAAATCCTGCAAGGTCACCTACAACAACTTCGTATGTATTTTTATCAACTTCACCTGTTGATTCATCAATTTTAACTCTACAAATAGCAGACCTTGTGTTCTTTTTTAAACTTTTGCCGTCATTAGTTTTAATTCCATTAATGAAATATAAATAACCATCATAAATAGCAGTGACACCACCATTTGTGGTTTCACCATTTGAACTTGAAACTTTACTAACATCAACAGTTGTAGTAGAAAGTCTTGTTCCACATGCAGTAAAAGTAAACATGCACGCAAATACCAAAACAAAAGCACAACATAATTTTAATATTTTTTTCATTGTTTTTCCTTTTCTAGTTTATTTGTAAATATCTACTTAGCATATTTAATTATAATAACGCACAAGTTGCATGTCAAGATAATTTACTTTTTTAATTTTGCAAAAAAATTATATTTTTACTTATTTTTGTCGGAGAAAACTTGATATAGTTTTATAAATTTATCAAGGCTTAACTCCTCAGCTCTTGCACTTTCAGATAGTCCCAAATTTTTAAGTTCTTGTTCAATTTCTGACTTTGAAATTTTGTTTGTTTCAAGATTTGATGAAATCTTTTTTCTACGCATTGCAAAAGCATTTTTTACGAATGAAATTAAACCATCGCTATTTTCATAAACAGAATTTTCTCTTTTATCAATTTTTATTACCGCAGAATCAACATTTGGAACTGGATAAAACATTTTTCTATCAACTCTCAAAACTTTTTCAGGACAGCCAAATAAATTGCAAATTACTGTCAAAACACCGTAATCTTTTGTTTGAGGTTGTGCAATTATCCTATCAGCAACTTCTTCTTGAACCATAACAGAAAGTGACACCAAGTTTTCATTTTGCAAAAAACGAGTTATTATTGGTGATGTTACATAATATGGCAGATTTGCAACAAGTTTAAATCTTCCACCAACAATATTATTTATCTTTTCATCATCAATCTTCATTATGTCATCAAAATGTAGTTCAACATTTGTTCCATCAAACTTTTCTGATAGATGTTCAATTAAATCTTTGTCAATTTCAAAAGATATAACTTTTTTTGCATGAGCAGATAAAACCTCTGTTAGTGCACCTGCTCCTGCCCCAATTTCAAGAACAATGTCTTCTTCTGAAACTTCTGCTTTATTAACAATTTTTTCAAGCAGATTTTTATCTGATAAAAAGTTTTGACCAAATTTCTTTTTAAATTCAAAATTTCCCATATTTTTCCTTATCTAATTTTAAAATAAAATCTTTTAGCATTTTCAGTTGTAATTTTTTCAAGTTCATCAAAACTAAGTCCAATTTCACTAGCAATTTTTTCAATGACATATCTAACATTTTTTGGTCTATTAACTCTACCCCTAAATGGCTCAGGCGAAAGATATGGAGAATCAGTTTCAACCAAAAGTTTGTTTAAATCAATATCCTTCAAAAATGAACGGTCATTTTTTTTAAAAGTAATATTTCCAGAAAAACTTATATACAAACCTAAATCTAAAAACTTTCTAAACCAATCTTTACCTTCACTATAACAATGCATGAGTCCAGAATGATTTATTAAGTGTTTATTATTTAAAAGTGTCTGATAAACATCGTCAACTGCATTTCTGCAATGCACACAAAACGGAAGACCAAGCCTGTCTGCAATTTCAAGTTGCTTAACAAAAATTTCTATTTGTTTATCTTTGTCAAAATTTTCTGCATGATAATCAAGTCCAATTTCTCCAATCGCAACAACTTTTTTTGATTTCGCAAGTTCTTCAAGTTTATTTAAATCATCATCTGTAATGTTATAAACAAGTTCTGGATAAATCCCAACTGTTGTATAAACATTTTCGTTTTCATTTGCAAGTTCAACCCCAAGTTTTGAGTCTTCAAGAGTTGTTCCAATGTTCACAATTACATCAAGTCCGTCTTCTTTCATTGACCCAATAACATCTTCTTTATCATCAAAACTTAAAATGTGTGCATGTGTATCTATCATATTTGCCTCATATTTGAAAATTTTTCACATATCATTTACTATGAATAAAATTTGGATAGTGCTGTTTATTTCAAGCGTAATTGCTCTATGTGTTTTTGACCCAACACAGGTTTTGTCAGGACTTTTGTCAGCATCAAACAGAGCAGTTAAATTATCGTTTGAACTATGTGCAATATATGCAATTTGGATGGGTGTATTTTCCATTTTAGAACAAAGTGGATTATCCAAAAAATTATCCAAACTACTTTCTCCAATTATAAACAAAATATTTGGCAAAAACAACCTTTCTGAGGAAAGTAAAAAATATGTTTCAATGAATATGTCTGCGAACTTGCTTGGCATGAATGGTGCAGCCACCCCACTTGGAATTAAAGCAATTGAATCTATGCAAAAAGATAACAAAGACAAAAATGTTGTTTCATTCCCAATGATTATGCTCATTGCAATCAGTTGTTCAAGCATTCAATTTCTACCAACATCTGTTATTGGTATGCTCGCAAATTCAGGAAGTACAAAACCAACTGCAATAATCTTACCTTCGATTGTTTGTTCAATCACATCAACTTTAATCACAATTTTGCTTGTTTATCTTTTTCACTTAATTTTTGACAGAAAGAAAAAAAATAAAAAACAAAAAAATAAAGCATAAGGAAATTATGGCAAACTACATTATTCCAATATTTATAATACTTGTTTTAATATACAGCCTAATCAAAAAGATTAATGCATATGATTGTTTTGTCACTGGTGCAAGAGAAGCAGTTGACCTTTGCATTAACACATTTGCATATTTGGTTGCAATTTTTGCTGTGGTTGAACTTTTGTCTATAAGTGGAATATCTTCATTTTTAACAAGTCTTGCTGCCCCAGTTTTTAAATTTTTAGGAATACCAGCAGAACTCACAGAATTTTTAGTTTTAAGACCATTCACAGGTTCTGGCTCTATTGCAATGCTTTCAAATCTCATATCTTTATATGGTGCAGATAGTTATATTGTTAAATGTGCTTGCACAATAATGAGTTGCACTGAAACAACTTTCTATGTTGTAGCAGTATATTTTTCAACAACAAAAATAAAAAAACTGAGATACACAATCCCAGTTTGTTTGCTCAGTGCATTTATTGGTGCAGTAATTGCATGTGCTGTATGCACAATTTTATAAATTATTTTTTCGATTATAAATTCTTTTTAGTTCATCAGTTTCAGAACCGTCATCATTATTCAAAATTAATGGCGAAATAAATTTTAATCCACTTTGTGCACCTTTCTTTGCCTCAATCAAAACCACATTAGGCTGTTTATCTTTTTTTGGATAAACAAATCTCAAAACCTTTGGTTCAATCTTATTTTTCCTAAGTTCAACCAAAATATCAGCAAGCCTATCAGCACGATGCACCATATAAACTTTGCCACCATATTTTAAAATTTTAGAACAAGTTAAACAAATCTCTGATAAGTTTGTACAAATCTCATGAGTTGCTATTGCAATTTCATTTTGCGATGATGTTTCACCAACTTCATTATATGGCGGATTAACTGTTATAACATCAACTTTTTCATAACCTAAAATTTCAGGAAGTTTATTAAGGTTTTCATTTAAAACATTAATTCTACTTGATAAATCATTATACTCAACAGAACGCACTGCCATCTCAGACATCTCTTGTTGAATTTCAACTGCAAGCACATTTTGTGCATTGTTTTTATGTGCAACCAAAATTGCAACAACTCCCGAACCCGAACAAAGGTCAACATAAAAATTACTCGGTTTCACTTTCGCAAAATCCGAAAGCAAAACTGAGTCTGTTGAAAATTTATATCCATTTTCTTTTTGAATAATCATCAAATCATCAAGTTCAAGGTCGTCAAGTCTTTCATTTGACTTAACAAGCCTTGACTTGTCTTGTTTTGATTTATTCACTTACAGGTGCTCCAACTGGGCAAACTGCTGCACAAGTTCCACAAGAAATGCAAACTTCTGGGTCAATAACTGCTTTTCCATCATCTCCCATAGAAATTGCTCCAACTGGACAAGCACCAACACATGCTCCACAACCTACACAGGTATCTTTATTAATTTTATATGCCATAACTTTCTCCTTTTGTTATTTATAAAACAATTATACAACAACTAAAAATTTTTACAAAATATTTTGATTTAAATATTAACAAAACATTATATTCAAAAATTTATAATTTTGATAAAATTATTTTTTAAAATTCTTTTTATTCTTTTTAAAATTCTTAAATTTATTGTTTTGTTGTTTTTCGTTTGTTGTTGAACCAAGTTCCATTTCTTCCAAAGTGTTTCCATTTTCATCAACAACAATTGTTTTTTCATTTACAATTTCTTTTCCGTTCATCTCTCCCAAGTTTTTGTTTTCTTTACCACCAAACTTGTTTTTATTAAACTTTTGAGAATGCTTATTTTCTTTTATTTCATTGTTTTCACTATCTTCTTTTTTATGATGTTCATGTTTGTTTTCATGAATAGGTTTTTTACTTTGATTATTTATTTCTTCAAGAGCAAAATCTTCCACAACAAAACTATCACCATCTGCCTGACGCTTAACAGAAACCCTTTCTCTTAAAATGTCATTATAAACAACAATTCCTCTTCCATTTGGAGTTGAAACTTCACTGTTTATCCTTGGCATTTTTTCTAGCATCTTTTCATACATTTCAAACTCATATCCAAGACAACACATGAGTCTTCCACAAATTCCGTTAATTTTTGTTGGAGAAAGTGACAATCCTTGAACTTTTGCCATTTTTACAGTAACATGCTCAAAATCGTTTAAAAACCTCGCACAACAACATGGTTCACCACAAGGTCCAACACCGCCACAAACCTTAACTTCATCTCTTTGTCCAATTTGTTTAAGTTCGATTCTAGTTTTAAGCATTGATGCAAGTTCTTTTAAAAGTTGTCTAAAATCAACTCTGTCTTCGCTTGAAAAAGTTATAATAATTTTTGAATTATCAAGACTATATTCTGCTCCAACAAACTTCATCATAAGACCAAGTTCAAGTGATTTCTTTTTTATAATAACTAAATTTTCTTTTGCTTTTTTAAGCAAAGTATCGTACTTTGAAATATCACTTTCAGTGGCTTTTCTTTTTACACTTGAAAGTTCACTTGCTTTATCCTTATCAACCTCAATTCCGACTCTTGAAACAGTTCCAATAGTTTCAAAGTCATCAATACTAAAAACAACTTTGTCGCCTTCTTTTAGTCCTAAATTATCAACAAAATTGTAAACACTTTTATCTCCGTAGTGCTTAACGCTTATAATTTTCTGCACTTTACCTTTACCTCCGCAAGTTTAAACAGCATTCCATCAACAACTGATGTGCCATTGACATTAAAAAACAATTTTTCTTGTGATTCAATGCAAGTTTTTATTAAAATATTTGTTGCTTCATAACTTAATGTATTTGCTATAACTTTTAATTTTGAAAGAATATTTTTCAAACTTACAAGTTCTTCTTTTCCTGCAAGAATCATTGAAATGTCTCTTGCAATCATCATAAATACGTCTAAAAATTCTTTTTTATCAACATTTTTTGAGTTAAATATATTTGAATATCTTAAAACATCACGACTTCCTTTAATGTCATAAAAACAACTCACAATCTGGTTGAAAAATTCAATAAAATCATCGTCTGTTGCAAGTTTTTCTGCGAAACTACCATTTCCATTTGAACAAGTTGCAAAAATTTGTGCTTTATTATCTGAAATTCCACTATTAGTGAGCATTTTTTGAATATCAAAAGCAGAAAGTTCATCAAGTTCAATCATTTTCACCCTAGACTTAATTGTTTGCAAAATTCTTGATAATCCTGTGCAAGCAATGATGTAATATGTGTTTTTTGGAGGCTCCTCAATAGTTTTTAAAATCTTATTTTGAGATGCTTCATTCATATTTTCAGCGTGCAAAAGAACAAAAATTTTCTTATCTGCTTCAAAAGGGGTTACCTGACTTGCTTCAACAATATTTGAAACGTCCTCAACATTAATTGAACTGTTTTCGCCATAAAACAAAACATCTGGATGAATATGTTTTTCAATTTTAAGATTGTTGTTTTCTTGTTTGTCTTTTTCATTTAAATTAATAAATAATTTTGAAACTTTCTCACAAAATTTTAAAAGAAAGTTTTCATCTTTATGAACAAACATATAAGCATGACAAAAACGCTCTCTTTCAGCGTCTAATTTAACCATGTTGAAGGCTTTTGAGTTATTTATAAAATCATCATATACAAGCATATTTACCTCTAATTATAGAATAATGCAAATAAGCCCACATTGTCAAACAATAAATTTGTAAGAAAAATATAAAAAGTGTGGACTTTCCACACTTTTATTTTAAAATATTTTTTTAATTTTAAATTTAATAACACCATTTGGGGTCACAACATCAGCGATTTCGCCAACTTTTTTTCCCATTAAACCAGCACCCATTGGAGACTCATTAGAAACATAATTTTTATCTGGGTCACTTTCAATTACACCAACAATTTTATAAGTTTCTTCATCACCAAACTCTAAATCAACAACTGTAACTGAATTTCCAACACCAACTGTGTCATTTGTTACATCTTTATCTTCAATGATGGTTGCTTTTCTGAGAGTTTCTTCAATGCTTGCAATTTCTGTTTCAACAATTGATTGTTCTTTTTTTGCAGCATCATATTCACTGTTTTCACTAAGGTCACCAAAGTCTCTTGCGATTTTTAATTTTTCAAGCACTTCTGGACGCTTTTCATTTTTAAGATATCTCAATCTTTCTTCTTTTTCTTGTTTTCCTTTTAAGGTTATAAATAATTCAGACATAGTTCCTCCTTCTAGCAAATACAACTAGATTAATAAACTTAGTGTATTATATTATAAAATTTTTAAAATGTCAAATTCTATGGAAGTCTTTCACTTGATTAATTTTATAAAAATTGGTATTATTTTAGTATTAAATTCTAGGAGAAAAATATGGTTAGAATTTGGGCAAGAACAATGGTTGAAAGTAAAATCACAAGGTCGTATATCTATGAAAGTATAGATTCATTTAAAGAAGACCAACTTTACAAACATATTGAAAAGATGTGTCATGAACTAGACATACCAACTCCTGTCATATTAAAAAGCCACATAAAAAATTATGTGGACTTTAACAATGCAGTTTTTCTGCCTAGGGATTTTATTGAATCTATTGATTTTGAAAAATTCATTATTGAAAATGCTAGTCTTAGTAATTAAAATCTTCTTCAATTTTATATGAAATTACTATGTTTTCAAGATTTAAGAATTTTGAAAACATTTCTTTTAAGTGCTTTTTTATTCTCTCTGAAACCGAACTTTCAAAAGAATTAATCATTTTTTGAATATCGTCAGCATTTTCAATAACAAGCACAACATCTTCACTTTCACTGCAAAACTTTTCACAAGTTTTGACTAAATTCATAAACTTCTTATAAATCTTAGAGTTTTCTTCATCTAAGCTATAAGTTGCATTTAAATTTTCATTATCTAAATATTTTTTATTAGAAAAAATTAATAATTTCAAGTTTGAACCTTCAACAGTTTCAACTATTTCATTTATTGAATTTTCTATTTCTTCTTTTGTACGTAAATTAAAAACCTGGTTATCACCTTTTACAACTGACCTACCAGAAATGGTTAAACTTCCAAATTTACCACCTATGCTAATGCCATTTATAGTGACGATTTTGTAAAACTCATCGGCTTTGATTATTTCAATTATATCTAAATTTTCAAGGTTATATCTTTTTACGATACTAACTGAAATTTCGATGTCATTGTTTGAACTAACAAATTGATGAACTCTTAAATAAAACTTGCCATTTTCTTCAAAAAACACTCTTGTTTCAATGTCATCTTCTGCATCATAATCAGATGATGGACTTGAAACTGTCATGCTTCCGAAATCATTATCAAGTGTTGCCTTAATAAGTTCGGAAGTCATGTCAGAATTTTTTTTTATTTTTTCAATATATTTCGGCATATCAAAGTCTCTTGTACTAGGTCTGCCATAATTGCTTCTGCTTGGAGTTGCAACCTCGCCATAAACAATTTTTAAAATATATTCTATAAGTTTATCTTTTTTCAAGGTTGTTGGAGATGGAACGCCGAATTTTCGACCCATATCTCGCAGTTCTCTAATATTCAACAACCCCAATGACTTAGAATTATAAAGCATTTGGTCAATATGATTGTCGTTTTCTTTGTTCACTTTTAACCTCCATACAATATTTTGTATTGAGATTTTAACACATTTGAAAACTTTTGTCCATTATTATAACAAATTTATTGGTGAATAAATATATATTTTTTCACCTTGTTCAAATATATCTTGAACATCATTTTGAGAAGTGATGGTTTCTGGACGAACATTCAAAACTTTTGCAACATCAAACAATGTTTCGCCTTTTCTAGTCACATAAACTCTAATTCCACTTACTTGTTCTGGTTTTTCACCTTTAACTTCAAATGATTTAATATATTGTTCACTTAAAAGAGTGTAAAAATCAACACTATATTCAAGTTTGAATGTTGCTTCTAATTCTTTGCCTGCTTTAACTTTATATGAAACAACGCTTGCAAAACCATTAACATTTTCTGCAAATTGTGCTCTGTCTTTCTCAACTTCAAATCTAACTTCGGTGCAAACTGGAAGTTCACGAGTTTCTTCACCAGATTTATAAAGTGCAGTTGCCAAAACATTTCCTGTTACATAAACTTTGTCGCTTTCTTGATTTAAACTTGTAACTTCAAATTTTGGTTCAACAACACCAATGATATCATCAAAATTTTCAAGTTCTGAAACATTTGTTGAAGAAAGAACATTTTCACTTGCTCTTGATGTGCTGTCATAGTTTTTTGCTTCAATATAGTCATAAGTTGTTTGAATTTCATTTTTAAGTGAAAACATATCTGTGACTGATTCATAAGTGTTTTCTTCAAAAATATAACCCTTTGCAAAAACATCAAAAGCAAAAACTAAATTTGTTTTATCTTCATTTTCCTCAGGAGTTACGGTTACATTTCTAACCTGAGTGAAACTACTAATAAGCATATTAGGAACAACACCGTCTGCTGAAATTTCTTGTTTAAATTCAAATTCTTTATTAATTGAACTTACGCCTTCTTCATCTCTATAAATGATTTCTGCATTGAGTTTTCCGTCAATAACAACTTTATCAACAAGACAAGTAACTTCACTTGGAATAATGCTTCCATTTGTTTGCAAAATGTTCATGTTTTTAACATTTGTTTCACATTCTTCTGCAATAACAAAATTGTCTGTGCAAGTGCTAACAAGCCTGAGTGCTGTAAAATCTTTTTTTACAAGAACAAGGTCATTGTTTTCGCCTGAAACATCTGAAAGTTCATATTTGTAAATTCCAGTAACATCAACATGATGAGCGATCATACAAATGACTTCTGTTGAAGAAAAATTCATACTTTCAACATAGTTTGTGTCAACTGCATATGTGTCGCTTAAATCAAATGATGCTGTTTGTTTTTCAATAAAATCAAAAACATTTTCTGCATGTTCAACTACATTTTCAGCAGATAAATAAATTACACCAACATTAATTTTTCCGCTAATCATACAAAAACCATTCATACATTCACTTGAAGTAACAACTGTTTTTGATGAAACACTTAATACTTTTTTAACTGGACTTCCAAGTGTAACTTTTACCTGAGATAAGAATTTATCTAATGTAAATTTTTTCTTTGTGCTTACAACTAAATTTTCCATAAATATCCCCCACTAAAAATAGTCTATTAGGCATATTCTGAAAATATTACTATTTTTTGAATATTTTTTTTAATGTTGGAAAAAATCAACTTGGAGGCATGTTATGAGAAAAGTTAACTACAATGTTAAAACTGTTATTGAAGAAATCGAAAGACTTAAAGGTTCTAACATTTCAATGGAAATTAACAAAGGAAGAAGAAAGATTGAAAAGTATCAAGGAATTATTGAAAATGTTTATCCAAGTATTTTCACCGTTAATATTGGCGAAGGAAAAAATCCTCTATCATATTCATATACAGAAGTTTTATGCGGTGATGTTGTCATTAATGAGCTTAATATTAACTAATTCGTGCAGTAAAAAAACAACCACATGATGTGGTTGTTTTTATTTATTTCTTTTTACTTAAAAAATCATCGTCGCCGAGGTCATAATTGTCATCGTCCTCGTCTTCTTCATCATCAATATCATCAATATTGCCAATGTTTTCAAAATCATCTTCGATAGGTTCAACTTCTTCATCAAAAGTTTCTTCTTCATCATCGCTTGCAAAGTCTATTGGATCATCATCTGAAAGAATTGAATCATCATCAGTTTTATATGGGTCAACATCGGTTTCATCAATTTCACTGAAACCAGTGCCATAATCATCTTCACTTTCATCAACGTCTGCATCAGTTGAAACCAAACTATCATCGTCATCTTCTTTTTCTGACCAATCATTGCTTACAACATCTTCTTTGTCTGCACCTGATTTTCCATCAGAATTCTTTTTAGACTTACATTCATCGCACATTGCTTGGCCTTCTTTTACAAGATTTTGACCACAAACAGGACAGATGTCCATGTCATCTAAATCAAAATATTCTTCTTCACTTTCAGAATGATGTTTCATTTCCGACTTGCAAACCTGACAATAATCTTCGCCTTCTAAAATATAATTTAGTTCGCAGCGTGGACACTTAACAAACTTTTTTCCCATAATTATATTCTCCTAGTTCTCTATTGCAACCATATATTATACTAAAATTTTTATTTTGTAAACTGGTTTTACAAAATTTTTTATTTTTATATATTTTGTTTTTTGCTATAAATTATTGTATTTAATTTTATATAAAATATTCACTATATTTTAAACTTGCTAAAAAAATAAATAAAAAACCACCAAAGTGGTGGTTTTGCTTTTTAATCATATTATATCTTATTTATTATTATCAATGAATTCAACTACATCTTTAACTGTTTTGATTGTTGGGATTGCTTCATCTGGAATTGAAATTCCAAATTCATCTTCAAGAGCCATCAAAATCTCAACCAAGTCAAGAGAATCTGCACCGAGATCTTCTGCGATGTTTGTTTTCTCTGTAATTTTTTCTGAATCAATAGAAAGTTGGTTTGAAATAATTTTTTTAACTTTATCAATAGTCATTCTCATAACCTCCCCATATAGTAAAATGATAACACATTGTTTTTTATTTTGCAACAATAATTCATGCACTTTAAGGAATTTGAGTGTAACTCCTTGCAGTGATTTCTAAATCAATAATTTTGCCACCTCTTTCAACCTTTAACATAATTTTTGATTCTGGTTTAATTGAGAAACATACATCTTCAAAGAAATATTTATTGAGAACCTCAACAGTGTGAGATTTTCCACTCAAATCAGTGTATGTCATTTGCTTGATTTTGTCATTCAACTTCAAAACTCCGCTTGCAATTCCACTTGGAGTTCCATAAACTTGAACAACATATTTTTTTACATATTTATTTTTGCCATTTTGGTCAACGACCAAACCATTTTCAACACCACCCATGATGCTGTGGTCAAAGGTTGTGTCTAAACTGATTCTTTTTGCAAGTCCTCTATTATATATTATGCTGTCAGCCACACTTGTAACAACAGTGCTTGGAATTGCAAATGCAGTGCCTTCAACAACATCATTTAAACTTGAACCATCACCAGAAACATATCTTTTTGCATCAACAATTCCGATAAACTCTCCATTTTCATTGAAAAGTCCACCACCTGAGTTTCCACCATTAATTGTTGCATCAATTTGAATTACTCTGATTGAATTTGTTAAACTTGTGTTGATTATCATGTCTATTCTTGAAACCACACCAGCTGTTATACTTGTTCCTGCTGAAAGAGGGTTTCCGATTGCAAAAACACTCTCACCATAAGACAAATATGTGCTGTTGTAAACTTCAACTGAAAGCGAACCATCTAATTTTTCAAAATCAGTAACAGATTTTGTCTTTAAAATTGCAAGGTCATAGGTTCTTGAAAAGCCCACTACTTGAACTTCCATATAATTGATTTGGCTTGGAAGAAGCACACTTACTGAGCTGTAACCATCAATAACATGGTAGCAAGTTATGAAATATGCAACTTTGTTTGTTTCATCAATTTTATATATTACTCCACCGCCATTGCTTGTTTTTGTGCTGTTTGCAGAACTGCCTGCCTTGACATTTACACAAGACCACATTGCTTGATTTATTGAAGTGGCATTAATATTATTCACTTGCGGTGTTCCATAAGTATAATAATTTACCTGTTTTGTAACAGAATGTTTTGCATAATAGAAAGTTACAAAACACATCACAATGTTCATAACAAACATTATTACAACTAAACCAATTATGAATTTTGATTTTAATGGAGAAGTTGATTTTTGATAGTTTGAACTGCTTCTTCGCTTTGCAAGTGGAGTTTCCCTTGAAATAGGAATATCATCATACGGGATTTTTTTGTTAGTTGTGCTATCATTAAAATCTTGCATGTAACCCATTATTTCGCCTCCTTTTTAAACGTTCTGCATTTTTATTTTACACTATTTTGTCTAGATTTTACAACAGAAATTACGACAAAAACCACCAAAGCAACGCCATATATGCCCAAAATTACCCATAAAAATATGGTTGATAATTTTGTACTCGCATTTTCGCCTTTAACAACCAAATTGCAAGACCTTGAATATTCGCTTAATTCGTTTTTATCGTCCATGAAACCATTGGCTTCAATATTAAGTTGTATATTTCCACTTTTTTTAGTATTTACCTTTATATAAATGGTTTTTGTGTCTTCATCAAATGAATAGGAATCTATTACAGCAACTTTTTCATCACTAGTTGAAATTTCAAAATCACCATATATTTTAAAGCCATCATAAAATTTGAAAGTTACAATATATTCATTATTTGTTGGAATTGTATATTTTGGATTTCCAAAAGTACCAAGAGAATATTCTTCACACTTTATACTTGAAGAAACACTGAAAATAAATTTATCAATATTTAAACCTTGATTTTCATCATTCGAAATTATATGGTTTCGTTCTTTTAGTGTAATATTAACTGAATACCAGCCAACTCGCTCAAAAACATATTCTTGATTTGCGTTTAAATCTATGACCTTTGAATAACTATCTTTAAGTGAAATGTTCCATGTGTAGCCTTCAATGGAATATTTATACATGTCATACTTTCCTATATAGATATATTCAAAAATGTTCTTAAAATCAAATTTGTAAGTGTCACCAATATGTGCAATTTTATTTCCAAGATAACTTTCTGCAAACTTATATATTGCATATTTTTGTTTTATTATAATTCCAGATGAATTTTTTACACTATCACCTTTATACACATGATAAAATGACAAAGCGTTGTTGTTTACTTTGATAGCAAGTTCTGGGATTTCACTATTATAACTGATTCCAAGTCTTGTGAAATTTGCATCAACAAGTTCTTCTGAACTAACACCAGTTGTTGCAGGGTTTAATTCAAACAACACCCAACCATAATTTTTATCACCAATCGCTATTTTAGATATCATATCAACAAGTTGACTATGTTCATATTCCCAAGTGAGTTTTAAATTTTTTGAAATGTCAGTTATAGTTAATTTGAGAGTGTATAAATTATAATCTGGGTCACAAGGCAAATATACCCACATATAAACTGATTGACTAAATGATAATGTGAATCCTGAAACACCCACTGACCAATCAACTTGATTGTATGCGTCTGAATTTGGAGTTATTGTGTATCCATCCATCAATGTATCGGTTTCTTCATCAAAAGGTGAATTTCCAACAGTTGCAACTGCACCACCAAAAATATTTTTATCTACACTAATAATATCTTCTTTGTTTTTTATATCGTTTTCTGTAAATATTGATGATGTCAAATTTTCAGCATTTGTTTGAGTTAAGTTCACATTAAAAGCAAGCATAAAAAACATTATGCTTGAAATTACACAAAAAACTAAACTCAAAAATTTTTTCATATGCCTCCCTTATCTTTTGATATCTTCAATTTTCCAATTGATTTCACCACGGCCTGTTATTTTTAAAAACTCATTGGTTTTTTTGAAATGATTGTTTCCAAAAAAACCATTGTATGCTGAAAGTGGACTTGGATGAGCAGATGTTAAAACCAAATGTTTATTTTCATCAATAAGTGGTTTTTTATTTATTGCATTTCTTCCCCATAAAATGAAAACTACTGGTTTTTCTTGTTTATTGACTTCTTCAATTACTCTATCAGTAAATTTTTGCCAACCATAGGTTGAATGTGAGTTTGCCTGATGTTCACGAACTGTGAGAGTTGTGTTTAAAAGTAAAATTCCTTGTTTTGCCCAAGATATTAAGCAACCATGATTTGGTGGCTTGATTCCAAGTTCTGTTTCAATTTCCTTGTAAATGTTTTTGAGTGAAGGTGGAATTTCAATGTCTGGCAAAACAGAAAAACACATTCCATGTGCTTGACCTTTCTCGTGATATGGGTCTTGCCCTAAAATTACAACCTTAACATCTTTTATATCACAATTTGTTAGAGCAGAGAAAATTTTATTTCTTGGTGGAAAGATATTATACTTTGAATATTCTTCATCAACTTTTTCGAGCAAATTTTTAAAATATTCTTTTTCAAATTCGTCAGATAAAACTTCGTCCCAACCATTATTAAAAAATTTCATTTCTCTTCTCCTTAGTTTGTTTTATTTGTTTTAATTTTATCGCATTTATCTGCATTTTAATTTTATCAAAACATAGAGTGATTTGGCAATAAAATTATATATTGTGTTTCATGATTTTGCTGATGAAAAAAGCAGAGCGATATTGCTCTGCTTTATAAAATTATCTCTTACTAAATTGTGGAGCCTTACGAGCCTTTTTAAGACCGTATTTCTTTCTTTCTTTCATTCTTGGGTCACGAGTGAGAAGTCCGTTTGATTTAATTGTTGCTTTGAATGTTTCATTTGAAAGAACAAGTGCTCTTGCAATGGCGTGACGGCAAGCACCTGCTTGTCCTGTGAGTCCACCACCATTAACTGTGATTTCAACATCATATTTGTTTTCTGCTTCAACAAGTGTGAGTGCAGTTTTAACTTCATTTTGAAGAAGTTCTGATTTGAAGTATTCTTCAAGTGGAAGTTTGTTGATTAAAATTTTTCCAGAGCCAGCACCAATTCTTGCTCTTGCAATGGCCTTTTTTCTACGACCAGTTGCCCAAATTTTTTCTGATTTAACTACTTTCTTTGCCATATCTATTACCTTCTACCTTCAAGATTTAAAACTTCTGGTTTTTGAGCTGTTTGCTCATGCTTGTCATCTTTATATACTCTCAAATTTGTGAGCATTTGTCTTCCAAGAGAATTCTTTGGAAGCATTTTCTTTACAGCTTGATAAACTGCTTTATCAGAATGTTCAGCCATAAGTGTTTTGTATTGAATTTCTTTAAGTCCACCAATATAGCCTGTGTGATAACGATAGTATTTGTCTTCAAGTTTGTTTCCTGTGAGCACTACTTTGTCTGTGTTGATGATGATTACATGGTCACCACAAAGTTCATTTGGTGTGAATTCTGGCTTGTTTTTACCTCTAAGCACTGAGGCAACTTGGCTAGCCAATCTACCAAGAGGCATATTTGTTGCATCAACAATATACCATTTGTTTGATTTTGTTTCTGCTTTTTGTGTAAATGTTTTCATTTTTTTACCTTTTTTTTACCTTTTAATATATTTTGCGAAAATCGTTTGCCGACAAAAAAGTCTGCAAGCCTATGCTCGTCTATTTTATATCATTTTTTCGTAACTGTCAATAATTTATATTAATTTATTTAAACATTTTTATTTCTATTTTTAATAATATTATCAACAAAAAAACCACTTGCGTGGTTTATTTTTTAGTTTTTATTTTTTTTACATCTTTTGAAACATCAATTATTATGTAATAAATTGGTATTGTTAAGAAAATTGCCCAGCATGGATGCCATAAATTTGTGAGAAATCCAACAATTAAATATATTACTACAACCAAAACTGGATATGCAAAATGTGATGGATTTTTCTTTACAATTGCATCAGCAAGAGAACTTACAAAAGGTATGAGCATAAACACTATCCATGATGGATGCCACAAATTGAAACACAATCCAAGAATTAAATATGCAGTCAAAGCAATGATTACTGAAACGCAACTAGCGATTGTTATTGTTAATTTTTGAACTGGTGTCAAATTTTTATCATCATCGTCATCGTCGTCATCATCTTCTGACTTTAAATTTTTTGAATTTTCTTCTTTTTTAAAATTTACATAATCATTTTCATTTACTTTATATTCATCTTCACCATTAATTAGTTCATCCAAAGTTACATTATAAATTTTTGAAAGAGCAATTAAATTGTCTGTGTCTGGCGAGGCATCTCCTCTTTCCCATTTTGAAACGGCTTGTCTTGAAACACCAAGCTCATCTGCAAGGTCTTCTTGTGAATATCCGTTTTTCTTTCTTAACTCTTGCAAACGGTTTGCCACTTTAATATCCATAAACATCTCCTTTATGCTATTATTATATAATTTCATTCTTCGCAAAAACAACCTATTCTAGTTGGAATTTACGCAACTATTGGTTGCAAAATAAAAAGTTTACTATTTTTTAGTAAACTTAATGTTATTTTAAACATATTCAACGCATTTTAAAATTAGTGCATTTGCAGGCATTGTTTTTCCTGCCTTTTGCCTACATTTTGTTTCTATTATATCTTTGACTTGTTCTGGTTTTATTTTTTTGTATCCAACTTGAACAAGTGTTCCAAAAATTATCCTAACCATGTTATATAAAAAGCCGTCACCTGTTATCTCAAAAGCATATAATCCATTTTCAAGAGTAATAATTTTTGCATCAAAAATTGTCCTTACAAAATCTGTCTTTCCACTTTTGCTTGCAACAAATGAACTAAAATCATGTTTTCCAATAAAATACTTACAAGCATCATTCATGAGTGAAACATCAGCATAGTCATTGATTCTTGTTGCATTTTCAACAAAAAGTGGCAAAGTGTGTCTTGAAACATAAAACCTATACTGATATGTTTTCTTTTTAACCGAAAATCTTGCATCAAAACTTTCATCAACTTTTTCAGCCAAAAGCACAGCAACATCACTTGGCAAAAGTCCATTTAAACTATTTTTTAGTGAATTTGGATTAACTTTTTTTTCTGTGTCAAAATGTGCAACCTGAGCCATTGCAGAAACACCTGCATCTGTTCTTCCGCTGGCATACAATCTTATTTCTTCGCCAACTAAAAACTTGAGTTTTTCTTCTAAAACCCCTTGAACTGTTCGCTTTTCTGGTTGAAGTTGCCAACCACTGAAATCTTTTCCATTATATTGAACAACAAGTTTTATTCTTTCCATAAAATGATAATAACACATTATTTTATAATCGTGCAATATTAATTTTTAGTTTAATTAATATTTGACTTAAATATTTTTTAAATCTATAATTTAATTAGTGTGCATAAAATATTATTTTTGCACAAAATTTAAAGTAACATGGAGTTAAATATGAAACAAGAAAATCATGTAACTATTGACGGAAATACCGCCGCTGCTAGTATGGCGTATATGCTTAGTGACCTTGCACTTATCTACCCAATCACACCATCATCTCCAATGGCCGAGAATATTGACCAATGGGGTGCAAAAGGAAAAAAGAATATTTGGGGCAACGAAGTTGAAGTGACTGAAATGCAATCAGAAGGTGGTGCAGCAGGTGCACTTCACGGAGCACTCACAGCAGGCTCTCGTGCAACAACTTTCACATCTTCACAAGGACTTTTGTTGATGATTCCTAACATGTATAAAATTGCAGGTGAACTACTTCCTTGCGTTATACACGTTGCAGCAAGAACAATTGCAACTCATGCCCTTTCAATTTTTGGTGACCACAGCGATGTTATGGGTGTTAGACAAACTGGATTTGCTATGGTTGCATCTTCAAGTGTTCAAGAAGCACAAGACATGGCTCTTGCATCACACCTTGCAACAACTGTTTCAAGAGTTCCTTTCGTTCACTTTTTTGACGGATTTAGAACATCTCATGAAGTTAACACAATAACACCTATTGAAGATTTTACTGTAAAAGCACTTGCAGAAGCACAAGGCAACATTTATGAAAGAACAAATGAATTCACACCTTCTAATCCAATTCAAAAAGGAACTAGCCAAGGCGAAGACATCTTCTTCCAAAACAGAGAAGCAATCAACAAATATATTGATGCTGTTCCTAAATATTTTGAAAAAGTTTTAGCAGATGTTGCAAAAGCAACTGGTAGAAAATACAAATTATTTGAATATTATGGTGCATCTGATGCTACTAGTGTTATTGTGGCTATGGGTTCTGGTGCTGATACTGTTGTACAAGCAGTTGAAAAAATGGCACAAAACGGACACAAGGTTGGTGCAATTAAAGTTCGTCTTTACAGACCATTTAGCGTTAAACATTTTGTGTCTGCACTTCCAAAGACTACAAAAATTATTTCTGTTCTTGACAGAACAAAAGAATGTGGTGCAACTTATGAACCTCTTGCACAAGATGTTATTTCAGCTTTAAACGAAGAAGGTATAACTGGTATTCGTGTGATTGGTGGAAGATATGGTCTTTCTTGCAAAGAGTTTACTCATGAACATGTTATTTCAATTTATGAAAATTCAAATCTTGAAAAACCTAAAAATCATTTCACTGTTGGAATTGTTGACGATGTTACAAAAACTTCCCTTCCATCAAACAAACTTAAACTTGACTTTGATGACGAAAACACAGTTGAATGCAGATTTTATGGTCTTGGCAGTGACGGAACAGTTTCTGCTAACAAAAACAGCATAAAAATTATCAGCGAATATGCTGGACTTTACGGACAAGGTTATTTTGTTTACGACAGCAAAAAATCTGGTGGACTTACAATCAGCCATCTTAGAATGTCTAAAAATCCTATCAATGCTCCATATTTAACAAATCACCCTGATTTTGTTGCTTGCCACAATAAAAGTTATGTTTCAAAATATGATATGCTTAGTTCAATCAAGAATGGTGGTACATTCCTTTTGAACGCTCCTTGGACTGATGAAGAACTAAACAACAATCTTCCTGCTTCAATGAAAAGATTTATTGCTAAAAAGAAACTTAAATTTTTCATTATTGATGCAGAAAAAGTTGCTGAGCAAGTTGGTTTGAACAGAAGAATTAATGTTGTTATGCAAACCGCATTCTTTGCACTTTCTAAAATTTTAGATGTTGATACAGCAATTTCACACATTAAAACTGCTGCTGCAAAAACTTATGCAAGCAAAGGTGAAAAGGTTGTTCAAATGAACATCACTGCAATCGACAGTTCTTTAAAAGAACTTAGAGAAGTGAATTATCCAAAAACTTGGGCAGATGCAATCAGCGAGCCTGAATTTAATCCTATTGATGACCCATATTACAAAGATTACATTCGTCCAATTGAACTTAAACTTGGAAACGAACTTCCTGTTTCAAGTTTTGAAGTTACTGGTTCATCTCACACTGGAACAAGCAAATATGAAAAGAGAAATATTGCAACAATGCTTCCTAAATGGATTAAAGAACACTGCATTCAATGCAACCAATGCTCTCTTGTTTGCCCACACGCTGTTATTCGTCCATACCTTGTTAAAACAGACAGTGAACTTGCAAAAGCTGTTGGTGCAATCCCTGCACTTGGAGTTCCTGGATATTCATTTAAAATTCAAATTTCTCCAAGAGATTGCACTGGCTGTGAAAACTGCGTTCATGTTTGTCCAGCAGTTCAAAAGGCTCTTGAAATGGTGAAAGCAGAAGATATTTTGGATGAAGAAGACAAACTTTATGAAAAACTTAAAGACGTTGAAAATGTTCCAACAATCTTTAAAAAAGAAACTATTAAAGGTAGCCAATTTGAAAAACCTTTATTTGAATTTTCTGGTGCTTGCGCTGGATGTGGTGAAACACCATACATTAAACTTTTAACTCAACTTTATGGCGAAGAAATGATTGTTGCAAACGCAACAGGTTGTTCAAGCATTTACTCTGGAACTGCACCTACCTGCCCTTACACAAAGTCAAAAGACGGCTTTGGACCTGCTTGGTCAAACAGTTTGTTTGAAGACAACGCAGAATTTGGACTTGGTATGAAAAAGGCAGTTGACAACAACAGAAAACATTTAACAAAGATTATTGAAAGTGCAGTGCAAAACAAAGTTTTTGATGGTTCATTAACCTCTAAACTTGAAACTTGGCTTTCACAAGAAAAGAAAGAAAAAACACTTGCTCTTGAAATTAAACAAACTATTACAAATCTTTATAACAACAATAAAAATGATGAAACCACAAAAGCAATCTATTCACTTGTTTCAAGTTTATTTGAAAACTCTGTTTGGATTATTGGTGGTGATGGTTGGGCTTATGATATTGACTACGGTGGTCTTGACCATGTGCTTGCAACTGGTGAAGATGTGAACATTTTAGTTCTTGACACAGAAGTTTACTCTAACACTGGTGGTCAGGCTTCAAAGGCTACTCCAAAAGGTTCTGTCGCTAAGTTTGCTGCATCTGGTAAGAAAACTCAAAAGAAAGACCTTGGTGCTATTGCAAGACAATATCCAAATGTTTATGTTGCACAAGTTGCCATGGGTGCGAATCCACAAGCAACTATCACTGCAATCAAGGAAGCAAAAGAACATGTTGGCCCATCAATCGTTATTTGCTACTGCCCTTGCATTAACCACGGAAGTGATATGAGCAAATCACAACAACAAGAAAAACTTGCAGTTGAGACAGGTTATTGGCCAATTTACAGATATAATCCTGATACTGGTAAACTCACATTTGATGAAAAACTTCCAAACAAAGAATATGAAGAATTTACAAGTACACAGTCTAGATATTTCACACTTGCAAGAGTTAACCAAGAAGAATCAACAAAACTTATTTCTAGTGCGAAAGAACATGCAAAAGGTGTTATTGAAAGACTTTCAGAAGCATCTCAAACTGATAAGAAATAATATTAGAATATAAAAATCCAAGACAATATGTCTTGGATTTTTTACTTGAAATTTTTTGGCTGACAAAAATTGCATAACATCAATATTTATTTTATTTTTGTTGGCGATTTTACACCCTCCTTCTTGCAATAACCACCCCTCCGTGCTCACACTTAGTATAACACTTGATTTTATGTTTTGAGCCAAAGTGTGACAGGTTTTTAAAAATAAATTTTAAAATTATTTATCTTTATTAATAAAATCTTCTATTTTTAAATTTAATAAATCACATACTTTTATTAACTGATATTCTATAAAAATAAAAACACCCTGAGGTGTTTTAATTTTCTCTTCCAACTAAATAATCAATGGTTACTCCAAAGAAATCCGCAATTATTATCAAAGAATACATAGTTGGCTCACGAAGTCCATTTTCCCAGAAACTTATGATTGCAACGCTTACTTTAAGGGCATCTGCAAGTTTGTTTTGTGATATCTTTCTTTCAATTCTTAAATCTCTAAAAATATTTTTAAATTTGTTTTCCATATAAAAATTATCTCACAAATGTTAGAGATTTATTTGTTTTCTTACTATTGTAAGAATATAATTAATATAAACTTAGGAGGGTGTATGGAAAATTTGTCAGTTAAAGAAAAGAATAAACTTGTGCGTTCGATTCAAGATAAGTTCAATAGTGACCAGAACAAATCTGAAAATTTGAGAAGTATTGAATTCAAAATTAATATTTCTAGAATTATGCTTATGTCTTCGCTTTCACCTGAAAAATTGGAAATGTTTAAAAAAATTAGTAATTACCAAAAAAAATTGAATGAAATTAGACAAAGAGAATTGATTGAATTTGTTTTGGATAAAATTAAAAACACCTAGCATGGTGTTTCTAAAATTATATGTTTTCAAGATTATAATTCATGGCATTTTTACCATGAAAAAAATTAATTTTCTCTTCCGACAAGATAATCAATGGTGACGCCAAAATATTCTGCAATCATTATTAATGATTCCATGTTTGGTTCTCTTTTTCCATTTTCCCACATGCTGATGATTCCTGAACTGACTCCAATTTCTTTTGATAATTCAACTTGACCAAGGTGCTTTTCTGTCCTTAGACTTTTAAAAACTTCTTTAAATTTGTTTTCCATAACTAAATTATCTCACAAAAGTTAGATAAATATTTGCATTCTCACAACTGTAAGATTATAATATCTAATTAATACACAAAGGAGTTTTTATGAAATTTAAGACAACAAATGAAAGAACAAACTTTGTAAACAAGACTTACAGAGAATTTTTGAACACAGATGATAACTATGAAAACATAAAAAAAGTTGAATTTCAAACTAAAACTGTTAAAGTTGTTTTTGAAGAATCGCTTAATCCTGTGCAACTGAAAACCTTTCGTATGTTTCAACAAAAACAAGAGAAATTATTTGCTATTAAACAGAAAAAACTTATTCGTTATTTAATTAAAAATGATAAATAAAAAACACCAAATGGTGTTTTTGTTTTATATTAAAATGCCCAAAAATCCCCCTTGTATTTAAGAGAATTTTATTTTACATTCCCATGCTGGTTGCTTCAACTGCCATCTCCTTTTCTCTTTTTCGTGCTTCAAGTTTTTCTTTTTGCAAGCGACATTTTTCATTTTGAATGGCACAAAGTCTGGTGGCTTCGGCAATCATGTTTCTGAGTTTGACTTCTGCGGGACTGTTATAAATTCTCTGTTCTTCATACTCATTGTTTTTTCTGATAATGTAATCTGCGTCATAGAGTTTCATAACAATTCTCCTTTGGTTAAATCTTTAACCACTTATATTATAACAAGAATTTTTTATGAACTCAAATGTTTTTTGAAAATTAATACTCTGAGTAAAAATGCATCATTTCTAACTTTACTTTGGCAGCAATTTCATCTTCTGACAGATTGCTGACATCTATGCAAATGTCGGCACAGTCATTTTTTATTAGATATTCTCTTTTTGCAAGGGTGACTTCATCACATTTATAAAACTCTTCACAAAATTTGTTTTTGTATTTTTTTTCTGAAATTTCTTTCATTTCTTGCTTTATGTCTTTAAACAAAAAAACAACGAAATTGCTGAGTTTTATTTTATAAAAAAGGTCAAAACAATTTTCAGCAAACGAACTATCGGCTACAAAAAGTGCGTTATCAAAATCTAGTTCCATCTTTAAAATTGACCTATATTTTCTTTGCACATATTCTTTTCCATTGAGTTTTACAACGTCGCTGAATGTTCTTGGTATGTGGTCGAACTCGAAAAGTTCTCTTTGATCAAAAATTCGCATGGAAAACTCATCTGCAAGTTTTGCAGATATTTGCCTTGTCAAATCATAATCATAACTCACTACCAATAAATTTTGTTTCATTACAACTCTATTCCACCTATCGCTGTGTCAAGATTTTCATCAAACGATGATTTTTCAATTTCATTTAAAACTTCTGTGAACTGTTTGCTGGAAATAATGTCACTTTCATCAAGACCTGACACTATACCTTCAACATTTTCATCAAAGTCATCAACAAAATTATGTTTTACTATTTCATTTCCAAATTTGGAAATTAAATATACTTCACTTGAAAGAGTTTTGTTGTTTACCCCAAAATGTTTGAGTTCATCAACCGTGACTTTGGTTTCTGACGCCTCAGCGTAATACTCTTTTTCAAATTGTTCAACTAATTTTACTTGTTCCATTTTTATTCCTCATCACCAGCAACATCAATACCGTATAGTTCTAAAATTTCTTTGCTTAATCCTTCAACCATGCCGTCATCTTCTTTTTCTTCAGGTTCTTTCTTTGGAGAAGTTTCTCCACCATAAATTTCGGTGAGTTCTTTGCTGACCATTGACTTTCTGGTGCCTTCTTGTTTTTCTTCATACTCTGGTTCAACGATTTCAGTTTCAACCTCGATTTTTTCATCAACTTCAATCACTGGAACAACTACACTGATTTTCTTTCTATGCTCTGGAATGAGAGAAGAATCTTCATTACATTTAAGTTTTTTGTCAATTTCTTCAAACCTTTCAGGGAGTTTTTCTTTTACATAGTTTTTAACTATATAATTAAACATGTTTTGAACGCCTGCAACATAACCTTCGAAAGTGTTTGTTATTTCATTTCTGAAACTTAACAAATCACCTAAATCTGCATTTATTTCTCTGATGTCTTTATCTTTTAACCTACTATGAACATAGAACGCAATTTCTTTTAACAGCATTTGCTTGAACTTTACCTTTACAAGTTCATCAGCTGAAATTGTTGATACTGACTTTGGAAACATTGAAATGAGTTGTCTTAAATAGTCGGCATCTACACTTAAAATGATTTCTTTATTTTCTGGGATTGACAAATCTAAGGTTTGTCCTTTGAAATACAAAATTTTTCCTGCTACATATTTTGGCATTGGAACGCTTTGATTTTTGTTTAAATTTAATGAATGTTCTGAAATGTTTTCAAGTTCACTATCTTCTAGTTTTTGCAATGCTTTTTTATCAAAAGTTTCTTGATAAATTGCTTCAACTTTTAAAATTTCTTTAAAATATTCTATCCTTGATTTATTTCGCGAAACAAACATATCTAATCTATTTTTTATTGCAAGAAACTTGATAAGTTCATCTCTTTTTTCTTGGGATTGTTTTGAAAGCTTATTGATTTCTTTTATGTCAACAGAATTTTCGAGTTGCTTTTCAAGCATGTCAATTTCAGTGACGAACTTTTCTATCACCTTTGTTACTTTTGCTATCGCTGGCGAAACTCCTGAGATGATTTTCTCAGAAAGTGCCTTTAATGTGACATATTCTCTTGCTTCAATATCTTCCATAAACAACCTACTTTCTCTCAATATTTATAATAAACCTTTTTGATATAACTGTCAATGTTTTTGATTTTTTCGAGGTTTTTTAAACCTTATTGATAATACAAAAACTGCAACAAAAACATATATTACACTTCCTAGCACATACCATGAAATTTTGAAACCACTTTCTGATGTTTGCACTTCAAGTGCATACAAAAGTTTTCCGTCAATCTTGGCAAATGTTATTGTGCCACTTTTATCTGTTCTTTGGAGGTAATCTTGCTCCAAATTTGATGTTGCGGATATTCTTTGAATTGTTTCTTCATGCGGATGACCATAGGTGTTGCCTTTGCCAACAGAGATTACTGCAAACCTTGGATTTATTAATGATAGCAACATTTTGCTTGAACTATATTTGCTTCCATGATGACCGACTACATATACATCAATATTTGAAAGCAATATTTTTTCTGAATTTGTTAAACTTTTTACAAAGTCGAGTTCTTCAAAATTATCTGAATCTTTGCCATATTCTGAACTTGGTGCATCACCTGTGAAAAGGTACTTGAAGCCCATACAAGACAACAGGCAAATTGCTGAGTTATCATTTGCTCTGCTTACACCATAACCTATGGTTGCATAGCCTGATGTTTTTGAAGAAAATATTTCTAAGTCATAATTTTTTGACCTTATTATTGGTGCAAAAAATTCAAGACTATAATTTTCGTCTTCAATTTTGAGACCATCATAAAAAACTGTAACAGTGCTTTCTTTTGTAGCACCATTTTCGTAATAAGTTTCTGAATAGATTTTTGTTATAAAAGTTTTATAAACTTCACTTGTGACTCTTGAAACTTTGTCGACATCTCCATTTTTGATGAATTTTTCGTAAAACCCGCCAAGGTCTTCATCTTCATAAGGAACAAAATTGTTTGCACTTGTGCCTGTTCCACATATTTGAAAAGGTCTATAAATGTTTTTAACTTCAAATTCTTGAAGAACATAGTTTAAGCCACCGATGTGGTCGGAATCTGAATGTGTGGCAATCATATAATCAATGGTTGTGACACCTCTGTCATTTAAAAATTCTGCAACATCATCGCCATATTCTGTGTTTCCACCATCAATCAAAATGTTTTTGCCATCTGGGAGTTTTATGAATGCAGAACTTCCCTGACCGACATCTATAAACGAGACAAAACTATTTGAATTATAAACTTTTTCTGCCGTTGTTTGATTTTTGTTAAACTGACTGTTTAATCCAAGAGCAGTTTCTATTTTTGGTGCAAAGAAAAAAGAAACCAAAAGGCAGACAAGCAAAACTAAAAGCACTGTAACTTTTAATTTGAGTCCTGAACGATTTATTTTTCCTTTGTTTCTTTTGTTTCTTCTTTTACCCATTGTTTTCCTTAGTGAAATTTATCCAAACAATTTTACTTGTTTGATTTGGTGAAATAGTTATCTATTTTCTTTGGATTTAAACCAAGCATTTTTTGAATTTTTGTTTTATTTGCCATGACTGTGTCATATCCGATTTTTATCATTTCATCAATGCTGTCAAAGTTTAATGGAGAAAATGTTTCCAATGCTGGCATGAATATCATGTCGGCACACTCCATTGCTTTATCAATTTTTGCCTGCATGATTATGCCTATGGTTTGCGAAAGTATGCTGACTGTTGAAAGAGAATCTGTGCCTTTGCCTCTTAAATGATTTACGTCTATTGCAAAGACTACATTTGCACCCATGTTTCTCACAACATCGGCTGGAACATTGTTTCTTAGTCCGCCATCTACAAGATGCATATCTTCATATACAACAGGTGCAAAAACTGCTGGAACTGCACAACTTGCAGAAAGCACTTTTGCTAAATTTCCATAATCAAAGTCTATTTCTCTGCCTGTTCTTAAATCTGTGCAAACAGCACAAAATGGAATTTTTAGTTCAGAAAAAACAGTTATGTCACCAAAAATTTGGTTGAGTGCATTTTCAAGTTTTTCGCCCTTTACTGGTTTTAAAACTGGGATTGAACCACGAGTTATGTCTTTCTTTTTTACAGTTTTGGCGATTTTTTCAATTTCTTCTGGCGTTTTTCCAAAAGCATAGAGTGCACCAACAACACTACCTGAACTTGTGCCTGCAATATAATCAAACTTTATTCCAAGTTCTTCAAATGCTTTGAGTGCACCAATATGGGCGATTCCACGAGAACCACCACCACCAAGTGCAAGACCAATTTTTATCTTGCGATTGATTTGAACCTTTCCTTCGTTTTCAATTTCTTTATTGCGTTTGAAAATATTAAACATATTCTTCACCCTATTAGTTTTTTCAATATTAATAATTTTAATTATTATAACAACATATTATAATATATTCTTATAATAACATTTCTTGAAAAAATAGTAAATTAAAAAACTTTACAGGGAAATTTTATTTATTTACTTTGCACATAAAAAAACCTAAGCATTTGCTTAGGTTTTAAAATTAAGTTTTATTACTTATTTTCTTCGGCTTTTTTGATTAACTCTTTAAGTTGAGCAATTTCATCATTGTATCTAGCCTTTTCTCTGAGAAGGAACTTTGCCATTTTAACATTGTGTTCATTCTTTTGGTTGTTGCTTTCAATGAATTCCTCAGCGTCTTGAATTGATGCTTTGAGTTCTGCGATGTGTGCTGTGAGTTCTTCTTGTTTTGCTTTCTTTTCTTCATCAACATTTTTGATGTCTGTTACGCTATACATAACAAGGTTGAGGTTTGTGAGTTCACCAGCACGTCTGTCGAGCATTTTTTGGTTTCTGTTCATTCTTCTTTTTGTTCTTTCATATTTCAAAATTGATTTTTGGATTTTTGTTAAATCTTTATCAATTTTATCTCTGTTTTGAGTGATTTGCTCTAAACGAGTTTTATAGTCGAATTCTGAACCGTTTTCAATTATGATTACAGAAGGTTCATGTGGAGTTTCAACAATTTCAGGAACTTCAATTTCTTCATCAGAATTTTCATCTTCTTCTGATTCTTCATTTTCAACTTCAACTGGTTGTTCTTCAACTTCCTCTCTTACAGGTTCTTCAACAACTTCTTCAACGATTTCTTCTTCAACAACTTCTTCTTTTACAGGTTCTTCAACTACTTCGTCTTTTGTTTGATCTTCAAGACTTGCAAGCATGATGTTGATGTTTGTTACGTTTGATTGTGGTTGTTCTTTTTCTTCTGTGGTTTCGCTTCCGTTATATTCATCAAAAACACTTTTAACTTCTACAACTTCTTCTTCATCTTTATTTGTTTTGCAAATTTCAACAATGAACATTATCATAAAAACTATTGAAAGTGCGGTGCAAACTCCTATAATGGAAAGTAAAACAATTTGTAATGTTGTCATATTTATTCCCCCTTCTTCAAAAATTTCAATATTAAAATGTAAAAAATTAATACTTTATGTTCGTTTTTTTACATTTAAAATGTGAAATTTTTATTGACACGGTTATTTTAACATAATTTATATGGTTTGTCAATAGCAAATTTTTAATTTTTTTGAAATATAATAAAATAAAAAGACTAGACATTCGTCTAATCTTAATTATATACATTTTCATCATATATTGTGCGTCTTGAAAACATGTCGATTATTTCGTTTTCAGTGAACAACTTTAAATAGTGATTGTCTACTCCGACATTGAAACCATATGGTTTTACAAACACACAGTTGTGTATGTGTCCAAAGAGATTTTCCATGCCTTGTTTATGATCTGCTGGTCTATGAACCATGTTTACAGGTTTGCCATCAATTTCGATTTGCAAGTTATCTTTATAAACATCTTTAAATCCCATTTCAATTAAAGCACTTTTAAACTTTTCGAAATCACCATTATACACTTTTTTGATAATTCGTTCTTCATTGTTTCCACAAATTAAAATTACTTTTGCTTTTATTTTCTTTACAAATTTTAAACAAAGGCTATATGATGTTTCGTCAAAACTATTGTAATTTGCAAAATCACCCAAATGATATATTACATCATTTTTGCCTGCCTGTTTGTTCCAAATGCTGATTATCTTTTTGTTCATTTGCATATTTGTTTTAAATGGACGAAAATCTCTTTTTATTACGCCTTTATAATCATTTAAACTAAAATGTGTATCCGCAGTGAAAAATCTCATATTTACTCCTCTATTAAAATTACAATATTCTGCAAAAATTGTCAAATATGCTTTAAAAAAAATTTGAAATATGTTAGCCTTTATTTATGGATAGTTTCTTTAAAAAAGTTTATGAAATTGTTATGCAAATTCCAAGTGGAAAAGTTGCTACCTATGGTCAAATTGCTAAACTTTTGAATGCTCCAAGAAGTTCAAGGGCGGTCGGATATGCACTCCACAAAAATCCTTGTCATGAAAAAATCCCTTGTCACAGAGTTGTTAACAAAGAAGGCAGACTGAGTGGGAGTTTTGCATTTGGTGGAGAAAATATGCAAAGATTTTATTTGGAACAAGAAGGCATTGAATTTTTGGAAGATGGAACGATTGACCTTGACAAGTTTGGTTGGAAAATTGATTTTTGACAATATAAAAACACCCTGATATAGGGCGTTTTTTTAATCCTTAATTTTTTCCCAAGGGAATTGTTCTCTACCAAAGTGTCCGAAACATGCAGTTTCTTTATAAATTGGTCTGAGCAAATCAAGTTCTTTGATTATATTATCTAATCTGAAATTGAAATTTTTGTTTACATATTCTTCAATATCTTTGAGTTTAACTTTGTTTGTTCCGAATGTTTCAATGTACATGCTTATTGGTTCTGGAAGACCTATTGCAAAACTTGCAAGCACTTCACATTTGTCAGCAAAACCATGTGCTACTATGTTTTTTGCAATATATCTTGCATAATATGCTCCACTTCTATCGACCTTGGTTGCATTTTTGGAACTGAAACAACCTCCGCCTACTCTACCAATTCCGCCATAGGTGTCAACAATAATTTTTCTTCCTACACAACCGCTATCGCCAAAACTTCCCCAAATTGTGAATCTGCCACTGGTGTTGATATAATACTTAATTTCACTAGTAACAAGTTCGCTATACTCTGAAAGTACTGGTGTGATTACATTTTCCATTACATCTTTTTCAATTTCATTGTGTGTCACACTTTCTGAGTGAGAAACACTGACAAGCACTGAAACAATTTCATCTGGTTGGTCATTGTCGTATGCAACAGAAACTTCACTTTTTGCATCAGCAAAATATTTTTTTGTGGTTCTTCTATACTCATCATATTTTTTCATGAGTTTGTGTGCAATGACAATTGAAAGTGGCATATATTCTTTTGTTTCATTTGTTGCATAGCCATATACCATTCCTTGGTCATTTGCCATGAGTTCACTTTTGACAACTGATTGTGTGATGTCTGGACTTTGCTTTGAAATTTCTTTTATTATTTCAAAATCGTTTTCATATCCAATATCTTTTAAAACTTCTTTCGCAATTTTGTCATAATCAATTTTTGCAGTTGTGGTAGATTCACCATAAATAAATAGTTTATTATTTTTTATTGCACACTCAACTGCCATTTGTGCATTTTTGTCTTGACTTAATGCTTCGTCTAAAAATGCGTCTGCAATTGTGTCACAGGTTTTGTCTGGATGACCAATGTTTACTGATTCACTAGTAATTATTTTTCTCATATATTTTATCCCTCGTACTTATTTTACCCAATAAAAAATCCCATAAACTATGGGACATGATTTTACCTTTGCCCATAGAATACAAGCATTAGCACCTTGCCAAATTTGCAGGTTGCTGTGTGGTCAACAGGCTTGCCCCTCGCACACTCTTTATGGAATGATTATATATTATCACTTTTTTTTATTTTTATCAATCTTTTTTACATATTATTTAGAAAACTCTGGAATGTCTGTTTGCTTGATTTGAAGTGTATACTTTTGTTTGATTGCAGACATTTCTGCCTTACTGAACAAGCTGTATACAAAATGCTCATCAAGGCCTACGAAACTTTTAACCTTGCCTTGTCTAAAAGCATTATACATACAAAAGAGTAAAAATCTGTTTTCACAAATAAAATCTAGAATTTGTTCACTTTGAATGTCATTTAATTTTGCTTCTTTCTCTCTTTCCCTATAACTATATTCAATGCCATCATTGATATTTGAACTTAGGCTGATTGCAGAGCTTCGAGTGTCACTGATTTTCGAATAGCCATTTGTTCTCCAAAGATGAAAATGTGGAAATGAATTTTGATGATTATCAAATTCAACCATATATTCATCATACTTTGGTTTTTTGTATGAAACTATGCCATATTTTAATAATTCTGTTTTTCGACTTTCTTCTCTTGGTCTTAGAATTTGGATTCTCATAAATGTGCTTCCAGCATTATTTTTAAGTTTTCCTTTTCTTTCTTTATAACCAAAACTGTTTCTGCCTGATGGAACACGACCTTTGATGTGATGAGGAACATATCTTTTCATGAATTTTAGCTCCTTTATCTTTTGTGAACCTATATTAGCATATTAATTTTATAATTTCAATACCAAATTAAATATTAATGATTTTAAAAAAGTAGTTGACATAAAAAAGACTTAACTTATATAATTTAATATATATATAATATTAGGTTGGTTTTTTATGAAAATCTTTTTAAAATATTTTGCTAATCCTCTTTTGATTGGTGTTGTTGCTAGTTTGCTTTATATTGTTGATGCTCTTCTTGGTGGCTTGTTTGTGAGTGGTGGTTCGTTTATGTGGGTGGCATTTGTGTCGTGGACTATTTTCTTTTCTGCAAAACTTACAGACAGAATTCGAGCATTAATTGGAGTTGTCATTGGATTTGTTTCTGCTATTTTGATGAACCTTATTACATCATCATTTAATGCTAATTTGAGCACTATTAGTATTAGTTGTCTTATTTGCGTGTTTGTTGTTAATTTTGCTGTTATGTTTTTTGAAAAAGCAGATAAAATTTGGCTTAATTCAATTACTGGTATTTTTACAGGTATATTTTTAGCATTTAGCGGGCTTGGAGTGGGACTTAATCCAATTGCAAGTGTGAATGAGGGCTTTTTGATGATTGGCATCATTTTGGTGTATTCTATTCTTGGACATATTTGCGGATTTGTTTCAACATTTGTTGGAGGAAAAATTAAGAAAAAACTCAACACTATTACTCAGCAAGAAAAAGAAAAATTAATAAATGAAAATGAGCAAAAAGAAAACACTTAGAAACCTAAGTGTTTTTATTTTATAAATCTATCACTAATTTTACTGGTGCATGATCACTACCCAAAACTTCTGTTAAAATTTCTGAACTTTTCACTTTGTTTATTATATTTTCTGAAACAAGAAAATAATCAATTCTCCAACCTGCGTTTCGTTCTCTTGCTCTAAACTTGTAACTCCACCAAGAATATTTTTGTGTTTCTGGATTAAGTTCTCTGAACGTGTCAATAAATCCTGATGATAAAAGTTTATCCATTTTTGCACGCTCTTGTTTTGAGTATCCAGCACTATTTTCAAGAGTTTCCATTGCTTTTGCACTTTTGTTTTCAATTTTTATGTCCATTTCGCTTCGTGCCACATTCATGTCACCAGTGTAGATTACTGGTTTTTTATTTTTTAGTTCACACAAATAGTTTCGGACATCGTCTTCAAACTCTTCACGATAGTCTATTCTTGAAAGGTCTTCTTTTGAATTTGGAACATAACTGTTGACAAGATAAAAATTTTCAAATTCCAAAGTGATTACTCTGCCTTCATCTATATGCTTTCCATTTATTCCAAAAGTTACGCTTTGTGGGTCAATTTTTGTGTAGCAAATTGTGCCACTATAACCTTTTTTTTCAGCAGAATTTAAAATTGTTTTATAACCTTCGATTTCAATGTTTGCCTGACCTTCTTGCATTTTTGCTTCTTGAACGCACATTACATCTGGGTTTTCACTTAAAACAAATTCTTTAAATCCTTTTCCAAAACAAGCACGAATGCCATTTACATTCCAACTTATAAATTTCATAAATACACCTTATATTTTTCTTTATAAACAAATAAATTATAACAAAAATTTATTTTTTACACAAGTTTATTGGCTATTTCTTGAATTTTAGACAAGTCTTGCACTTTGCTACATTATGCACAGAGAGTTTGACATTTTACGCTAAATTTGCTATACTTTGGGAGTATCAAATTATAAGTTATTTGAGGATTTATGAAGACAGACATTAGATTATCAAAAATCAAGCAAGGTCAAGATTTGAAAGTTTATGAGTATCTTGGCAGTCACCTTGCAACAAAAAATGGCAAAACTGGTGCATATTTTAGAGTTTTTGCTCCTAATGCCGAAGAAATTTATGTTGTTGGTGAATTTAATGATTGGGACAGAGAGGCTAACCCTCTTAAACGAGTTAAGGATTCGGAAATTTGGGAAGCATTTGTTCCAAAAGCAAAAAGATTACAAAAATATAAATATATCATTATTGACAAGTTTGGCAAAGAAATTGTTAAGGCTGACCCTTATGCTTTCTATGGTCAAAACTGGGAAAATGACAAGGACTTTGCTTCTTATATTTATGACATTGATGGTTATAAATGGAATGACAAAAAATATTTGGAAAGTGTTGAAAATAAGAATCATCTTGACTCTCCAATGAATATTTATGAAGTATGTCTACTTTCTTGGAAGAGACATGCCGACGGAAGTTATTATACTTACAGAGAACTGGCTACTACGCTTATACCTTACTGCAAAAAAATGGGATTTACTCACATTGAACTTTTGCCTCTTTCTGAATTTGCAAGAGATATTTCTTGGGGTTATCAAGTTCAAGGATATTACAGCGTTACAAGCAGATATGGCAAACCAAAGGATTTGATGTATTTCGTTGACAAATGTCACGAGGCTGGACTTGGCGTTATTTTGGACTGGGTTCCTGCTCACTTTGATTTCCATGAATTTGCACTTATGGACTTTGACGGTACTAGCCTTTATGAAAGCCCTAAGTGGGACAGAAAATTCCAACTTGCTTGGAGCACTCGTATTTTTGATTTTGAAAATCCATATGTAGTGGGATATTTGATTTCAAGTGCCCTATTCTATTTGAGAAAATTCCATTTTGATGGACTTCGTGTTGATGCAGTTGTTGCGATACTTTATCTCGACTTTTGCAGAAACAAAGACGAATGGGTTCCTAATGCAAAAGGAACTAATGAGAACTATGCGGGTATTCAATTTCTTAAAAATTTAAACAGTACTATTTTTGGAGAATTTCCAAATGCCATTATGGTGGCTGAGGAAGTGTCTTCTTGGCCTATGGTTACTAAACCAACTACCGTTGGTGGACTTGGTTTTAACTTTAAATGGAATGTTGGTTGGATTAATGATATTTGGGAATATACTTCAATGGACCCATATTTTAGAACTCATCATCACAACATTTTGACTCATACTATTGATTATGCTTTTGATGAAAACTTTATCTTGCCTGTTGACCACGATGAAGTTGGCAACGGAAGACACTCACTCATCAACAAAATGAATGGTGACTTTAATACCAAGATGGACCTTTGCAGAGCTTTTTATGTTTATATGTTTATGCACCCTGGAAAGAAACTTTCTTTCATGGGCTGTGAATTTGGTCAAATTAAAGAATGGTCATATGACGCTCCAATTAACTTTGTTTTACTTAAAGCAGAGAAAAATAAAAAACTTAGTAAATTTATTACTGAACTTAACCACTTTTATTTGGATACTCCTGAAATGTATGAAAGGGATTTTGATAAATTTGGTTTTGAATGGCTTGTTAAAGATGACAATCAAAACTGTGTCAACGCATTTAAGAGATACTCAAAATCTGGAAGTTATTTGATTTGCATTTGCAATTTCTCACCTTACAGAATTAAAGATTATGTTCTTGGTGTTGATGAACCTGGCTGCTATGAAGAAATTTTGTCATCTGATGATGAAGAATATGGTGGTAGTGGTGAATACAACGAACTTATGTATTCTTCTATCATGAACAAACATGGTAAAAATAATGCGATTAGAATTTGCTTACCTGCGAACAGTGCTATAATTATTCGTAAGGTAGTGAAAAATTAAGAGGTTTTATGGACGAGAAAACTACATTAAATATTTTATTCGTTACGACAGAATGCTTGCCATTTTGTGCTAATGGTGGTATGGCGGAAATGGCTTATGCCCTTCCAAAGAGTTATGCCGATTCTGAAAGAGTTGACATTAGAGTTGTTATGCCACTACATGACTCAATTAAAGACGAATTTAAAGAGAATTTCAAACTTATAGCCGAGCGAAATGTTGGACTTACTTGGAGAAACGACTACTGCGGAATCTATGAATACGAACTAAACGGAATTACATATTATTTTATTGATAACAAACATTATTTCGGCAGAGAAAAATTATATGGCTATGAAGATGCTGTTGAAAGATATAGTTTTTTCAGCAAAGCTGTGCTTGATATGCTTCCTATGATTAGTTTCTTCCCTGATATTATTCACGCAAATGACTGGCAAACTTCTCTTGTTTGTACGTTTTTGAAAGTGTTTGAATGGGCTAACCCAAAATATGAACACATTAAAACAGTTTTAACTATTCACAACTTGACTTTCCAAGGTCAAACAGACTTTAAAGTTGTTAGTGAACTTCTTGGAATTGAGGATAGATTTGCATATCTTTTTGACTTTTTTGGAAAAGCAAACGTTATGAAAGCTGGTATTTTGTGTGCTGACCAAATTGTTGCTGTTAGTGAAACATATAGAAATGAAATTGTGAATACTGACAAAGGAAATGGTCTTCAAGGTCTTTTCCAATCAATTACTCACAAACTTACAGGCATAACCAATGGTATTGATAATGAATTTTACAATCCAGCAACGGATTCTGAAATTTATGTTAACTATGACATCAACTCTATTGAAAAAAGAACTGAGAATAAACTTAAACTTCAAGAAGAACTTGGGCTTACAATTGATGAGAATATTCCTATGTATTCTTTTATTGGTCTTATGACATCATACAAGGGATTTGATTTGATTGAACAAGTTTTAGAAACTTATATTCAAAAAGGTATTCAATTTGTTGCGGTTGGACCAGTTGACAAAAAATATAAAGAATTTTTGGAAGGGTTAAACAAAAAGTATCCTGAAAATGTTAAAGTGGTTTTTGACTACAACGCAAGTCTTGCAAGAAAAATTTATGCTGGTTCAGACTTTTTGCTTAATACATCAAGTGTTGAACCTTGTGGTCTTTGCCCTATTATTGCAAACAGATATGGTTGTATGCCTATTGTTTATCAAACTGGCGGACTTATTGATAATTTTTCTGACTTTAAGTATAACAATGGAAACGGATATATTTTGAAAAGTTATGACTCAACATCGCTTTCTGACCTTTTGGACAGAACACTTCGAAACTTTGGTGAAAAAGAAAAAATTAACCGTTATATAACCTGCGGTATGTCACAAGATTTTGACATTGCTGAATGTTCTAAAAAATATCTTGAACTTTATGAAGAAATGTATGAATAAAATAAACGTCTCACGAATTTGTGAGATGTTTTTATTTATTTTAAAATTTATTATATCACCTAAATGAATATTAATTTTTTCATTGTTAACAATTTTATTTAGGAGGATTTTATGAAATTAAAAGATAGCGAAACATTTAAAAATCTTGCGATTGCATATACATCAGAATGTGCCGCAAGAACTAGATACGAATTTTGCGAATATGGATTTAGATATAATGGATATGAGGCTATTGCAACGCTTATTGATAAAATTGCTTATCAAGAATTTAATCATGCGAGAGTGCTTTATGCAAAACTTCAAGATGCTGAAATGCCACAAATTGATAATGTTGATGTGTGTGCAGGTTTGCCTTTTAAAGAAAAGTGGGACCTTGCAACTAACTTGAAACTTTTGTCGCAAGATGAACTTGATGAGGCAAAAGTTTATGAGAAATTTGAGAAGGTTGCTCGTGAAGAAGGCTTTGATGAAATTGCTGACATCTTTAAAATGATTCATGATGTTGAAGTTAGGCACGCTAATATATTTAAAGAATTATACTCTCAATTTCATTCTAACAAATTATATAAAAAGGCTAAACAAGTTTATTGGGTTTGTCCAAGTTGTGGCTATGTAAGTTATAGCAAAGAGGCTTGGGACAAATGTCCACTATGTGAAGCAAAACAAGGATATTGTGAAGTTCAACTGCCTGATGATATGCTACTTTAAAATTTTAATTTAAAAAACATCTTACATTTTTTTGTAAGATGTTTTTTTATTTTTTATTTTAAATAGTCTGGGACATATGACTTATCAACTGGAACATTGCTCCAATCGTAAGTTAAAATTTTGGGGCTATCATTATTTTGAAAATACACTTGATTGTTTCCGAGAGTTATATATGAACCTTTTTTATGAATTTTTAAATCTCTTAAATAATCACCATAAAATTCTCTGTTAAGCACTCGCCAATTATTGCTTCCATTTATTTGTTCGTCGTCCCATAACATACGATATTTGCTACAATGAACAAATACCATTTTATTTACCCAACCATATCCATTTAAAGCATCTTTGCCATATTCTTTTTTTAAATCAAAATTGTATGGCTCAGAAAGAAGCGTCCACTCTGTGTCGCTCCCTGCAAGTACACTTCCTGCACTTTGACCAACATATAAAACATTGTCTTTTTCAACGAGGTTTCTAACTTTTTCAAACTGATTATATTTTTTAAGCAAATGCAAACATTTGGTGGTGTTTCCGCCCCTTGAATATATCATGTCTAATTTATCACTAAAATCATAGTTTGGTGTTAAATCTACTATTTCGAAACCCAAACTTGAAATTAAATCTTTTACTCTACTTTCATACATCTTTTCATCGTTTTCACTGGCATAGCCAATAAACAAACACTTTTTATTTTGAAAGTTTTCAAAAAAACGATTTAAAAACTTTATTCCACAACTATAAAAATCTGAACATAAAAGCAATCTCATAACCTTCTCCTTTCATATGTAAAAACATTATAACAAAAATTAAAAAAAATAAAAAAGCATATTGCTATGCTTTTTTAAGTATTTTTTCAAGTTCTTTACACTTTTCTTTATCCATATCTAGCACATCAGGAAGCCTATACTCTATTCCTAAATCTTTATACTTTGATACGCCAAGTGTGTGATATGGTAAGAGTTCTATTCTTTCTACATTTTTTATTTGGTTTGCAAACTCTTTGAGTTTTAACACTTGTTCTTTTTTGTCATTGATGCCTGGAACAATAACCTGTCTGAGCCAGAGTTTTTTATTTTTACTTTGTACAAGTTTTAAAAACTCATTAAACTTATTCATTTCCATGCCAGTGATAAATTTGTAGTCATCTGGACTTGTTGCTTTGATATCTAATATTACAAGGTCAACAAGGTCTAAAATTTCCTCATAACCTTCTGCTACGCCAGCAGTGTCGATTGCAACATGGATATTGTTTTGTTTTAAAAGTTTGATTGTTTCAATTAAAAAATCTCTTTGAATTAGTGGTTCTCCACCCGAAAATGTTACTCCACCAGTTTCACCATAATAGTTTTGATACTTTTTATATAGTGAAAGTATATCTTCACTGGACATGAGTTTTTTGTGTCCATTTTCGTCCCAAGTTTCAGGATTGTGACAATACAAACATCTTAGCTTGCAACCAGCAAGAAAAATCACTAGACGCATTCCTGGTCCGTCAACCAAACCCATTGTTTCTATATCTGTGACTTTTCCTAACATAGTTTTCCTTTATTATCTTTTTTCGTGGAATGTTCTTGCAATAACTTCTTCTTGGTGAGCACGATCAAGTTTGTTGAAGTTTACGGCATAACCAGAAACACGAATTGTAAGTGTTGGATATTTTCCTGGATTATTCATTGCGTCAATCAAAAGTTCTCTGTTAAATACATTTACATTCAAATGTTGTGCACCTTGTGCGAAATAGCCATCAATGATATTTACGAGATTGTTTACTTGTTCTTCTTCATTGTTTCCAAGTGCTGTTGGAACAATTGAGAATGTGTTTGAAACACCGTCTTGACAACAATTTTCAAATGGGATTTTTGCAACTGAGTTGAGAGAAGCAAGTGCACCACTTGAATCTCTGCCGTGCATTGGGTTTGCACCTGGTGCAAATGCTTCACCTGCTTTTCTTCCATCAGGAGTGCTTCCTGTTTTTTGACCATACATTACATTTGATGTGATTGTCAAAAGTGAAAGTGTTGCTTTTGCATTTCTATACAAACTGTGGCTTGCAAGTTCTTCATAGAACTCTTTAACAAGTTCAACTGCGATTTCGTCAACACGATTGTCATCGTTTCCATATTTAGGGAATTCGCCTTCAACTTCAAATTCTACTGCAACACCATTTTCATTTCTGATTGGTTTTACTTTTGCATATTTTATTGCTGAAAGTGAGTCAACAGCAGATGAGAATCCTGCAACGCCGAAAGCCATGAGTCTTTCAACATTTGTGTCATGAAGTGCCATTTGGCTTGCTTCATAAGCATATTTATCGTGCATGAAGTGAATGATGTTGTTTGCGTCTACATATATTTTTGCTATCTTTTTGAGCATTTCACTGTATGCTTTTCTTACTTTGTCATAATCTAAAATTTCGTCTTCAATTTTATCGAATCCAGTGATTACGAGTTTTTGACTGAGTTCATCAATACCACCATTAATTGCATATAAAAGTGATTTTGCAAGGTTGCATCTAGCACCAAAGAATTGCATTTGTTTGCCTTCTTTCATTGAAGATACACAACATGCAATTGTGTAGTCATGGCCATAAAGTGGACGCATTGTGTCGTCACCTTCATATTGAATTGAGTCTGTTAAAATTGAAATTTTTGCACAGAATTTTTTGAAATTTTCTGGGAGACCTTTTGCCCACAAAACTGTGAGGTTTGGTTCTGCACTTGGTTTTAAGTTGATGAGTGTGTGCAAGAATCTGAATGAACTTTTTGTTACTAAACTTCTTGATTCATTAATCATACCTGCAATGCTTTCTGTTACCCAAGTTGGGTCACCTGCGAAAAGTTCATCATAATCAGGTGTTCTAAGATGTCTGATTAATCTGAGTTTTATAACAAATTGGTCAATCATTTCTTGTGCTTCATTTTCAGTGATTTCACCATTTTTCAAATCTCTTTCAATATACACATCAAAGAATGATGCATCTCTACCCATGCTTGTTGCAGCACCATTATTTTCTTTTGCACCAGCAAGGTAACCAAAATATGCCCATTGAATTGCTTCTCTTGCATTTTTTGCAGGTTTTGAAATGTCATAACCATAAGAAAGTGCCATTTCTTTGATTGCTTCAAGTGCACGGATTTGCTCATTGATTTCTTCACGAAGTCTGATGTTTTCTTCAATGAATTGTTCATTTATGTATTCACCAGTTAAATCTTTCTTTTTAACTTCGATAAGTCTATCAACACCATAAAGTGCAATTCTTCTATAATCGCCGATGATTCTTCCTCTGCCATAGCCATCAGGAAGACCTGTTAAAAGACCATTGCTTCTTGCACGTCTAATGCTTGGTGTGTAGGCATCAAAAACACCATCGTTATGTGTTTTTCTGTATGTTGTGAATGATTTTAAAATTTCTGGATTAAGGCTGTATCCATGAGATTCAAGTGCTTTTAAAGCAATTTTTGTTCCACCATACATATTTACAATTCTTTTGAGTGGAGCATCTGTTTGAAGACCAACGATAACTTCGTTATCTTTATCAATATAGCCTGGTGCATATGCAGTGATTCCACTTAAAATGTTTGTTTCAACATCAAGGCAACCACCATTTTTCATTTCTTGATCTAAGAGTTCTTCACATCTTTTCCAAACTGCGTTTGTTTTTGCAGTTGGTCCTACAAGAAATGTGTCATCGCCAGTGTATTCAGTGTAGTTTTTATCAATGAAACTGCTGACATCGATTTCTTCTTTCCAATCGTCTCCTTTAAAACCTTTCCATTCTTCTACTAAAATTTCTTCCATATTATCTCCTTTATATAAATGAGTTTTTACTCACTATTATCTTTTAAAAAAAATAATCGGCAAACATTAAATTTGCCATATGTATTCTATCAAATTTATAATAATCATTCAAGTATTTTTTATAAATTTTTTTAAAATTATGTCATTATGCACAATTCAAAAGTTAATAGCCATTAAGTGGAATTGACTCATCGTCTTCACCTTTTGTTATTGACTTGATTGTGACAAAATAACTGTAATCTTCGCTTGCTTTTACTAATATTTTGTCACCCACTTTATGCCCAATCACTGCCTTGCCAAATGGGGATTCTTTGCTGATTACTCCGTTTGCGAGGTCTAGTCTTGTTGTGGTTGAAAGCATTACAAATTCTGTTTCACCAGTATCTTCATATAAAATTTCTATTCTGTCAAAAAGTCCAACTTCATCTGGCTTTGACTCAGTTGAAATTACTTTTGCAGTTCTAATCATTTTTTCTAAAAATCTGATTCTACTTTCGTTTCTTCCAAATGCCCTTCTTGCACTGCGATATTCTGCATTTTCTGAAAGATCACCAAGTGCTCTCGCTTCTTTTACGTCATCAGAAAGTTTAGGTCTGAGATTTGTTGACCTATACTTTATTTCCTCTTTCATTTTTTTTATATCGACTGCTGTGAGTTCATTATACATTTAATATTTCCTTTTAATAACGCAAATTATAACATACTTTTAATAAACTACCAAACAAAGAGCACATCATACTAATTTTTCGTTTGATATTGACAGAATAAAAGTTTTGTTTTAAACTCTTTTTAACAAGAGGAAAACTTATGATTGTTAAAAGAACTTTGAAAAAAGAGAATGCTTATTCTTTTTATGAATATCTCCAACATTTGAAATTGCTCAGCAATTTTAATGTGGGTGGTGTGCCTTTACATTTGATTGCTGGGTCATCTTGGTTTGCTCCAACAAACTGCGAACTTCTTGCAAGATGGTTTGCTCATGTTGTTCCTGACGGAATGGTTGTGGAAGGAACAACCGCTCAATATATTGAGGAGGCAAAAAATAGTCCTAATCCACCTTACAAATGGGCTGGATTTCATGTGTGGATTGAATATTTAGATGAATTTAATCAAGAAAAGGTGCTTGACCCTTGCAGTTTTTTAGTTTTTAACAAAGATTATTTTTATCAAGAAGAAGATGCAAAAGTAGTTTCTAAAACTCCTTGTCCTCAATTTGAATCACAGTTTTTAAACCCTGCAACAAATAACATGAATGCTGATAAGTTTGATGTGTACAGGCTTGGATTTTTGATGAACATGATAAGTCATTTCACAAGCACTGACTTTGGCTTTTTTAAAGATGACATTGATGGCTGGGCACAAGAATTTGAAAAATCAAACAAACTTGAAGAATACAGACAAGAATATATTGATAATTATGTTGCTGATTCTGACAAGGATATAAATACTATGGTTTTTGAATTGTTTGACAATCCGAAGGATTTTGACGGTCAAAGATTCTTTGAACAACAATTTTTGATGTGTCAACTTTCTGGCAGACTTCAATCACTTAAAGAAATGGGATTTATGGACGAAGAAGAAAAGTTAACCATTCCAGAAGAATTGGAAGAAAAACCTGCTACTTTTAAACAAAAAAATGATGAAGATTAAAAGGAACACAATTTAAGTGTTCCTTTTATTATATTATTGTTCAACAATTTGTTGTTCTTCTTTAGATGAAATTTGTTCACCTTTTTCAAGTTTTTTTCTTTTATGGTCTGACACAAGCCAATTTATTAAACCATAGATATCAAGAATTAAATATGAAACAAATGCAAGAAGTGTTGGAAGATAACTTGTTCCAAAATGAATGACTGAAATTGTCCACATTGTGATTTGTGCAAGGTCATTTATTATTTGAATTGCGAACATGAATTTGTTGCGTCTGAAAATTAAATATGAAGCAATTACATTTGTGACAAGTGAAAATGTTCCTATCCAAATTTCTGCTGCACCAGTTGCTCTTAAAATGAAAAATATTCCAACTGTTACAGCCACCATGACTGAAGACAAAATTATGATTTCTTTTTTGCTTATTACATTGGAATGAACGTTTTTGTTGTCATTTTGTTTTTTGCTTTTTATCCAAGTTATTATTGATGCAATTCTCATTGGAATTATCATCAAAGCAAAGGCAATTATTTCACCATAATACTTTTGGGTGTATGCAAGATAAATATAAAAAAATGAATAAATTATGCTGGCGATTGGGGCATAGAAAAGACCTGTGCTGAAACAAAAAACTGAGAAAATTCCTATGAGTGAAGCAATGAATGAGACATAATTTTTTTCAGCAGAAAAGACAAAGCAAACAACAATGACAAGTGTGCTTAGAAACAAAACAAATATTTCACCAATAGATTTTTTGTTAGGTTTCATAATGTTTTTATCCCCCAGTTAAAAGCAACGACATTATACATCAAAATTAAAATAAATTAAAATATTTTAATATATATTTTTAAAATTTATAAAAAAACACATCAGTTGATTTTGATGTGTTTTATTTTAATTGATTTGTATTTATTTTAATTTTATTTGTCTATGCCAAATTTTGACAAATTTTTCGCAAAAATTTGGTTTAAACATTGAGTTTTTCACTTGTATTTTTTGCGAATTTTCTTTTTTTCATACATATTATTTAAAACAAAATAAATATACTTTTATTTCGCATTTTTATAAAAATAACACATCAAAATTTGATGCGTTAAAAACTATATTTTGCTGTTTAAAAATTTTATTAAATCATCAGTTGAATTATAATAAAATGGTGTGCCAAACAAACCTGTTACAACCCCACTGACTTTACTATTTTCTTTTGCAATTAAAATTATCTTTTTATTTTTGGTTAAAGCGTAATGAAGTTCAATGCCCTGACCATGAGATGGATAACTCACATCTGCAACTATAACATCTGCAATGTCTACAAGGTCAAATGCTCTTTTCACTCTTTCTTCATTTGTTCCTTTAAATTTTATTGTGTCTAGCGGTGTGTGCACTTTTGCGTTAAATGTGGTTGTTAAAAAATCATATAAAATTTTATAAGTGTCTTGGATTTGCTCTTCCATTGTTGAGCCTGTGATTAAAATATTCATAAACTATCCTTTAAAATATTTTATTACTTTTTAAGTATAGCAAACTAAAACACTTTTTGTAAAACAAAAAAGTTTAGCCATACATCTAAACTTTCAACAAATTTTTTTAGTTTTTATATTCATTATATTTTTTATTTTTTCCTTTACAAAGTTCGACTGGATATTTTTTACGATTTTTTTCCATCTTTCTTTCAAAAACCTCAGAAAGATTTATATTGTATAATTGTGCAAATCTAAGTATGCCATTAAATATATCTGCTAGTTCATCTTCAATTTCTTCACGCCTATTCGAATCTAATATTTCTTGCATTTGATTTTGATTTTTAAATCTAAAAATTGACAACAATTCATTAGATTCTGTGCTAAGCACGATTGCCAATTCTTTTGGGTCATGAAATTGAGTCCAATCTCTCTCTTCATTATATTTTTTTACTACTTGTTTTAACTCTTCTACAGTTGTTATTTTATCATCCATATCTCTTACCTTTAAAGATTTTAACTTAATTGTTTGGTGGAGGTGGTGGGTATCGAACCCACTTCCAAATGACGAAAGATTACCCCTTCTTCGTGTGCCAGTTTATTTTGTTTTTCACTTTAAGTTTGAAACAAACAAAACATCTTAAAGCAATTCAGTTAAATCTCGAAACAATAGGCACTGACATCAAACTGTTTCATCTCACTATTTTTTGACAACAACACTTCACCAGTGAGCGATGAAATGTTGCCGGTCTGCTTAATAACTAAGCAGCAACTGCTGCATTTGCAGCAAAAGAATCGCTATTTGCGTTTATTTTTTTCCAGATTTTTATGTGGGTCTGGACCACACACACGCTTATAGATAACATTTCTTGTCACCTGTCGAAACCTTACACCCCCAAAAATAATAATTTTATGAAAAATTAACCTATGAATTTTTGATTAGTCTTTCTGCATAACGATTTAAGTCTGCTTTCATTTTGTCATCTTTTTTGTCATATAGTTTTTTACCCTTTCCAAGTGCAATTTCAACTTTGACTTTATTGTTTGAAAAATACATTTTTGTTGGAACAAGTGTGTATGATTTTTCTTTTACCTTTCTTTCAAGTTTTAATATTTCTTGCTTATTTAAAAGTAATTTTCTTGTTCGTCTTTCATCTGGTGCAAATGAACCTGTTTTTTCAAAGTTTGAGATGAAACAATTAATCAAAAAAACCTCACCGCCACGAACAAGTGCATAACTATCTTTTAAATTTGCTTTGCCTGAAACAAGTGACTTTACTTCACTGCCAACCAAAACTATACCAGCTTCAATGGTATCTTCCAAAAAATAATTATGTCTTGCTTCCCTGTTTTCGGTTATTATTTTCATGCCTATAATTTTATCACAATTTGATTTTCAAATCAAGAACATTATATTTTTTTTGTGTTTTTGAAACAATTAATATATACTCTTTTACGGTTTTTTTAATTTTGTGCAGATATTGACAAATTGTGTCAAATGAGTTATAATTTTATTACAATTATATGGAGGACAAAACTATGAGATTGGTGGCTGGTGGTGCTAATGTTAACAACGTTTTACAATATACAGTTATTGTTGACCATAAGAAATATTTAAAAAGAGATAATACTGTTTCTGATTCTTTCTCTGAACTTTTTGGCAATGATGGTATATTCACCGAAATTGCAAGTGAGTCTTCAAGAACTGGACTTCCTGTTTTAATTGATTTTGCTTTTGTTAAAGATGTTAATAGAACACCTACAACTAAAAATTCTATTATTATTCAAGATGATAATTTGGTGAAAAGACTTACATTGCCTATTATTCCTCCAAGATGTGAATTTGAAAGAACTCTTGATGTTGCTTATGAAAGATTTTTTCATATTTATGATATTATTGATGAACTTGTTTTGAAATTTACAGAACCTAAAAACAGACTTAAAGAAGTTCAAGATGACATCAAATTTTTTAAAGATGGATTATTGCAATATATCTTCTTTAACAGCAAAGAAAATGAAGAAACAATTAAAGAAGCTTATTTTGATTTTAAAAGTGGTATTAAATATTGCAACTCACATGCAAATGAAATTCTTAGCCTTATTGAACAAAGCACAGATATTAGTTCACAAATTGTTAATATCGTTTATGAATTTATTAACAGAGGTGCTTCGCAACAATACTATCAAAGAGCAAAAGCTTTAAACAATGACTTTGGAAATTATTCATCAAAATCTATTGGAATTTATCAAGCAGAAATGCTTATGAAATATATTAAGATTGCACTTTCACACTCATATCATACCGCTAATGAATTTATTAGTGAATATGAAAAAATTATTGAAAACTTATCAATCTTTGATAAAGAAAAACCTTTTGATGTTTTATTTAAAGATAAATCTTCACAAGATTCTTATGTCAAAGAAGTGATTGACCTTACACTTATTGCAGTGACTGGTTTTGGAAGGTTTGACAGAACTAAGACTATTGTTAATAACAAACCTCACTCAAACGGTGCATGTTTATATGAAACTAGTCCAAGACTTGAAGCGGAACTTCAAGAACAAATTAAAAGAACTATGGAAGAATTTTTTGGTAATAGTTACAAAGATGTTGACCCTAATAACTATGGTAATAATGGTGGAAATAACGGACAAAATGGACCTTTGTTTTAAATGTTAAGGAGATAAAATTATGAAAGAAGAAATTAAAAAGTATAGAAAAGTTGACAAGACTACTGTAACTGTCAATAACACTAAAGTTAATGACAAAGATAATTCTGCAAATTTACAACAGTTTATTGTTGGTGAATTATCATATGTAACCGAAAGTGGTATTCCTAAAATTATCAATATTCAGTTTATTAAAAATAGCAATACAACTGTAACAAAAGATAATTCGGTTATTAATATTGAAATTCCTTTGATTCCATCTACTTATGACTTTTCTAGTGTTGATAATCTTAGACGTGACTTCTTTTTTAATGGTATGCCTGAAATTGCAGTTGAAAGATATGAACAGATTATGAAAAATCAAGAGGCAAAAGAAAACTTAAATAGGTATATGTTTAAACACGCCGAAACTATTGCGTCTTATGTTTGCACAGAACTAAACAGAAAATTAAAATCACTTGGTCAAAGTTCTGATTTAAAAGATAGAAATACAATAGATTTTATTAAAAATCTCAGTTGTATGAAAGAACACAATCAAGCACATGGAAATAGTTTCTTAAAACCTGAGAGATCATCTATTATGTATTGGATGACACAAATGATTAAAGACTATGAGAATGCTAAGCCACAAGGACAACCAACTGGTGGACAACCTGGCGATGGAAGCAATTAATATTAAATAAAAAAACAGGCTGTTGCCTGTTTTTTTAATTTTTATAATTTTATTATCTATGTTTCTTTTTGAATTTTTTAAAAGAATGGTCTGAATATTTATGACTAAAACCATTTTGTTTTTGATGTCCACCACTATGTCTGCCATGTCTTGCACCACGTTCACCTTTGTGTGATTTTGCTTTGGAGTTTTCATCAACATTTGTTGCAAAGTTATAAGACTTATCTTCTTCGGAAATTTCCCTATGAAAATCTTCTAATTCAAAATCAATATGCTTTGTGACAATGTCAACCTCAACAACACGAATATTGATTTTATCACCAATGCGGAAAGTTCTGCCAACGCCTTGAAGCATATACTTTGATTCACTATATTCATATCGTCCAACAGGAAGTCTTTGAATTGACATGAAGCCTTCGACAGTGTTTTCAAGTTCTACATAAACACCATTTTCTGTTACGCCAGAAACTGTACCTTCATAGCACTCACCTATTTTGCTTTGCATATATTCTGCTTTCTTTTGGTTGTCAACTGCTCTTTCTGCTTCTTCGGCAGTTCTTTCAGTTGTGCTACTACGCTCTGCTGACTCAGCAACGAAATCTTCATAAAACTTTACTTTTTTATCAGTCATTTCTCCTGAAAGTACATCAGAAATTATTCTATGAATTGATAGGTCGGGATATCTTCTAATTGGCGATGTGAAATGACAATAGTCTTTAAGTGCCAAACCAAAGTGTCCAAGATTTTCAGTTTCATATCTTGCTTTTTGCATGCTTCTGAGCATAACTTTTGAAAGTGCAGAAGAATAATCTTTTCCCCTACCTTCAACAAGAAGTTTTTGGAAATCTTTTGGACTTGGTTCTTTTCCAGCAGTTTTGAATGTTAATCCTAGGCTACCTGCAAAATCTCTAAAATTTTTCATTTTTGTTGCAACTGGTATTTCATGAACACGATAAACAAATGGAGTGTCCATATTGTCAAAGTGGCGTGCTACTACTTCATTTGTGAGAACCATGAATTGTTCAATCAATCTCTCTGAATCTTCTCTTGGCTTACGATGAATGTCTTTGACTGTCCCGTCATCATTTAATACTATTTCTGCTTCTGGAATGTCAAAATCAAGTTCGCCAGCATTTTCTCTACGTTTAATTAAAATTTTTGATAATTCAACCATTTGATGAAGCATTGGTACAATGTCTTTATACTCCGAGCAAAGATTGGTATCTCCATTTAAAATTTTATTTACTTTATTGTATGTCATGCGATATGCAGACTTTATTATGCCCTTATGAATTTCGTAGTCTTCAACCTTGCCCTGATTGTTTACAAGCATTTCAACCGCAAGCACAAACCTATCTTCGTTTGGATTAAGTGAACATATGCCATTTGAAAGTTCAACTGGAAGCATTGGAAGAACATGGTCTGGAAAATATACAGATGTGCCTCTTTTGAACGCTTCTTCATCAAGTTTTGAACCTGACCTTACATAATGCGAAACATCTGCAATGTATACTCCAAGTTTATAGTTTTCATCAACTTTTTCTATTGAAATTGCATCGTCAAAATCTTTTGCATCGTCACCATCAATGGTGATGATTAGTTTGTCACGATAATCTTTTCTTCCGTTTTGATTTTCTTCACTGATTGGTTTGTTAACTTTTTTTGCTTCTAAAACAACTTCTTCTGGAAATTCTTCAAATAAATTATATGAACGAATTATTGAAAGAGTTGTTACTCTGGCATCTTTTGGGTCACCTAAAATTTCAATAATTCTTGCCTTTGCCATTTTGATGTTTGATGGATAATCTATTATTTCTGCAACAACCTTGGTGTTATTTGTTGCTCCCATAAGGTCTGTTGAGGCAACAAAAACTGAATCTGTGAACCTTTGATCATCTGGAAGAATTGTTGCCACACCTCTATCTGTTATTGACAAAATTCCAACAACAACCTTATAACCACGTTCTATAATTTCAACAACTCGGCCTTCTCTTTTTCCTTTTGCTACAAGAGGAAGATTCATTTTATATTTTCTATCTTTTCCAGAAATACCAACTTCAACCATGACTGTGTCACCATGGCAAGCATCATTTAAGTTTGCACTGGAAATGAAGATATCTCTATCTTTTTCACCTGAAATTGGTCTTGCAAAGGCATAATCTTTGCTTGTTCCAAGAAGTGTGCATTTAATGAGTTCTTCTTTTAAATTGAGTGCATAATCGCCTGATTTTAATTTGCTTAACTTGCCTTGCTTTGCAAGTGTATCAAGTGTTTTTGATAATGTTCTTTTATCAAAGCCATATTCTAAACCTGTATATTTTGCTACATCATCTAGACTAAATTTTGACCTTTTCATTAAAAGTATTTTATTATATATTGTTTCTATAAAATTCATATGAACCTACCTTACAAATTTATTATAGACTAATAGTTTTAAAATTCCAAATATTTTATATTTACTTTATTTCGTTTAGCATAAACTGATAATATGTATTGCAAAAAATATCATTTTTTTATGCTTAAATAAATATTAATTGACATATATTTTGTTCAAAATTATAATTATAAGTGTATTTAAAAACGGTAGGCAAGGCTACCAAAGGGATACGGGTTGATGCCGCATTTAAAAGGAGACTTTTTTATGTCGGTTAACAGGTCTTCTCGAAAACAAGGGAAAACCTAATGCAATTTCATTGCCCTTCGGAGTTGAAGCTTGGACGGGGTTAATTTTCGTGAATCCCGTGAGGGATTATTTTTTTTAGGAGGAACTGTTATGCATAAAAAGATTGTGGCTCTTTTTGACACCGAAAGTTTTGACGAACTTGAAGAATTGGCTAAAACATCTGGTGCTGATGAACTTGCTTCTGCACTTTCAAAAATTGAAAAACCAATTTTGGTGCATATTGTTCCGAAACTTCCAGCATCAAAAGTTGCTGATGCTTTTATGGTTTTGTCTGTTGAATTACAAACATTTTTGATTGAAAATATAAGTGATATTGAATTTAAACCAATCATGGAAGAACTGCTTGATAAGGATATTGAAAATGAACTTGACAAAGAAGTTTTCAAAGAAATTATGCTTAAAGCACAAGCAGATGACCGACATGAAAAGTTGCTTGAAATTATTGAAAATATTGAAAACAAAAAGTTCAGCACTCTTAAACCAATTTTGGCTGAAATGGAACCTATTGATGTTGCGGATATTATTAATGACATTGATGATGACAATGTTGCAATTCTTTTTAGGATTCTTCCAAAAGACCTTGCAAGTGAAGTGTTTATTGAAATGGACAGCGACAAACAAGAAATTTTGATAAAAACTTTTACTGACAAAGAGTTATCATTTATCATTGACGACCTTTTTATTGACGACACAATTGACCTTATTGAAGAAATGCCTTCGAATGTTGTTATTCGTATTTTGAAAGTTTCTAAACCTGAAAACAGAGAATCAATAAACAAACTTTTAGGTTTTCCAAAAGACAGTGCTGGAACTATTATGACAACTGAGTGCATTACCCTTCGCTCTAAAATGACCGCAGAAGAAGCACTTGCTAAAATGCGTAAACAAGCTCTTGACAAAGAAACTATTTATACATGCTATGTTACCGACGACCAAAAACATTTGCTTGGAACTGTTTCTGCAAAAGATATTATTTTACATAATCCGAAAGATAAAGTTGGCGATTTCATGCAAACCAACTTTATTGCAGCATATACACATACCGACAAAGAAGAAGTATCTCAAATGCTTTCTAAATATGACCTTCTTGCTATTCCTGTTGTGGACAGCGAAAACCGTATTAATGGTATTGTTACTATCGACGATGCTATTGATGTCATTCAAGAAGAAGCATCAGAAGATATTAGCAAAATGGCGGCTATTACACCAACAAATAAACCATATTTTCAAACTGGAACATTTAAAATTTTTAGCAATCGTATACCTTGGCTTTTACTTCTGTTGATAACTTCAACGTTTACTGGACTTGTTATTAATGAATATGAAAGTAATTTGAGCCCACTCTTAATTGCATGTATTCCAATGATTATGGGTTCTGGCGGTAATGCAGGAAGCCAAGCATCGGTAACCATTATTCAATCTATTGCACTAGGTGAAGTTTCCTTTAAAGATACTTTCAAAGTCTTATGGAAAGAAATTCGTGTCGCAATTGTTGTTGCACTGGTACTTGGAATTGCTTGCTTTGCAAAACTTATGCTGATTGACAATTTAATTTTTGGCTATGGATATTCTGTTAAAATCTCTTTCATCGTTTCTCTTGCTTTGTTTTTAACAATTTGTATTTCAAAAATAGTTGGTGCACTTTTACCACTACTTGCAAAAAAATGCAAACTTGACCCAGCAGTTGTGGCTAGTCCATTTATCACAACAATTGTCGATGTTTTATCGCTTATAATTCTATGTCAAATTTCAGTTATGTTACTTTAATAAAAAAAATTAATTTTTTATGTATAAAGTGAATAACACTGCATATACTAGTATTAGTTAAGATTTATTAAATTTATGAAGAACTTAAAATTTTTCAAAAATTAAATTTATCTTAACTTTTTTTATGCAAAAAAAACACCATTACTTGGTGTTTTTATAATAAACTTTTAATTTGGATTGCTTTGATTTTTTAATGCTTGTTGATTTGCAATTTCTTTTTCATACTTTTCTTTGATTATATCTTTTAAAATAAGAAGTTGTCCTGTGACTAGACCATAGTCATCTTTTCCAAAGGCAGCAATCATTTCATCAACCCTAGCAATCGCCGTCGCATAATAATTATTCATAAAATCTTGATATTCTTCACTATAATATTTTGAATCAATATATTCAAAATCTTCTACTTCATATTCTATATCAGCAAAATAAAGTTCTTCTGGCACAGATTTATCTTTTACTAATTCTTGACGTTCAAAAACAACACCATTATTAGAAATATATAATTCTCTAATTGGAGTTTGAGAGATTTTATCTTCTACAATAATTTTTCTCCAACCACTTTCGACTGATTCTATGGATTTAAAACATTCATTTTCTTTAAGAATATTAATCTCATTTATTTGTCCATGCTCCAAATAATCCAATGCGTTAATAAACTTAAAATAATCATATATATTTAGAATATGCAGATTCTTTTTGCCTTGATGTTTACCAAAAATTTTTCTAAATATTGCATTATAATCATAAATTCTTGGAATATATGGGTCGCCTTTATGCAAGCGATATTGACTTCTGAAATTTATAGGATTGATTTGAGAATCATGTGGTCTTAAAACTGCAATTGGTAAAATTTTTGATTTTTCTAATTCCATAAAAACCTCTTAACATTTTAATTTTACACCCAATGTTTGATATTGTCAATATTCACATAAATTAAGAATAATTTCAAAAAAAATAATAAAAAAATCACTGAAAATTCAGTGAATTTTTTATTTGTTATTTAATTAAACCAATTCAACAAGTGCCATTTGAGCATTGTCACCACGACGAATGTTTGTTTTGATTACTCTTGTGTAACCACCTTGTTTGCCTGTTTCTTTGTTTCTTTCAGCATATTTTGGTGCAAGATCATCAAAAATTTTCTCAATGAGTGGCATTTCAATTCCTTGTGTTCTTGCTTCGAAATCAGCTTGTTTTTCGCCTTTCTTTTTGTGCTCTTGTCTATCTTCAACCATAGCAATAATTCTTCTTCTAGCATTAAGTTTCTTTACGCCATCTTTTGATACAGTAACTTTCTTTTCTTTGCCATTTCCGTCCAAAGTAACTTTTTCGCTTGTTACTACATCTTCATATGAATTGATTGCAAGAGTAAGAATTTTTTCAACCATTCTTGCAGCAGCTTTTGCTCTATCAAAAGTTGTTTCAATATGGCCATACCACAAAATGTCTGTTGCAAGGTTTGAGAGCATTGCAAGACGTTGGTCAGTTGGTTTTCCTAATTTTCTTGTGTCCATATTCCTTCTCCTTAATCTTCCTTAGCTTTAAGACCAAGTCCTAAGCCTTCAAGTTTGTGAATAACCTCATCAAGAGATTTTCTTCCAAGATTTTTAACTTTTAACATATCATCTTCGGTTTTCTTTATCAAATCTTCAACAGTATTGATACCTGCTCTCTTTAAGCAGTTGTATGAACGAACTGATAAGTCCATGTCTTCCATGCTCATAACCAAAAGTTTATGAACTTTGTCTTCTTCACGGCTAACCAAAATTGATGTGTTTGACATATTTTCAACGAGTTCAATGAACAAGTTGTTATATTCATTCATAAGTTTTCCAGACAAACTTACAACTTCTTTTGCAGAAACTGTTCCATTTGTTGTAACTTCTAAGATAAGTTTATCAAAGTCTGTGTTTTGACCAACACGAGTGTTTTCAACAACATAACTTGCTCTTTTTACTGGTGTATACATGCTATCAATTGCGATGTATCCAATTGGCAAACTCATGTCTTTGTTTTTATCTGCTGGAACATATCCTCTTCCTTGACCAACTAAAATGTCCATATCAAGAACGCCATCAGCTTCAAGTGTGCAGATATACATATTTTTGTTGATAACATGAACTTCGTCATCATCTTGAATGTCGTTTGCTGTAACAACACAAGGTCCTTGTGCTTTAAGTTTTAAAGTTTTTCTGAATTTTTTGTCATCAGAATCAATTTTTACTGCAAGTCCTTTCATGTTTAAAACGACCTCAGTAACATCTTCTTTTGCACCTTTAAGTGCCATAAATTCATGGTCAACACCAGCTATTCTAATATTAGTAACAGCTGACCCAGGAAGGCTTGAAAGAAGTATTCTTCTAAGTGAGTTTCCGATGGTAACTCCAAATCCTTTTTCAAGTGGTTCAACAACAAACTTTGCATATGAGCCACCTTTTTCTTCCAAACATTCAATCCTTGGCTTTTCAATTTCTAACATATTAGATCCCCCAATTTAAATTTTATTTAGAGTAACGTTCAATGATAAGATGCTCTTGAATAGTTAAATCAATGTCATCTCTAGCTGGTAATGCAATAACCTTACCTGTAAGTTTTGCTGGTTCAAATTCAAGCCACTTTGGTACAATAACTCTTGAATCTTTGATACCTTCAAATGGAGCTTTCTTTGCACTTGTTTCTTTTACTGCAATTACATCTCCAACTTTAACTGTGTATGATGGAATGTTTACAATCTTTCCATTTACAGTTACATGTCTGTGATTAACAATTTGTCTTGCTTGTGCTCTGCTTGAACCAAGACCAAGTCTGTATACAACATTATCAAGTCTTCTTTCAAGTAAGCTAAGCATTGTTTCACCAGTTTTACCACGCATTTGAACTGCTCTGTCATAAACTGCTCTAAATTGTTTTTCTAATAAACCATATGCTCTTTTAACTTTTTGTTTTTCACGAAGCTGAATAGCATATTCACTTGCTTTCTTTCTAGTTGTTGGATGCACACCAGGAGCACCAACTCTTCTTTCAATTGCACATTTTTTAGAAGTACATCTTTCACCTTTGAGGAAAAGTTTGGTGCCTTCTCTTCTGCACAATCTGCAATCTGCATTAATATATTTTGCCATTTTTTTCTCCTTAGGTTAAATTCTTCTTGGTTTTGGTGGACGACAACCATTGTGTGGGATTGGTGAAATATCTCTGATCATTGTTACTTCAAGATCAGCAGCTGCAAGTGATCTTACAGCAGACTCTCTACCATTTCCAGGTCCTTTAACATACACTTCGACTGATTTAAGGCCATAATCCTTTGCAAGTTTTGCTGCCTTTTCAGCAGCTTGACCAGCAGCAAAAGGTGTACTCTTTTTGCTACCTTTATATCCAAGTGCACCAGCTGAACAACTAGCAAGTGCGTTTCCCGCAGCGTCAGTAACAGTTACAATAGTATTGTTGAAAGATGATTGAACATAAACTCTACCTTTATCAATACTGGTTGTGATTTTACGTTTTCTTGTTGCGGTTTTCTTAGCTACTTTTTTCTCTGCCATTAATCTTTCTCCTTAATCCTATTTCTTACCCTTTGTTGCTGGCATTTGCTTTTTTGATTTGCTAGCAATTTTCTTAGGGCCTTTTCTTGTTCTTGCGTTTGATTTTGTGTTTTGTCCACGAACTGGAAGTCCAGCTTTGTGACGCATTCCACGATAACATTTAATTTCTTCAAGAGCTTTGATGTTCATGTTAACAACTCTTCTAAGTTCACCTTCGGTTGTTAAATGTTTGTCCATGTATTCACGGATTTTTCCGATTTGCTCTTCATTTAAATCTTTTACTCTGATGTCTGGGTTGATACCAGTTGTTTGTAAAATTTTGTTTGAGGTAACTCTGCCAATACCATAAATATATGTAAGGCCGATTTCTACTCTCTTTTCATTTGGTAAATCTACACCACTAATACGTGCCATTTTATCCTCCAAAGATAATTTTGATTTTGATTATTTTATATATTTTCGCTTATATAGCGAATGTTTAACGCATCAAATATAGGTTTCCCTATTGCCGCATTTGATACGATTATTTTTAACAGTTTTGTATATGAAAGACAAAATTTGGTTAGCAACTGCTAATAGATACTCCATATTTTATCTTCCATAAACAAAACCAAAGAGAAAACTAACCCTGAACTTGTTTATGTTTAGGATTTTTGCTACAAATGACTCTTACTTTGCCATCTCTCTTTATAACTTTACAACCATCACACATAGGTTTTACACTAGGTCTAACTTTCATTGTCTTTTCTCCTGCTTTTATTTACTTCTCCAAATAATTCTACCACGAGTTAAATCGTAAGGGCTGATTTCAAGTTTTACTGTGTCGCCCTCATAAACACGAATAAAATTTTTCCAGAGTTTGCCAGAAAGATAAGCGGTGACAATATGTCCACCTGCAATCTTTACTTTGAATGTTGCACCAGGCATTGCCTCTACAACGACGCCCTCTGTTTCTATAACATCATCTTTACTCAATGTTAATTGCCTCCAAATTTGCTGTTTTTGTTAATATCTCTACTACAATTTTAGTTTTTAGAACTGCAATTTAGTGAGTATTTGGATTTATTTTTTGAAATCTTTTTTGAGAGTTTCTGCAATGTTTTGCAGATACTCTCCTTTAAATTGATTTCTTATTTATTATTTGTTTCCACCTTCCAAAAACTCTTTCATTCCTGGAATGTTGCTATTTTTCAAAGCATTCATCATGTTGGTGTAACTTTGTTCTGGGGCTTTGTCCCCAATAGTTTTAACAACTTTTCCTTGCTTTTCAAAATATTCTAAAATTGGAAGAGTTTCAGAAATGTATACATTGTATCTTGTTTTATAAGTATCTTCGTTATCATCACTTCTGATGCTCCATTCTCCACCACACTTAGGACAAACTTTATATCCTAAATTCCAACTGGTGTTGTAAATGTAGCCACAATCTTTACAAGTTCTTCTTCCAACCACTCTTGAAACAAGTGATTCATATGGAACTTCTAAACTTACGACAACATCGATATCTGTGATGTTTTCTCTAACAAAAACTTCAAGTTGTGATGGTGTTCTTGGGAAACCATCAAGAATGAATCCGTTAGCTACATCTGGTTTAGCGAGTCTGGTTTTTATCATAGCACAAACTACTTCATTTGGAACCATTTCGCCTTTATCCATATAACTTTTTGCAAGCAAACCTTCGTCTGTTCCTTGGGCAATGCTATTTCTTAAAATATCACCCATTGAAATTGTTGGAAGATTGTATTTTTCAGACAACATTCCTGCCAATGTTCCTTTTCCAGCCATTGGCGCACCAAACATTAAAAATTTCATAACTTTCTCCTTGAAATATAATTAATTTTTAATCTAGCACTATAAAATGTTTTTATGTCTCTTCATCATAAGTTGAGATTCGAGTTGATTTTGGAACTCGATTGCAACGCTTACGACGATTAACATACCCGTTGCAGTGAACGCATTAATAAGTCCCTGTGATGTTCCTGCCACAGCAGAGAACAATACTGATGGAACAAGTGCTATGAACGCCAAGAAGATTGCTCCAAATAATGTTATTCTGTGTGAAACTTTTTTAAGGTAATCAGTTGTTGGTTTTCCTGGTCTGATACCTGGTATGAAACCACCATGCTGTTGAATATTCAAACTTACATCTGTTGGATTGAATTGAATCTGAGCATAGAAATATGCAAAGAATAATATAAGTAGTGCTGTAAGAATGCTATATACAACTGAACCAGTTCCAAGATATGTGAACCAGAAGTTTGCAAACCAACCACTATCTTTTGTTAAGCCACAAAGTGACATGATGAGTGTTGGAAGTGTGATAAGTGCTGACGCAAAGATTATTGGAAGCACCCCACTGCCGTTCACTTTCATTGGAATGTATGTTGACTGACCACCATACATTTTTCTTCCCTTTACCTGTTTTGCATATTGTACATTTATTCTTCTTTCTGACATATCAATAAATACGATAAGGAAGAAGATAATAAGAACAAGTGCAAGGAAGCCTAATAATTGCCATAAATATGTCAAACTATCTGATATGTTTTTAATTGCATTTAAAATAGATTGAGCAGAAGATGCTAAAATACCAATGAAGATTATAAGAGATAAACCATTGCCAATTCCTTGCTCAGTGATTTTATCTCCAAGCCACATAGTAAAGCATGTTCCTGCCATAAGTGTTATGATTACCAAAGCACCTGTAAGCCATTTCAAATTTTCACCAAATATTGGTTGGATGTAGTTTGCACCGAGTCCAAGAACAATTCCAAGACCTTGTGCAAGAGCAAGAACCAAGGCTACAATTTTTGTGATTAAATTCATTTTTTGTCTGCCTTGATCGCCTTCTTTTGACAATCTTTCAAGTGGTGGAATTGCCACTGCCAATAATTGAATTATGATTGATGCGTTGATGTATGGTGTTACACCAAGAGCAAATATTGCTGAGTTTGAAAGCGCACTACCTGTCACAGCATTAAGAAGTGACAAGATTCCTGTGCTATCATTTCCAACAAGGTCTGCATACAACGCACTTGAAAGGCCTGGGGTTGGTAAATAACAACCCAATCTGTAAACTAAAAGCAATGCAAGTGTTATTAAAATACTCTTTCGTAATTCACGATTTTTTAATGCACTTCCAAGGGTTTTAAACATTATTTTACCTCAATAGTTCCGCCAACAGCGGTAATTTTCTTAACTGCACCATCTGTAAATTTTGCAGCTTGAACATTTAAAGCTTTTGTGAGATTTCCATTTCCAAGTACTTTCAAACCATAAGGTTCAATTTTGGAAATGATATTTTTAGATTTAAGAAGTTCTGCTGTTACAGTTGTTCCAGCGTCTAAAACTTCTAACTCACCTACATTAATTGTAGTATAAACCTTTCTGAAGTTGTTTGTAAAGCCAATTTTTGGTAATTGACGAATAAGTGGCATTTGTCCACCTTCGAAACCTTGCCTTACACCGCCACCACTTCTTGCATTTTGACCTTTGTGACCTTTGCCAGAAGTTTTTCCAAGACCAGAGCCAATTCCACGGCCAAGTCTTTTTTCTTTTGTGGTTGAACCCTCAGCAGGTGATAATTCATGAATTTTCATGTTATTTTCTCCTTATTAAACTTTTTCAACACGAACCAAGTGTTTAACAACAAAAATCATTCCTCTGATTGCATCGTTATCTGGAACGATGTTTGATGAATTGATTTTGCCAAGTCCAAGTGCTTCCAAGGTTCTCATTTGTTTTTGAAGTCTACCTTTTCCACTCTTGATTAAAGTAACTTTAATCATTGGTCCATCAGTTTTCTTAACTGGTTTTTGTGTTGTTTTTGGTTTTACTTCCTCAGTTTTAACTTCTGCCACTGTTGTTGTTTTTGCAGGTTTTGCTTCTGCTTTAACTGTTTCTGCTTTAACAGCCTTAACTTCTACTGTTTTTTCTGCTTTTGGAGCAGCTTTTTTTGTTGCAGTTTCAGCCTTTGGCTTTGCAGCGGTTTTTGTTGTTGCTGTTTTAGTCGAAGAAGACTTAGCAGCAGCAGTTTTTGTTGTTGTTTTTGCTTTTGTTGTTTCTGCCATTTTCCTTCTCCTCCTATCTTAATTCTTCAACTTTCTTTCCACGAAGGCTTGCAATTTCCTCAGCAGTTCTGAGTGCTTTTAAACCTTCAAAAGTTGCCTTTACACAGTTTACTGGGTTGTTTGAACCATAAAGTTTTGTTGTGATATCTTTGATACCAGCAAGTTCAACTACGTCACGAACAACGCCACCTGCGATGATACCTTTACCTTCTGGTGATGGCATCATGATAACTTTTGTTGTTCCAAATCTTCCGATTATGTCATGAGGAATTGTTGTTCCATCCATTTTAACACTAATCATATGTTTTTTTGCAACAAGTGTAGCTTTTTCAATAGCCATTGTTACGTCAAGTGCTTTTGCAAGACCGATACCAACTTTACCATTTTTGTCACCAACTACCATAAGGGCATCGTAACGCATGGTTTTTCCACCTTTGGTAACTTTTGAGATGGCATTTAAGTTTACCATTCTCTTTTCAAGACCATCAGATACTTTTTCTGGTCTACGATTTTCACGTCTTGGTCTTCTTGAACCATTTCTATCTGCTCTTTTTTCAGTTTTTGTTTCAGATTGTGCTTGTGCATTTTCTGTTTCAACTGTTTCAACATTTTGAGCAACTGTTTCTAATTCTTCTGCCATAACATCCTCCTAAAAATCAAGACCAGCATTTCTTGCACCTTCTGCAAGTTTTTGCACTCTACCAGTGAAAATATATCCACTACGATCAAATACGACTTTTTTGATTCCAAGTTTAACTGCTCTTTTTCCAATTTCTTCGCCTACAACATAAGCTTGTTCAACTTTTGTTTTTCCAGCGAGTGATTTTTCAAGAGCTTTGTCATTACTTGCAGCACTACAAAGAGTTTTACCTAACTTATCATCAATAATTTGTGCATAGATGCCATTTGTTGATCTATAAACGTTAAGTCTAGGTCTGTCAGCAGTTCCGTTTAAAGTATATCTAATACGAGCATGCTTTTTCTTTCTAATTTCATTTTTATTAACTTTCTTAAACATAACCTACTCCTACTTTTTGCCAGAAGTTGTCTTCTTGATTTCTTTTCTGCGCACATGTTCGTTTGTGTAGTAGATGCCATATCCATGATATGGTTCGACTTTTTTGATTGCTTTTATGTCAGCAGCAAACTGACCAACTTTTTCTTTGCTGATACCAGCAATAACCATTTCTGTTGCTGATGGACATGTTACTGTGAGTCCTTGTGGGATTTCCACATTTACTGGATGTGAGAAACCTATATTCAATACAATTTTGTTGCCTTGAACTGCCACTTTGAAACCGACACCATTGATGCTTACAGACTTTGTGAAGCCTTGTGAAACACCTGTAACCATGTTTGCAACAAGTGCACGATATAAACCGTGTTTTGCGTTTGTTTCTGCTTGATTGTCATTTGCAACAAGCAAGATTGCTTTTTTGCCCTCGTGTTCTACGTTGGTTAAACTGATGTTTCCAGTGATTTGTTGTTCAAGTTTTCCTTTTGGACCAGTCACTGTTACATAGTTTTCAGCACTAACTTCATAAGTTACGCCATCAGGGAGAACAATCGGAGCTTTACCTATACGACTCATAATTCTTCCTCCTTACCATACATAGGCGAGAACTTCGCCACCAATACCGAGCTTTCTAGCTTCTCTATCAGTCATTACACCTTTTGATGTTGAAACTATAACAATTCCAAGACCACCAAGAACTTTTGGAAGATCTTCACTGCTTGCATAGATTCTACGACCTGGTTTAGAAATACGCTTTAAGCCAGTAATTACTTTTTGATTTTTATTTACATATTTTAAGTTAATAACAAGATTTTTAAATTTGCCATTTTCTACAACTTCGAATGAAGAAATGTAACCTTCATCAAGCAAAATTTGTGCAATTGAATTTTTCATTGTTGAATTTTCAACTGTAACTGATTCGTGATGAGCTGTTTGTGCATTTCTTATACGAGTGAGCATGTCTGCAATTGAATCATTAACCATTATCTCTTCCTCCTTACCAGCTAGCCTTCTTAACGCCAGGTATTTGACCCTTATATGCGAGTTCTCTGAAACAGATACGGCAAATGCCATATTTTCTGAGAACTGAATGAGGTCTACCACAAATTGAACATCTTGTGTATTCACGAGTTTTATATTTTTGTGGTCTTTGTTGTTTATTTATCATTGCTTTTTTTGCCATTTTTTTCTCCTTGCTTCCTTCATTTACTCGCTAGGCCTTGAAAGGCATTCCTAAGAGTTTAAGTAGCACCCTAGCTTCATTATCAGTTTTTGCGGTTGTAACAAAGTTGATATCAAAACCTCTAATTTTCTCAATTTTATCATAAATGATTTCTGGGAAAATTAATTGTTCTTTAATACCATATGAATAGTTACCTTTTCCATCAAAACCTGTTGTTGCATCAATTCCTCTAAAATCTCTGATTTTTGGAATTGCGATTGCAATAAGTCTATCTAAAAACTCATACATTCTTGTTCCACGAAGAGTAACTTTTGCACCAATCTTTTGACCTTGACGAAGTTTGAAGTTTGCAACAGACTTTTTAGCAGTTGTTGCGATTGGCTTTTGACCAGAAATAGCAGCAAGTTCTTCAACAGCGATGTTAAAACTCTTTGAGTTATCTTTTTCATCACCAAGTCCCATGCTTAAAACAATTTTTTCAAGTTTTGGAACTTCATTGATATTTTTGTAACCAAATTCTTTAACAAGTGCTGGAACAACATCATTTACATATTTATCTTTAAGTCTAACACCAGACTCTGCTTTTTTTGTTGCCATAAACTACACTCCTCTTTGGGCTGATCTTGATGTTTGTGGTTTCTTTGCTACTGCAACTTTTGTTGCTTTTTCGTCAGTTACCACTGATTTTGCTTTCGACTTTTGTTCAGTTTTTGCAGGTTTTTCTGCTTTTGCAGTTTTGTCTGCTGATTTTTCTTCTTTTACTGGCTTTTCAGTCTTTTTTGCTTTTGCGTCTTTAACGTATTTAGCATCAAGACCTGCACCACATTTTGAGCATACTCTGATTTTGTTGTCTCCGTTAACTTTGTGTGCAATACGAACTGCAAGACCACAAGATGGACAAACTACATTAACATTAGAAACATCAATAGCTGCTTCTTTTTTAACGAATTCGCTCTTGTCTTGTGCACTTCTAGCTTTCTTTGCTTTTGTCACAATATTTACGCCTTCAACAATAACTCTTGCTCTTTTTTCTTCTTTAATAACGGCTAATACCTTACCCTTTTTACCAGAGTCTTTTCCAGAATTGACTAAGACGGTATCACCTGTTTTTACACTAACCTTCATTATCCATATCCTCCTATATAACCTCTGGTGCAAGAGAAATAATCTTCATAAACTTAGAATTTGCACGAATTTCACGAGCAATAGGTCCAAAAATACGAGTTCCCTTTGGGTTGCCATCATTGTTAATAATTACGGCTGCGTTATCATCAAATTTGATGTAACTGCCATCATCTCTGCGAACGCCTTTTTTTGTTCTTACAACAACCGCTGTGACAACATCACCTTTTTTGATGTTTGCACCTGGTGTTGCAGATTTAACAGAAGCCTTAATAATGTCACCAATATTAGCAGTTTTAACAACAGATCCACCAACGATGTGGAAACACATAATCTCTTTTGCACCTGAGTTGTCAGCAACTCTAAGTCTGGTTTGTGGTTGTATCATATCGTTTTCTCCTTCTCACATTATTTAACTTTTTCAACAATACGAACGAGTCTCCATCTCTTGTCTTTGCTAAGTGGACGAGTTTCAGCAATTTCTACTGTATCGCCAATATCACATTGATTTTCTGGATCATCAGCCTTTAATTTTGTTGATTGATTAAGTGTTTTTCCATAGATTGGATGTATTCTTTTTGTTTTGATGAGAACAACAATGGTTTTTTCCATTTTGTTACTAACAACTACACCAATTCTTGTTTTTCTTTCATTTCTTTCGATTTCATTTGCCATAGTTCACCTTAACCTTTAACTTCTGCATCGACTTTTGCAGATTTCTTTGTTGTTTTCTTTTCTGCTGACTTATTTTCAGCAACTTTCTTTTCAACTGTTTTTTCAGGAGCCTTAGCTAAACCTAATTCTCTTTGACGAATTACAGTTTTTACTCTTGCGATATTTCTCTTACATACTTGAAGTTCACTACTGTTTGTTAAACTTCCACTTGCGTGAGAAAATCTTAATTTGAAAAGATCTGATTTTAAACTTGCGAGTTTTTCATTCAGTTCTTTGTCTGTAAGTGAATTAAATTCAGTATTTTTCATTATTCAGCCTCCTTTGAAGCAGAATTTGCATCAACACTAGTTTCCCTTGCAATAATTTTTGTTGCACATGGTAATTTGTATTGTGCTTTTTTGAGAGCTTTAATCATAAGTTCAGGTGTATTTGCTTTAACTTCAAAAATAACTCTGCCTGGTTTTACAACTGCTACCCAGTATTCAGGAGAACCTTTACCAGAACCCATACGAGTGTCTGCTGGTTTCTTTGTTACTGGTTTGTCTGGAAATACATCAATCCAAACTTTTCCACCTCTTTGGAAGCATCTGTTAATTGCGATACGTCCTGCTTCAAGTTGATTTGATGTGATCCAGCATGGTTCTGTTGCTTGAAGACCATAATCACCGTAAGTTACTTTGTTTCCACGAAGTGCTTTACCAGTCATTCTTCCTCTTTGAACCTTTCTTCTTTTTACTCTTTTAGGCATCAACATTAGTCTTTACCTCCCTGAGCATTTTTTGCGAGATTTACTTTTCCAAGAATTTCGCCTTTATAAATCCAAACTTTAACACCAAGTTTTCCATAGATTGATGATTCAGCAAAACCATAATCAATGTCTGCTCTAAGTGTTTGAAGTGGAATTGAACCAAAGTGTAATGTTTCACTTCTAGCGATTTCAGCGTTATTGATACGGCCAGAAACCATAACTTTAACACCTTTAACGCCTGCTTTTTGACATCTTGCGATTGCTTGTTTCATTGCACGACGGCAAACAACTCTTTGATCAAGTTGTGCAACGATTGATTCTGCAACAAGTTGTGCATCTTGGTCAGGAGTTTTGATTTCAACAACGTTGATGTTAACTTCCTTTCCACCAGCAAGTTTTGAAATTGCAGTTTTCATTGCTTCAACACCAGCACCTTTTTGACCGATAACCATACCAGGACGAGAGGTGTTGAGTGTAATTAAAATTTTCTTTTCATTGATTCTTTCAATGATAACTTTTGAAACACCACAATTTTTGTGATTATTTTCAATGTATTCACGGATTTTGTTATCTTCAAGAATGTATGCAGCAACATGCTTTTTATCAGCAATCCAGTTGCTGTCCCATGTCTTGTTGATACCAACTCTAAGTCCATGTGGATTAACTTTTTGTCCCATATTTCCTCCTCGACCTATTACGCATTCTTCTCATCAAGAATAATTGTAATATGACTTGTTCTTTTCTTGATTGAATGTGCTCTACCTTTGCTTACTGGGTTATATCTTTTAAGAGTTGCAGCCCCGTCAGCATATGCTTCTGCAACATATAAATTTGCTTTGTTCATACCTAAGTTGTTTTCAGCATTTGCACCAGCACTTTCAAGTACTTTAACAGAATAACTTGCACCAACGTTTGGCATATTTTTAAGCATGGCAACTGCTGTGCCATAGTCCTTACCACGAATGAGGTTAAGAACGATTCTTACTTTTGAAGGTGATACTCCAACATTTTTAGCGATTGCTTTTGGCCTTTTATCAGCTGTTTGAGCAACTCTTTCCGCTTTTTCTCTTTGTCTAGTAGCCATTATTTACCTCCCTTCAAAGACTTTACACCAGCGTGTCCTTTGTAGGTTCTTGTTGGTGCAAATTCACCGAGTTTGCATGAAACCATCTCTGCTGTTACATAAACAGGAATGTGCTTTCTACCATCATATACACCGATTGTATGACCAACCATGTCTGGAACGATTGTAGATGCTCTTGACCATGTTTTGATAACATGTTTTTCGTTAGATGCGTTCATAGCTTCAATTTTTTTCATAAGGCTTGCTTCAACATAAGGGCCTTTTTTAACTGATCTACTCATATCTTTGTCTCCTAATTAATACGTTTAACCATAAACTTATTTGTACGGTTCTTTTTCTTTCTAGTCTTATATCCAAGAGCAGGTTTGCCCCATGGTGTCATTGGACCAGCGTGTCCAACAGGAGCCTTACCTTCACCACCACCGTGTGGGTGATCAACTGGGTTCATGACAGTTCCACGAACGTGTGGTCTAACACCAGCATGACGTTTTGCACCAGCTTTACCAGCAGATGTGATTTCATGTTCAATGTTACCAACTTGTCCGATTGTTGCTCTACATTTTTCAGGTACTTTTCTCATTTCACCTGATGGCATTCTGAGTGTAGCATAGCCACCTTCAAGAGCCATAAATCTTGCAGAAATACCTGCACTTCTTGCAATCTTTCCACCTTTTCCTGGTGTGAATTCAATGTTGTGTACAACTGAACCAACAGGAATGTTTGTGAGTGGAAGAGTGTTTCCAACTTTAATTTCTGCATTTGCACCACTTTCAACAGTGTCGCCTACTGCAAGTCCAACAGGAGCAAGGATATATCTCTTTTCACCATCAGCGTAGTTAAGTAAAGCGATATATGCTGATCTGTTTGGATCATATTCAATACTAGCAACTTTTGCAGGAATTCCATCTTTATTTCTTCTAAAATCAATCAAACGATATTTTTGACGATTTCCACCACCGATATGTCTTACAGTGATTCTTCCATATGAGTTGCGTCCACCAGTTTTTTTCTTCTTTTGAAGAAGAGATTTTTCAGGAGCCTTTGCAGTTACTTCTTCAAATGAAGCAACGGCTCTGAATCTTTGACCAGCACTGGTAGGATTTGATTTTTTAATTGCCATAACTATCTTTCTCCTTTACCGATTAAGACAAACTGTCAAAGAACTCAATTGACTTACTATCACTTGAAAGTTGAACGATAGCCTTTTTGTAACTACCTGTAAGACCTTCTGTTCTTCCTTGTCTTTTAATTTTTCCGTATACATTAAGTGTGTTTACACTTTCAACTTTAACTTTAAAAATCTCTTCAACTGCGTGTTTGATTTGAGGTTTTGTTGCTTTTTTTGCAACTTTGAAATAATATTTCTTGTTTGCAATGTCAGCATAACTTTTTTCTGTTAGGACAGGTTCTATAATAATATCATGTGCGACCATTATTTATTTCCCTCCTCGATTTTCTTAATAGCATCTTTTGTGATAAGCACATAATCGCTAACAACAAGTTCATATGTGTTGAGTTGAGCTGCTGTTGTAACTTCAACTTCTGGAAGATTTGAGAAAGCTCTAAGTGCTGTGTCACTAACGCCGTCAGTAACAACAGTGATTCTTCTTGAAAGTTTTAAGTCTGCTAATGCTTTAACAGCTACTTTTGTTTTTGCTTCAATGTTAAGATCTTCAACAACTTTAACTGCATTTTCTGCCATCATTGTTGAAAGAGCACTTAAAAATGCACCTTTCTTCATTTGAGCATTCATTTTCTTTTCGAAATCTCTTGGCTTTGGAGCAAATACTACACCACCATGAATCCATTGTGGTGAACGGATTGAGCCTTGTCTTGCTCTTCCTGTTCCTTTTTGTCTCCAAGGTTTTCTTCCACCACCAGCAACTTCTGCTCTGGTGAGTGTGCTTTTTGTTCCTTGTCTTTGATTTGCAAGGTAACTAACAACTGCTTGATGAATAAGGGCTTCATTATAAGGAACTTTGAAAACTTCATCAGCAAGTGTGAGTTTTCCAGTTTCTTCACCTTTAATATTGTAAACTTTTGTCTGCATAATAATTTCCCCCTAGATTAAGCCTTAACGGCACTGCATATTGAAACCACAGAACCTTTGGCTCCTGGGATAGCACCCTTAATTAAAATTAAGTTTCTATCTGCATCGACTTTTGCAATTTCAAGATTTTGAATTGTAACTTTTTCGTCACCCCAATCACCAGGCATCTTGTGGTTTTTGAAAACTCTTGATGGTGTTGAGTTTGCAGCAAGTGAACCAGGTGCTCTGTGAACAGGTCCAGCACCGTGAGTCATTGGCATTCTGTGAGCATTCCATTTTTGAATGTTACCAGAGAAACCATGACCTTTGCTTGTTCCTGATACATCAACTTTTTCACCAACTGTGAAGATGTTACATTTGATTTCTGAACCAAGGTTTAAACCCTCAGCAGAAATTTTGAATTCTTTTAAATATTTTTTTGCGGTAAGGTTCGCCTTTTTAAGGTGACCCATTGCAGGTTTGTTAAGTCTATTTTCTTTTGTATCCATGAAAGCAAGTTGAACTGCGTTATAGCCATCGACAGCTTCTGTCTTTATTTGTGATACATAGCAAGGACCTGCTTCTACAACAGTCACAGGAATAACTACACCAGTATCAGTGAAGATTTGTGACATTCCGATTTTTTTGCCAAGTATTGCGTTTTTCATAATGTTTCTACTTCCTCCTGTGTCCTATTATAATTTAATTTTGATATCAACGCCTGCTGGAAGTTCGATTTTCATTAATGAATCAACTGTCTTAGCAGATGGATTGTAAATATCAATTAACCTTTTATATGTTCTCATTTCAAATTGTTCACGACTATCTTTATATTTGTGAACTGCACGAAGTATTGTTACTACTTCTTTTTCTGTTGGCATAGGGATTGGTCCAGAGTATTTTGCTCCTGACTTTTTAACCGTTTCAATGATTCTTGCAGCGCTTTGGTCAACAAGATTGTGGTCGTATGCCTTTAATTTAATTCTCATTTTTTGTACTGCCATTGTTTTCCTCCAAGTATAGATTTACCAAAATTTCTCTATCACTGTGTTACTCAGTTTTGGCAAATAGAGCATTTTGTCGCCTTAATCTTTGTTAAGACTATTGTCAGTCAGAGTTATCTTTCTTGGGCTAAACAAAAGTAACCTCTAACATCAACCCAGTCGGGGCACTATATAACTTTCAGAGTTACAAAAGATAAAAACCTTTGCACTTTCTTATTTATTATAAATTTGGATTTTTTCCAAAAGGGCATAATATCCCCACCCCAAAAATCGTAACATTGATATTCTACTATACACACGGCTCCGTGTCAAGACATTTTTACAAAAAAAATAAAATATTTTTTATCCATCTACAACAGAATTTTTTACACAAAAAAATAGGCGTTTCCGCCTATTTTATCTTTCGACTTATTTTGCATTGACTTGAATTTTGAGTTTTGCCGAAACACCTTTATATAGTTTTACTTCAACTTCAAAGTTTCCTACTGTTTTTATGTTTCCATTTAAAGCAATATTCTTTTTATCAATGTCATATCCAAGAGTCAACAATTTTTCTGAAATTTCTTTGTTTGAAACTGAACCAAATGCCTTTCCATTTTCACCAACTTCAATGTCAAAATTTAAAGTTAAATCTTTGAGTTTCTCAGCAACTACTTTTGCTGCTGCCGTATCTTCATCAATTTTTCTTTGTTCTTCTGCCTTTATTTTATTGTTGATATTTACATTTGCTTGATTTGCTGGAATTGCCAAACCATTTTTAAGCAGAAAGTTGTTAGCATAGCCATCACTTACATTTATTACATCACCCTTTTTACCCTGTGATTTTACATCTTTAACTAATATAACTTTCATCTTTATCTCCTTTAATTTATTTAATTATAAGTTTCAATCATTTATTTGTCAACTTGTATTAAAAAACACAAACATGGCACATAATAATATTTATAAGGAGTTTATTTATGTTTGATTTAAAATGTAAAAGAGTTGGTTGTGAGTATAACGAAGGTTGCAACTGCACAGCCAAAGAAGTTGAATTTGCATCTAACACAGATTGCAAAACATATAAGCCATCTAAGGAAAAAGAAAAAAACATTGGGCATATTGAAGAAGTTGAAAAAATTGGTCAACCGCCAATGAGAAAAAACATATCAGTTGGTTGTGAGGCAGAATGTATTTTCAACAGCAATTGCACTTGTACAGCAAACGGCATTACTGTTCAAACTTGTGATAATCCAGAATGTCCAATTTGTTGCACTTTCAAACCAGAGTAAAAAACTCACGGATTAATCCGTGAGTTTTATTTATTTTATTTTTCCAAACCTTTCTTTTCTTTTTTTTCTTCTTTCTTATATTCATTCATGAAATATCTATATCTATTCATAAGAGTTTTTGCCCAAGTTAAACAACTATCATCAAGTTGGTTATGAATAAGAACCACACCTTCTAATAAAGATGCAATACTTATAACTCCACTGATAACAGAAATTCCCACAACACCTTTATCTATTTTACTTTGATCAACATTATCTTTGTAATTAACACAAAAATCATATAAAGGCTTATATGTTTCAGCAGCTTTTGGGCTATATTCAGTTTCCAAAATTGTTGAAACTTCACTTAAAATTTTAAACTCTTGTTCTGCACCTGAATTATATTTCATATATTCTTCAACAAAACTTTTTGAAAATTCTAAAACATACCTATCACTATCAATATAATCCATTGTTTGATCAAACAAAGCATCTGAAACCAAATCTTGATCATGACTTACTGTTAATGTTTCTATATCATTATCTCTAGTTTCAATAAAAATTTCGTTACTTTTTATATTATTGATTGCTTCATCAATTTCTGCACTTGTAATTTTGAGGTCGTGTCCAAATATACCGCCAGTTACAGAGGAAGCGACTAATCCACCCGCACCAATAACAGCTGGTGTAAATGTTGCAGTATATAAACATATCGCAGCAAATAGATTTTTTACAGCATCTGATTTATTACTCATAATTATAATTTCCTAATAACTTCAATTAATAAAGTTAATTCCGATAAACTTCTTTAACTTTTTTATAGTTGAATTTTTAATTTTTATTGGGGTTGACTTTGAGCACCTTCTGATGGATTTTTTACTTTTTCTCCTGCCACGTGTTCATCGTAAACTGATTCTTTAATTAACTCTTCAAGTTCTTTTCCAAGTCCAACACTTTTATAACTTTCTTCATCAATGATTGTATCATCAACATAAACGGCTCTTGAATTGTTTGATTTGAGTTTAACTACAAATAAGTTTGTCATTAATCTTTGAACACTTTCAAATTTCTCGTCTGATAGTTTAGATGTTTCTGGGTTGTAAATCCATAAACCATCATAACCATTTTGATTACGCAAAATCATTGAACAATTATGTTCTCCATAATTTTCTACACTAACACTTGGAATTTTTTCAACTACTGCAAAATTGCGTTTGCCTAATTTGATAAATTCAGTGTTTTCAATTTCTTCTTTTCTTAAATTATTAGCTGCTTCATGAGTGGCTTTATATGCATTAAAATTCATAGCAAACCTCCAATTAATTAACAAATTTATTATAACTTATTTCATGCAAAAAATCAAGATGCAAAATAAAAAAGCGATTATAATAATCGCTTTTTTGTTTACCACATTTCTGGTGTTTCATCAACATAATGCCAATATAATAATTTATCTGATGGATTTTCTGTTGGATTAGTTTCACTATAATAGAATGTTGGGAAATAGTTATCTGTGCCTTCAATCATTTCACCTTCTTCATATTCTGCACTATTTAAATTCCAATAAGTATCCCAATTTGAATTTATCTCAGTTGCTTTAACAAAAATCTTAAAATTCAAATATTTTGAATCATCTAAGTTTTGCATTATACCAAAACCAACATAATTTACACTTTCAGGAATGACAAGTTTATTTAAATTTGTTCTATTAAAAGCACCATTGCCAATACTTTCAAGACCATCATTTAAAACAATTTCTTCAAGTGATATACAATTAGCAAATACATAATTTCCAATTGTTTTTACACCATTACCTAGTGTTATATTTTCTAACATTGAACAGCCATAGAATGCTTTTTCACCTATTTCACTTACGCTATCTTTCATAACAAAACTTGCCAAGCTTTTGAATTCCATGAATGCACTATCACCAATTTTTGTAATATTTCCAAAATAAATTTCTGTAAGATAATAACAATCTTTAAATGCATTCTTTGGAATATATGTAATTTCATTTGAAAGAGTTACTTTTCTTAGATTGCTTGAATTTTGCATTGCTGAATCTGGCAAATATGAACCTTTAACAACAACTTCTGTGAGTGATGTTGGTATGTTGTAGAACATTTCAAGGAAAATTACATCTTTAACAAATGATAAAGTTAATTTTGAAATTCCATTGTTACCTTTAAAACAATTTGTTCCAAGACTTTTAACTGAATCTGGAATTACCATTTCACCTGTTAAATTGCAACCTTCAAAAGCTCTATTTCCAATAGACGAAAGACCATTATTAAATACAACTTTTGTTAAGTTACTACATCCATAAAATGCATTATTTTGAATGGTTTGCAAACTTTCAGGCATATTTAACTCTCCACTCAAATTACAACCATCAAAAGCAAAAGCACCAATACATTTTAATGTTTGTGGAAGAACAACTTTTGTTATGTCTGAGCAATTATAAAATGAAGAATTTGAAATTACAGTTGTCCCTTCTTTCACAGTGATTGTTCCTGTTGGTTTTTCACCTTTATAACCAAGAACGCCTTTATTCAAATATACAATACCATTTGGCTGATTGTTATACCAAGCTTTGTTGATAAAACAACCTTGACCAGATTCCATAACTTCATCACTTAAAGTTATATTTTTAAGTTTTGAGAAATTTCTACCAAAATTTGTACGCAATTTAGAACCAAAAACATTTAAAGTTGTGAGATTTGGAACATATACACTATAATCTTCGATAAAACTATCTAATCCAAAAGCATCTTCTAATCCAATGTTAAATGATGGGAATGTTAAAGTTTCAATGTTATAAGAGTTTTTAAAAATTGATAAACCACTTGCAAATTCCCCCTCAGCTGTAAAAATCTTTAAATTTTCACAATCACTAAACGCATAACCCTCAATTTCAACACAAGATTCTGGAATTGTTAAAGATTCAATTGCAGTATTTCTTAATGCATCTGCACGAATATATTTTATTGAATTTCCGAAATCAAAATCTTTTAATAATATACAACCATTAAAACAAGAACTACCAATTTCTTCAACATTTTTCAAATCTATTGCTGTCAATTTAACGCAATCTTTAAATCCAATATATCCTATATTTTTTAAATTGTTGGATAATTCAACTGTTTTAAGAGATGAACAACCATTAAAACAACCTGCTCCTAATTCTTCAATTGGTGCACTTTCTGCAATTTTAAATTCTTCCAATTTAGTTGCTTTTCAAATGAAAGTGTTTCAACTTTATTTATTGTGCTTGGAAGATTAACTTTTTTATTCCACTTTCTTTAAATGCACGTGAACGAATTTCTGTTAATCAATTTGGAAAATTAACTTCTTGTAAGTTAGATGAACCACTAAACGCATTGTTGCCAATAATTTTAACAGAATTTGGAATAGTAACTTTAGTTAGTTTTTAATTATCTTCAAAGGCTCTACCAATTTCTGTTATAGGCAAACCTTTATAAGACTCTGACACTACAACCACAGAATCACTGCCATAATATCTATCTAAAATATATCCATTGCTCTCATCATTTAAAATAAATAAAAAAATTTCATCTTCTTGATTTTGATTTTCACCATTATCTTCATTTTTATTTCCGCCACATGCAGTAAATCCAAAACAGCAAAATATAGCAAAAACAAAAATCAAACAACTCAAAATTTTCTTTTTCATTATATTCTTCCTTTCGTTAATAAATATTAAATATACTTTCATTAATAGTATACTTACAGTATAAAAATCAACAAAATTTAAAATAAATGCCCACCAATTAATTGATGGGCGTTACTAATATGCTATTAATTTAAAGCTACAACAAAAGTAAACTCTGATTTATTATTACTCTTGTCAAAAACTACTAACTTATATTCACCAGCTTTTACATTTTCAAGAACATTGAAACAAATATTATCATCAAAGTATAGCATTGCCATAGATATTTGATCATTATCACTAATTTTCAATTTCAAAATCAAATCAACAATTTTTGTATTGCTTGAAACTGTGATATTTGTTTCACCTTCAATTTTTGGAGGCTCAATATCTTTGATTTTAACAGAAATTATAAGATTATTTGAATCATTAAAACTAACCATATAAGAAGATTTAAATCCATTTAAAACTTTTTTACTCAAACCAAAACTTGAATTTTCATTAAAAGATACTGGTTTAACTTGCGAACAAAGAAGATATCTTTCTCCTTCTTTAACAACCAAACCAACGCCAATCACATAATCATCTGCAATATTTGTTTTGAAATCATCTAAGTTATAAGTTCCTTCAAGGCTTGCTGACATGTTTTTATTTTTATAAACGACATCATCACCTTGATTCAACATTACAAAGTTATTACCATTACCTTTTGCAACAAGTGCCAAATTGTATGTTCCATTATTTTTTAATAAAATTGTTTTTTCAAAATCTGCACTTGCATTATATGTAACTGTTTTGTCACTCAATGAAACTTCACTTTCAAAGTTATTCAAATCAATGTAATCAGATATTGCACTGACATTTGGTTTTACTTCAATAGCTTTATTCGCCCCTTTAACCATGGAAGAATAATTATTCTTTATGTATGACACTTCAACTATATTTTGTGTTATTATATTCAAACTTTGATCAATAAAAGTCTCATAAGAATAATCCGCAGTATCTAAATTAAAAATAATAGGAGCATTATCCGTGCTCAAACTTATGCCCGTGTTTTTTGCTAATGATGAAAGAGATTGACTTATAAACCTTGGAATGATTTGTATTCCATAAAACAAATCGTCATCATCGTTTGGACTTTTTGAATAGGTGTTATCTGCTTTTGCATAAACCGAATCCGTTTCATTTTGAATATATAATTCTCTTTTTAAAGATTTAATTATATCCCCTGAGCGAGTTTTGTAGTTAGGGTCATTATTGCCAGCCAAACCAATAATATCCCCAAAATAATAGTCATTATAACTATCATCTTCATTAACTAAATAATTAAATATTGAGGTTGTTCCACCTCTCCAAACATTATCAAAAAGGAACAATTCTTCTCCAAATTCAGATGGCATTTCTCCATATGAATATGCTGAATTATATAAACTTACTGTATCATTTAACTTTCTATAAAACTTGATTTGAGAATAATTTTTAACTTCATTATATTTTGATGCAAAACCCTGATTTATAAACATCAAAGAAATATCATCTTTATTGGTATAATCCATTTGAATGAAATTACGCTCTGTTCCAAGAGGATTATCAGTATCTACATCAATGCCACCAGCAGAATAGTCGCTATTGGTAACTTCTGGTGCAATGTTAATTATATATTTTGTAAAACTTGTATCTTTTACATTTTTTATATATTGATATTTAGTTACTCTTGATTCCTTATAATAATTTAGCACTGAAACAATTTCACATTCAACAACTTCTCTATCAAATTCATCATAATAATAATCAATTTTATAAATTTCATCTTGTTCTATTGGATAGTTCGGATTTGAAGAGGTTGCAAGACCAAGGTCTTCATTCCATAAAAATTGTTGAGTATCTCCAAAATAAACATATGGTTGAAAACCTGAAATTCTATAAATGGTTAAATGTTCGTCCTTTTCATTATAACTAACATAATATCTACCAGAACCACTGAGTTCTTCACAAGTAAAATACATCCAAACATCAAAATAAGGAGAGTTATTTAAAACCTTATATACTTCATCTTTAACATCATTAATTGTAAATTCACGATCAAAAGGGTTATCAATATCACCAATGGTCTCAATAACTTCATTAAAGTTTTCTAATGTTATATTTTTTTCCAAGTTATCAATTTTATTTCTGGTACTTTCATCACTATAATAAGTGCTGATAGATGAATTTTTACTAGCAATTCTGTTTATATCTGGAAGATACTGTGCATTTGTTACTCTATTTTTACAAATAGAAAGTAAATATGGTTTAGCAACATAATTTCCTTTAAGTGATTTATAAATTAAAAATCCACCAAAACCACTTACAACCAATGCAACACATAAAACTATTGCAACAATTATATTTTTTCTTTTTGATTTATTTTTTTCCATTAAAAACTCCCTTAACCAAACTTCTATAATCATTATATATTTAGTGAAATCAAAATGCAATAAATAAGTCATAAAAAAACCACCAAACTACTTGGTGGTTTTTGATTGAAAAACGGCAATGTTCTATCCTCCCGGCTCGTCTCCAAGCAAGTACTTTCGACCCTGCAAAGCTTAACTTCTGTGTTCGGTATGAGAACAGGTGGACCTTTGCGGTATGATCACCGTTAATTGTATAATAACACTCTAATGAGTGGTATTACTGAATTAACATTATCATTATATCATGATATTCAGTTTTTGTCAATATTCGCACACTGGCAACTGCATATTATTATTCAGAATTTTATACACTAGCACATATCTTTGTATTGTATTCATTGCTATTTCACAATAACTGTGATAAAGCCCTCGACCTATTAGTATCGCTCAGCTGAGTACCTTTATATATACTTACTTACACATGCGACCTATCAACCTTGTCGTCTACAAGGGGTCTTACTATCTTATGATATGAGATATCTTATCTTGAGGCAAGTTTCGCGCTTATATGCTTTCAGCGCTTATCTTTTCCGTTCGCCGCTACTCGGCTATGCCTCTGGCGAGACAACCGATGCACAGTAGGAACGTCCACTCTGGTCCTTGCGTACTAGGAGCAGATCCTCTCAAATATCTTACGCCCATGATGGATAGGGACCGAACTGTCTCACGACGTTCTGAACCCAGCTCGCGTGCCAC
>CANCYS010000003.1 GCA_947382485.1 uncultured Clostridia bacterium | reverse complement strand
GTGGAGAGGCTCAAAGGGTAAAACTTGCAACAGAACTTTCAAAGCGTCCAACTGGTAAAACAGTTTATATTCTAGATGAGCCAACAACAGGTCTTCATACCTATGATGTTGAAAAACTTGTTGGAATTTTACAAAGATTGGTTGCAACTGGAAACAGCGTAATAGTAATAGAGCATAATCTTGATTTAATTAAAGTTGCAGATCATATCATTGATATTGGGCCAGAAGGTGGTGATGGTGGTGGACGAATTGTCGCCACTGGTTCGCCAGAAGAAATTGCAAAATGTGAAAATTCCTACACTGGTGAGGCACTAAGAAAAATTCTCGGTTAGTATTGAAAATTTTATAAATATATGTTATAATAACCATAGTCAGTATAAATTTTATGCTGAAAGGGAGAAATATTTCAATGAAAAAGATTGTTTTAGCAATATTGATTGTAGCAGTGCTTTGCGGTGTTGGTTATCTTGGCTACATAATATATCAATCAAGCAATATAAAATCAGTTGAACTTGTTGGAAATGTTCAATCGTTATATCTTGTTGGTGATGAAATCAACTATGGCGATGCAGAACTCAAAGTCACATATAAAAGTGGCAATATAAAAATGGTTAAACTTAACGATAAAAGTGTAAAAGTTTCAATGTTTTCAACTTCTGAAAGAAAACATGGAAAAATGAACATTATTTATAAAGATTATACAATGAAAGTTGACTATGATGTAATGAATACAGGTTATTATTATCTTTCAGAAATTTCAACTGTAACAACAAGTGCACCAGCACAACCAGTGTCATACACACATTCAAATACAATAAAAGCAATTTATCTCGATACAAATGGTGTTGCTATGTATTTTATTAAAGGTGATTTCAATAATGGTTACACACTTTTTGATGGTCACTATGATAGTAATTACAATTATAAAATTTCAGGAAACACACTCACTGTTAATATTGGAAAAGATAAAAAGATTGAAATTAAAGCAATCTACGAAAATGAAAATTGGACATATCAATCTGAAAGTATAATCACTAACGATAATGGTCTTCAATCTTCAAAAACTACACAAAAATTTACACCATATGCAACAAGAAGCATTCGTGTAAAAACAGATGAATCATTAAATTACAGTAAAGTTTTACCACAAAATCTTGAAGTTGAAGGAAGCAATAGTGTTGTAAAAATCAAAGTTGGCAGCAAAGATTTATCAAGTGCAGGTTGTGATGTATACATTTTTATCAGCTTTGGTGAAGAAGACTTTTTAAGTAATGTTTATGTAAAAATAAACAATGCAATGATAAATGGTGGAAAGGGTATTGATACTCAAAATTATGTAAACTACACTGGTAGAGCAGCAATTCGATATGATGGTTTTGGAATATCAGTTACTCAGGACCTTTTATATAAAGTTGTTAGCAGTGGAACAATCTTATAGCAATAGAAAATACATACGCATTTGTATGTATTTTTTTTATGTAAATAATTTATACTAAGATTATGGCAATAATGTTACTTAGATCAATAATAATTTACATTTGTGTTTTGGTTGTAGTAAGGCTCATGGGAAAAAGACAAATTGGAGAAATGCAACCATTTGAGTTTGTCGTGACTTTAATAATTGCAGACCTTGCCTGCATTCCAATGGCAGAACTTTCAGTTCCGCTAATTCATGGTATTGTTCCAATTTTAACATTGTTAATCGTACACTTTTTGATATGTTTTTTAGCAAGAAAGTTTATGTTTGCAAGATATTTGCTTACTGGTAGACCAGCAATTGTGATTAGTCCAAAAGGTATAAATTATAAAGAACTTAAAGCACTAAATATGACAATGGATGATTTAATGGAACTTGTTCGTGGTTGTAGCGTATTTAATTTATCTGAAATAGCATATGCAATCATTGAAACAAATGGAAATTTGTGTGTAATAAAAAAGGCATCTGTTGAGCCACCAACCAGAGAAGATATGAAAGTCAAAGTAAGTCAAAACGGCTTACCAGTCAACATTATTATGGACGGCTGTTTGATGAAAGAAAATGTAAAACTCACAGGAATAAATGATAAGTTCATTAACAAATGTATTGAAAAAGCAAAAATCAAAAAAGTGAAAGATGTTCTTTTGATGACTCTCGACAATAATGGGGAAGTTTTCATTCAAGGAAAGAACGCAAGTGAATGTTATAGTTTCCAAATGAATTTTAATGGTGGTGACCGATGGTAAAAAAATGGATTATAATGATTTCAATTACTGCGGTTTTAGTTATTGGTTGCATTTTTGAAGAAAGATATATAACAAATTCCTTTAAGTGGCTCATTAATAATTTGGAAACAATACAAATTGAACTTACTGAAAATAAAGAACAAATTGATACAGAAGAATTTATTTTAAAATCACATACATTGCATGAAGATTGGCATAAAAAAGTTAAAGTTTTAAAATGTATAATTTGGCATACTGGAATTAAAGATGTTGAAGTGGGGCTTGCAAGAATTTCAGTTTATATTGAAGAAAATGATTATACAGAAGCATATGCAGAACTAGCATCATTGATTGATTATTGTGCTCATTATTTAGAAGATTTCAGTATAACCTCCGAGAATATTTTATAAAAAAATCATAAGTTTAACTTATGATTTTTTTAATTTTTTACGTTTACTCATTAAAATTACTTTAAAATCAGCAACATTAAACACGCAAATGAGTGCAATCATTCCAAGACAGGTGACAATTCCACTAATAACCATTGATATGAAGTAATGCAAAGGAAGTAAATTATATGTGAAATATCCAAGCAATGCAGTTAAAACAGAAATGATAATCATGATTATTAAAGTTTTTAAGAATTTAAAATTCACCAAATCTCGTTTTCTGAGCATATTAATATTTAAAATTGTAACAAGTGTAGACATTAAAAGTTCACCAATAATAAGAGCATAAGTTCCGATATATTTTGGTAAGAATAGTATGCTTGCAATTAAAAGTGCTGCTGAAAATACATAGTTTTTAAGTGATTTCAGTTCTAGTCCAATCGCATTAAGGATTGATGTTGTAATTTGAGAAAGTCCAAGTGGAATCATAACTATTGCAGCCACGCTCAGATATAATCCAGCTTTTTCATTGTTAAAAATAAATTTACAAATTGGAACACCAAGTGCAAGAAAAATTGGTAATAAAAGTGTTGCAAAAACAACAGTTGTTCTAAGTGAAAAATTTATTTTGCTTCTAAGAATGTTTTTATTTTTAAGTTCACCATTATCAATGTTGTTTGATTGTTCACTTATTGATGGAATCATTGTTACGGCAAGCGAACTAATGAGTGTTGAAGGAATCATAATAAGTGGGAAAGTCATACCCATCATAATTCCAAATTCTGAAAGAGCCTCTGTTGATGTGTATCCAAAATCCATAAGTCTAATCGGAATAATAATTGCAATGATAGATGAAACAATTGAAGAAACAGTTCGAACAGCTGTGATTGGTGTGCTAGTTTTAATAAGTTTTCCAAATTCAAATTTTGGATTATAAAGTTTTCCACCACGTTTAAAGTAAATTATTATAACAATAATTGCAGAAATAATACATCCAATGCTGAGTGAAAGAGCAGTTTTATTAGTTAAAGACATGTTGAGGAATGTTGTTTCAAAAAGAAGTACAAGTACAACAATTCGAACAACTTGTTCAATAAATTCAGTGAAACTTATTGTGAAAAATTTTTGTTTTCCCCAAAGTGCACCACGCAGAACTTCGTAGATAGAACTGAATATCAAAGCAGGCAAAAGAATTAATAACATTTCACTTGATTCGCTTGAAGTGAAAATCATGTTCATAAGTCCAGGGAATAAAATGACAATAAGTGAAACGACAAAGCAAATAACGCCAGTCAAAATTAAACCAGAAGAAACAATAGAGCCAATCGCTTTATTGTTTTGTTTTCCATGATAATATGAAACATTTCTCGACAAAACAACAGGAATGCCACTTGAAACAAGAGTCATCAAAACTGCAAAAATACTCATAGCCACTTGATAACTTCCAAGTAGGTCACTAGGCAATTTTCTTGAAAGATAAATTTTAAGTAAAAAGCCCAGTGCTCTCGTTGCTACTGAGAAAAATGTAACGCAAAACATTGCTTTAAAAAATTTATTAGCCATAGTAAATACTATGTCAGTTATTTTCCGAATATCAAAGATTTATAAATTTCGACATTATTATATGTTAAATGATAAATTTTTGTTACACAAATTTTATTTCGACAAAAAACAATAAATTATAATTTGACTGACTTTGACTTATACAAATATTTTTAGTATTTATTGTCAATTGTTTGATAATTCAATATGCATTGTTATATACTCTAATGGGGGATAAAATGTTTACTATAAGAAAAATTAATAAGAAATCAGATATTAAAAAATTTATTAAATTTCCAACGGAACTTTATAAAGATAATAAAAATTATGTACCGCCAATGGAAATGGACGAATATAAAATGGCAACCAAAAAAAATGCACATTACAAAGAATGCGAGCAACAATATTTTTTGGCTGAACAAAATGGAAAAGTTGTTGGTAGAATTGCCTGCGTAATTATGTTTCCATATAATGAAAAAAATAATTGTAAGTATGCAAGATTTACAAGGTTCGATGTGATTGACAATGAAGAAATTGCACATGCACTTTTAGGTGCTGCAATCACATGGGCAAAAGAAAAAGGTATGGAATATGTTCATGGACCTCTTGGATATGATGACCTTGAAAGAGAAGGTTTGATGGTTGCTGGTTTTGAACATAAGGGAAGTTATCTTACAAGTTACAATGCTGCTTATTATCAAACTTATATTGAAAGTTTTGGTTTTGTTCCGGATTGCAAATGGGTTGAGTGGCGTTTTAAGATGCCAATGAAAAGAGATGAAAGAGTTGAAAGAGTTGCAAAGATTGTTGAAACTCGATATGGTTTTCATGAGAAAAAATATAGAAGCATAAATAAACTCATCAAAGATTATGGTGATGCATTTTTTGATTTAATTGATGAATCTTTCTATGACTTGTATGGAACAATGCCATTCAATGAAGAATTAAGAAAACAAACAATTAGTTTATTCAAAATTGTGCTTGATTTAAGATTTATTTGTTTAGTTTTTGATAAGCATGAAAAACTTATTGGATTTGGTTTGACATGGCCATCACTTGCTGATGCAATGATAAAAACTCGTGGTAGGGCGTTGCCATTTGGATTTTTAAAATGGCTCAATGCAATCAAACATCCAAAAGCAATGGAACTTGGAATTATTTCTGTTAAAAAAGAATATCAAAAATTGGGTGTTACTGCATTTATCATTAAAAAACTTTTTGATAGAATCAGTGCTGTTCCAGGAATTGAATATGCTGATACAGGTGTGCAACTTGAAACAAACACAGGAGCAATTACTTCTCTTGACATGTTTGATAGAGAACTCATCAGAAGAAAAACATGTTATATTAAAAAGATTGATTAAAAAAAGAGAGATTAAAATCTCTCTTTTTTATTATTAAACAAATCCTTCATCACCATTTGTTTCTGGTTCATCATTTTTCTTTGATGATTTTTTAACATCAATAAATTTATCATCTTTGCTTCCAGTTGTTGTGATGTATCCATCAGATTCACGGTCATGATCGTTAGCTTCTTTTTTGTTGATTTTGATAGGATGTTTTTTAAGTATTACAGCTACAAGAGCAATGATTAATGCAGCACCAAGAAGGAGAGAAGAGAAGATATAGAAGAATGTTGCCCAACCAGTTGCACTTTCAGATTCGTCATCATCTTTTTTATCATCTTTTTCAGGAGTTCCAAAATATCTCTTAATGGTTGTGTCATCATCATCAAAGTTTGATGCATATGTTTTGAATGCTTCTTCATCTTTGAAAGATTCAAGTTCAACACCTGAAATGATTGCATAACCTTTGCCTGTTACAGATTCTGAACCAAGTGAAAATTCAACAGAAAGTTTTGCAATTGAACTTGTGTTTGTTTGAATTAAAACTTGATAGCAAACAAATCCAAATTCATCTTTTTTATCTTCATCAACATTGTTGGTGTTAATCTTTGTCCAGTTTGTTGAAGTTCCATTAACATTGATGTTCAAACCAAAGTCATCTTTTGAACTTTCAAATTCACTAGTTTTTACATAAATCTTTAACGCATAGAATGCTTTTGTTGCTAGGGCAGTTGTGTAAACTGGTGAAGCAACAGAGTAATCAGTTGAGAAACTGTTTGCAAGAACAAGAACATTTTGTGAATTTGCATTGTTAAGTTCATTTGCAGGAACAATCACATTGTTCATATAAAGGTCTTTATCAAACTTATATTCATAAGTAGTGGTTTTTGTTTCTGTTGTTGTGTATGATTTTTTATTTTCATCTGTTCCAACAGTAACTTTCTTGTTGCTATGAACAACAACATCTTTTCCACCAATTTTGTTTACAACTTTTTCATGTTCTTCATCTTCATAAAGTTTGTATCCGTTTCCATCATTGAAAAGGTAATACTCAACTTCATTAATTTTTACAGTATATTTGCTGTTTGTATTTGAAGAATACCATGTAGCAACAGCAACACCATTTTTACCAAGTGTGAAAGTTGATTTGTTTTCAGTTAAAACTGAATATTCTTTTGAGTCAAATACATTAGTATTTTCATTTACAGTTGAATCATTGATTGTGAAGTGTGATGCAGAAAGGTCGATGAACACAGCATTAGTTTCTGTTGTTTTGTAAACCTTATCAACATTTCCAGCGCCATCATCAGTGATGTTATCAGTTCCAATGAGTTTATCTCTAATTTCATTAAGTGAACTTGTGTTTGTTTTTGAGTTAACTTTTTGGAAGAAACTTACACCAGTTGCGTTTTCAACACCAACTTCAATATAAATTGTGCATGAAGATAGGTTAGTTGCAATGTAATATGTGTATGAGTTCCAACCTTCTTTATAATCACTTTCTGAAATTGAAGCAATTATATTAGAACTATTAACAGAACTGTAATAAATGTTTGAAACCACATTTCCTTTGAAACTTGAAGTTGCATAGAATTCAAAACTGATTTCATAAACTTTTGAAGCAGAAAGACTTATTGAGTTTGAATAAATTTTATAGCGATTTGTCATATCAAAAAGTGTTGGGTCTTTATCGTCAAGAGGACTTGCCACTTGTGATGGGGCATAAATGCCATAAATATTTTCAACAGTCTTTGGATCATTCAAAACTTCTTTTGCACTTGCATGATAATTTGTGAAGAAGTTGCTTGAAAGAGATGTATATTCTTTTGAAGTTGGAACAATTCCAGCAACTACATTTGAAGAACTGTTTGTTTGAGCAGTCCAACTTTCAGCAGTGTATGGTTTTGTGTAATCTGTGTCAATTGCTGATTTAGTAATTAAATTGAAATTACCGTTTGTTATTCCAGCAGGTATAAGTGAGCTGCTTGGAGAAAGTGAGAGGGCAGCAGTGGTGTTGTCACTATCAGATGTGATTTTGTCATAAGCTGCACTTGTTGTTTTTTCAATAGTGATATTATCAAAATAAACTGTACTGTTTTTATCTGCTGATAAAACAAGGTTACAATTTTGATCTTGAAGAGCACTTCCTTCTATATACATTGTAACAGGAATCCAACCAAAGTCTTCATATTGAGAAGATGTGTAGTTGTCCATGTTTGCTTCTGCTGATGTTGATGCAGAAAGCAAAGTTCCATTAACAGGTTTGTTAGCAGTTTTTAAAACTGAAACAACAGAAATTGTTGCTGATGCTTCTTTGTCTGGTGAATAAATCCAAACAGTAATTTTGTAATATTCATTTTGTTTAATGTTGAATGAGTTTGAAACAAGACCCAAAGATACGAGTTTGTTTGAATTTTCAAGTTTAAGAACTTTGTTGTTATGTCTGAATGTTGAAGAAATTGTTTTGATTTCTTCTTTTTTATCATCGTCCTTATCATCTTCTTTGTCTTCTGGTTCGTCCTCATCTTCTTTTACAGTTTTGTCTATAATTGATTCATCAATAATAGATGCAGTGAGTTCGCCATTTGCATAAGCATTTTTATATTGTTTAAGTTGGAAGTTCATGCCTTGGTCTGCAAGATTACGACTGATGTAGTATTGCCAAAGGGAAGTGTAGTCCGCTAAAACATCAACATTTTCATCAAATTTAAGTGAACCATCAGTCACAGTTGTGGTTTTGTCTTCATCATTATTAGCAAATTCTGTACCAATTAAATTTTGAAGATTTGAACTTTCATCAAAATCGAACATGTCAGTCCAGTTTGTTGCACCAGACCAAACATCAATTTCAGATTTTGTTCTTAAATCAACAGTGCTAGCAACAACTGTATTTTTGTAATCATCAATATAATTACCTTTATTTTCTTCATCTTCAACTAAAACTGGTTTATCATCAATAGATTTTTTATTATAATCGGTTTGATTAATTTTTGTTATAGTGATTTCATCAAATAAAACTTTTCCAGTAACAGTTTTATTTGTATAATCAGTTCCATCAACATAAGCACTTCCAAGAAGGCTAATTTCATCTCCCATGTATAAATATAATGATACAGTAGAGGTGGTGAGAGTGTCAGTTGAAATGAATACATATTGTTTTTGCCATTTACCACCAGTTGTGATGTGTTCAACTTTTGCAATCACTTTGCCATTTGCATCTTTAACATAAACTGATGCTTCTGCATCAAGAGTGTATGCGTAGAATGAAAGTACATAATAGCTATTTGCTTCAAGTTTTGTTGTTGATGTTGATTTATAATAGAAATAGTTGTCTTTGCTGATGTCTTTTGAACTTTCAGTTCTAATCTTTTTATAATAAAGATTAAGACCTTCAACGAAATCTTTGTTCTTTTCACCATTGCTGTTAAGAGGTGTCACAAGTTCATAGTCTGATGCAACATATCCAGAATTTGTGTTGTAGAAAGTTTTGTAAGTTGTGCTTGTTGAAGAAGAGTAGAGATATACAACTTTTTCTTTTATAAAACTGCCACCTTCGGTTTTTGGTTGGTATTTATAATATAAAGATTTATAAGTATTGCTGTGGTTGTCATCGTTTTCTGAAATCAAAACATAAAATTCTGAATTCATTTTAAGTTCATCAGTTGAAATAACAGTGTAGTTAAGTGAATTGAAGAGTGCTTGTTCACTTGATGAAATGTTATCTGCTGCAATGTAAATTGCATTTCCACCAGAAATTTTGTTTTGAACGAAAATATCTGCCAAGTCAACTTCGCCACCATCATAAGAATATTTATAATAGAGTGTGAAATTTTTGTTGTAGTTTTCGTCATCAGATTTAACGAGTGTGTAAAGGGAAGAGTCGAAATCACTTGGTTTTAAAATTTCATAATAAAGATTTTTATAAACCTCATTGTTTTCAGCACCAGTTTCCTTTGTGTAAATGTAAATTTGTTTAACAGTTTTAGAAGCGTGTTTGTAGTAGAATGAATAGTTTGTATCATTGCTTGCATCTGAATCATCTTTATTGTTCAACTTGTCAGACACAGATGTTGGAACTTTTACATAGAAGTTCCTTTCACTTTCAAGAGAACTTGGTTTAATAACTGAATAGTTAACTCCGCCAATTGTTTCTTGTTGAGAATTTTCATCGAATTCACCATTGTTCATAACAAACACTCTAAGATTTAATCCTTCTTTCAAGAAACCTTCATCTGGAATTTCGTGAGTAACATAAGGAATGTTTGGAACATATTTGGTTTCGTATTCGCCAGTGTATTTACCATCAGTAACAAGGCTGGTGTAGTTAACTTTTGTTTTTTCAAAATATAAAGAATAGTCACTTAAATAGTAGCCTCTGTCTGTTGACTTAACTGCTTCATAATCATTTTTGTTGTAAGAGGCAGGTAGTGTTCTAATGTAATCTTTGTAAGCATAAGTGTTAAAACTTTCAGTTGTTTTAAATGAATCATAGTCAGATTGTGACATATAAACATATTTCAAAGATTCTTCTGTATGTTTTAAATAGATTCTGCTAACAAGTTTTCCGCCTTCATCTTTTGTGAAAAGCTTGCAGTAGTTTTTGAAATAACTTCCATCTGAGTTTTTATATCCGATTAAATTGAAAATGTAGTTGAAATAATATTCTCTTGTTGGAAGGTCAATATTGTCAACATTATTTCCAAAGTATGGAATTTGAACATAAACAGATGAAGAGTTAAGTTCATCTTGTGTAATTTTTTTGTAGTGAAGTGAACTGAGAGTTGCACTATTATTAAGAATATCAAAACTTTCTGAATCATCGTCAGTTAAAACATAAATATCAAAATATGTTTTTGAGTTAAGAAGTACATAAGTGAATGGGGCAGTTGCGGTTGTTGAAGATTCAGATGAAACATACTTATAATAAACTGGGTGATTTTCATCAATATAGAAAGCGTTTGTTGTGTCAGTGATTCTTTCATAATAGAGTGGGTTGTTTTGAAGTTCTGAAACATTTTCATAAACAAATGAACCATTCTTGTATGCTTCTTCTAAAATTTCTTTTTTGCTGTTTGAAATTTCAGGAAGGAGTTGAGCACTTGTTCCAAAGTAGTAAGCCTTGTTAACTTTGTTTGTACCAACATTAACTTTCTCATAATAAACTTTTGGTCTTTTTGTTGATTCGTAAGAGTTATCACTATAATAATATGAAGATGAAATAGGTACACCATCAGCGATTATTCCAGCAACATTTTTATCTTGTGTTTTTCCATCATAGGTGTAGATTGCAACAGTTTTGACAATTTCATCGTCAAGGAAAGTTTTTAATCTATTAAATGAAACGCTGTGTGCATAAAAATCATCAATGTTTTCAAAAGTTGGTGTTGAAGGAATATCTGCATCTTCTTCATTATCGTTTCTGTCATTACCTGTAACTGCTTCATTTTTGCCATCAAGTTTATTTGCAAAAGCATTGTAGAAGAAAGATAAGTTTCTAAATTTATTTTCTTCACCTTTAATGCAAAGTTCAGGAAGGGCAGTGATTGTGTAGTTGTCGGTTGAACCAGTTGATTGATTTGGAAGAGTAAAGTTGATGTCTTCTGTCATGATAAATTCTTCCAAATATTTTTGGAATGTTTTGTAATTTGTTTTACCAGACTTATAGTAACTATAAATATCATCAAAACCAAGATACTCTAAATATTCTTCATAAGGATAAACATAACTGCCAGATGAAGTTTGCCAGTATTTTAAAAATTCATGTGCATATTTACCAAGCAATTCTTCAAATCTAGAATCATAATAAACTTTGATGTTAAAGTTATTGCTGCTTCCTTCAAAGAACTTTTGAAGACTAGCAGGGTAGTTTCCTTTATCAATATAACTTTCGTTTTCTTTTGTGTAATAAGATTGAGATGTGCTCGATTTATATGCATCAGAAAAATTAACATAATTTGAAATTACGCTAATTGGCATATAGTTGAAAGAGAACATCAACATGATTGCAAGAAGAAAACTTAATATAGGTTTTTTATTTTGTTTTAAGCGTTTGAAAAGTTTTTTCATAAAATTCTCCATATTATTAATTAAACAAATTAATTCTACTATATTTATGCCAAAAAATCAATGTTTTAAAGGTCTTTTTTTAATACTTGTGATATTTTATTTTGACATATTTTTTGATATTTTGTTATATGCAAAAGAGTGTAATATTTGTGGACTAATTAGCCATACTAAATGTATGACTAAAAAGCAAAAGATTTTGTCTTGCTTTGAACTTGTTGGAGTGGGGCTTGTTGCAGGATTCATTAATGGTTTTTTTGGAGCAGGCGGTGGACTGCTTCTTGTTCCAATGATTTCATGTGCAGCAAAAGTTGAAAGCAAAAAAGCACATGCCACAACACTTATGTGTGTGCTGTTTATGTGCATCGCAAGTTCGATAATTTATTTTGTAAAACATCAGCTTGATTTTAAATTGATTTTGGTGTGTGGAATTGGTAGCGTGATTGGTAGTTTTGTTGGAACAAAACTACTTAAAAAATTAAAGAATAATGTTATTGATATGATATTTGCAGTAGTGCTTGTTATTGCTGGTGTATGTATGATAATTTTCTAAAAAACGCAAAATGTGTTAAAAATTATTGAAATATCATATTAAAAACCTTGTTTTAGGAGAAAAATATGCAAGTTTTGTTTTTGATACTCATTTCGTGTTTTTCAGGAATTTTTGCTGGAATGGGTATGGGTGGTGGAACATTTTTAATACCTATGCTTAGTTTGTTTTTTGGCATAGAACAGATAATTTGTCAGTCAACAAATGTTGTTTGTTTTATAGTGCTTGCAGTGATGTGTAGTGTAATTTATATTAAAAACAAACTCATTGATTTTAAGGCTTTAATTTGCATTGCATTACCAGCAAGTGTTGTTGCATTTTTTTCAAGTTTTTTTGCTTTAAACACAAGTTCGGAAGTGCTACGAATTTGTTTTGCAGGCTTCATAATTTTGATTGGAATATTCTTCTTCATCAAGGCGATTGTTATGATGAAAAAAAAATAAAGACAATAAGACAAAGTAAATTTGTATTTGCCTAAAAATTGTTTTACAATAACCTTTATTTTTGTTAATATATATTTGTATATATTGTGTGAGGTTTATTGTGAGATTAATAAATTTAAGAGGCATCAAAGCACCAAAAATAAAAGCCACAACTGGCACAGACATAACACCTTTAAGGCCAGTGGAATTTTACAATGTTCCGCTTAAACTTAAAAACGTTTCAGAATCAGAACCTGTTGTGCGTGTTGGTGATTCTGTTAAGCAGGGAACTTTAATTGCTAAACCTGTTGGAAACTTTGGTTTAAATATTTATTCACCAGTAAGTGGTAAGATTTTAAATATTTTCAGCAAGATGAATGCTGGTGGTGAATACTGCAAGCATATTCTTGTTATGAACGATAATAAAGATGAAGTTGAAGATCTTCCACAAATTGATTCTATTTCTGATGTCACACTCATTTCAAGACTTAGAGATGCAGGAATTATTGATACTGTTTCGCAAATGCCTTCATATCTCAAATATGCCTATGTTGGTGCAAGGTCTTATAAAACTTTGATCGTTTTGATGGATAGCACAGACCCAAACAATAGTATCAATCAAACTCTTGCAGAGTACAAAATGGAAGAGGTTGTGAATGGTGCAAAATATTTCATGAATATAACAAATGCACAATTCATAACTTTTGTGTTTACAGAAAACAATTACAAACTTGCTGCAAAACTTAAAAAACATATTGCAGAATCAAAAAAGCGTTACGATTTTAAAATTAAATTTATACCAAATAAATATCCATTCGACAATCCATACATTCTTGCAAGTTTGGTATGTAAGAAAAAGATTAATAAAAATCTTTCTTTTCTTGATGCAGGAATCACAATTGAAAATGCAGAAACTTGTTACAACTTTTGTAGGGCAGTTGAATTTAATAAACCAGTAACAAACAAAGTTGTCACTGTTGATGGTGACAATGTCACAAGAAAAGGAAACTACTTCGTTCCAAATGGAGCGTCATATCAAAACATTCTCGAATTTGTTGGAGTTGAAGATATCAAAGCTCCATCAAGACTTATCGATGGAAGCATCATGAGTGGGAATGCTCAGTTTAATGAAGATATCTCAATTTCATTTATGACAAACACAATTTTAGTTTTAAAATTTGATGAACTCACTGACAGCAAAGAATATCCATGTATTTCTTGCGGAAAATGTTCATCTGTTTGTCCTGTATTTTTAAATCCACAAGCCATTGAAAGAACATATCTAAGTGAAGAGATTGAAGATTTCAATAGACTTAGAGGTCATTCTTGTATTGATTGCGGTTGTTGTTCTTATGTGTGTCCAGCAAGAAGACACTTGTCGCAAAGAATATCAGCAGGTAAATTTTATTTCAAAAAGGATAAGGGTGAAAAATAATGGAGAAGTTTGTTGTTTCAAGTGCACCTTTTGTGCATAGCAAAAATGATTTAAACAAAATGTTCTTGTTCACAGCAATCGCTCTTGTTTTGCCTGCAATTTTTTCTGTTCTATATTTTGGACTTAACGCATTTATCATTATTGCTGTAAGTTTGGTAACATGCTTGCTTTCTGAATGTTTGTTTAATCTTATTAAATTAAAAAAGTTTAAAGTTGACAATTTCTCGTTCTTTGTAACGGGTTTAATACTTGCACTTTCAATGCCATATAAAGCACCATTTTATATTGTTATTGCTTGTGGATTCTTTTCAGTTTTCATTGTTAAGTTTGCACTTGGTGGGCTTGGAATAAATAAATTCAATCCAGCAAACACAGGCAGATGTTTTGCAGGAATAATTTTGGCAGGTTTTTCTGGTGAGTTTTACAAAACCATAATCAATGGTGAAGAATTAACTTCGCTTGCAACAGGCGGAACAAATACGCTCACAAATTTGTTTAGTGGGCAAGCAGTTGGTGGAATTGGAACAACTTGTATTATTGTTCTTTTGATTTGCTTGGTGTTTTTAATTTACACAAGAGTGATAGACTACAAACTTCCACTTTTTGCAATTTTGTCATATTTTGTTGTTCAAGTTGTTTTGGTAGGTTTAGAACCAGCCATGATGAATATGCTTTCTGGTTCTTTCTTGTTTGCTTGCATTTTTATAATTACAGATCCAAACACTTCACCAAACACACTTCCAGGCAAGTTTGTATATGCCGTTTTGTTTGGCGGACTTTCTGCACTTTTGTGGAAAATTGGTTCGCTTGGCGAAAACACAATTTTTGTAGTTGCTTTGTTTGTTAACATGCTTGTTCCATTTATGGATAAGTATTTTGTTTGGAAACCACTAAACTTTGGAGGATATAGAAATGCACATAAAAAGTAATATTGAACTTAACATTGTTCATCTCGCAGTGCTTGCAATTTGTCCTTTGATGTTTGTTATGACAAATGCAACCGAAGCACTATTTTTTGTATCCGCAACTGCTGTATGTTTTTTGATTTCAGTGTTTGTTTGCTTTGTATTTAATAAATATCTAAGCAAATCTATCAAAATTTTCATAACAGCAATTCTTTCAACATTTTTAATAACAATTTTTAATCTTTTACTTGATAAGTTTAATATTTTAAATTTGAAAGCATCAAATTTGAATTTTTATGCAGTTTTGTCTACCATAGTTTTGAGCGTAGATGTTTTCTATATTGACACAAAGGCAAGACACAAAAAGTATTTTGCAAACATCATGTCTGCAATTTTCAATTTTGCAGTTTTAACCTTGGTGTTTATTGTGGTAAAAGAATTTTTGAGTAAAGGAACATTATTCAATCAATCATTGTTTGCTTTTAAAGGCGTTGAGTTTTTTGGTGGGGTGACATTCAATCTTCTATGGCTTGGATTATTGTGTGCACTTGCTCAAATGGTTTATCGAGCAATTAAAAAGAAAACAAATGACAAGAAAATGGCTTATCAAAAATTTGTTAAGAAAATCAGAAACGAAAAAGTTTTCCAATATGACAAACTTAGAAGAGAAAAGGTTTTGGTTAACACAATTGAAGTAAATACAATTGGTGGGGAAATGGCAGAAGATATTTCTGAAAAGTCAGAAGAAAATGAAATTGTTGAGCAAAAACCATCAGAAGAAGAAACAAATGTGACAGAACCTCAAAAACCAGAAAAAAGAAAAAAGAATAAACATTTCAAAGCCTCAAAGGAAACCAAAATTGAGAAGGTTTATGATGATGAACGAAGGGAGGCAAAATAATGTTACAAATGTTTTTATCATATTTGCTAATTTATGGAGTTCAAAGCAACATCGTTGTGTTCAACGGAGCAGGTGCTTTGGAGTTTCAACGTGAAAAAATGTATAGGTCATTCAGATACCTTGATGCAATTTTTGTTATTATAGGAACTGCAATAATTGGAACTATTGCATACTTTTTAAATAAATATGTCTATGCAAAGTTTGACATTGCTTATATAAATGTCACAGTTGTTGTATTTTTAGTTGGTTTTTATAATCTTATTGTTTCTGCAATTTGGAGAAAAATTTCATATTTCAAAAACTATTTGTATCAAAAATCATACACTTATGCGTTTGACTTTGCATTCATGCTTTCAGTTATTTTCATGCTTAATATGAATGTTGCAATTGTTGATTTTTTAATGATGATTGCTGCAATATCAGTTGTTATATTTGTTATGAATTTCTTTGTTGGTTTTTATGTGCATAGCATCAACAGGGGTTATATGAACATCAATTTCAGAGATGTTTCTGCAAGATTGTTTGTGCTTGCAATATTTTCAATACTTCTAATTTACGCAAGTCAGTTGATTGTCTAAGGAGAATGTTATGGTAAAAATAATAATTTATGCTGCAACGGTAATTGTTTTGCTACTTCTGATAATAGCAATAGTTGTCATTGCGAATAGAAATAAAAAACTTGATAAAACGTCAGAAGTTATTTATGAACTTTTGCCAAACCTAAATTGTAAAAGATGTGGAAGGGTAGATTGTAAACAGTTTGCAAGTGACCTTGTTAAAGGAAAGTCGTCGCCAAGCAAATGTCCTTATCTTAAAGGAAAAAACTATCTGAAAATCAGACAAGTTTTAAAGAGAGAAAGAAAGGTTCATTTTGATACAGTTGCATTTGTAAGATGTAAAGGCGGAGTTGACTGCAACAATAAATTTGAATATGTTGGTGATAACACTTGTGCAAGTAAAAACCTAGTTCATAATGGTGACAAATATTGTCCATTTGCATGTCTTGGTTGCGGTGATTGTGTAAAATCTTGTATTTATGATGCAATATCAATTTCTCCAAAAGGTTGTGCAATTGTTGATAAAGATAAATGTGTTGGTTGTGGTGAATGTGTTGGTGCTTGTCCAAATAAACTAATTGAACTCATTCCAAGCAAAAAGTTTGTTGAAGTTGTTTGTTTAAACAGTTCAAATGATTCTGTCGTAACAAGAAATTGTAAAGTTTCTTGCACACATTGTGAAGCCTGCGTTGTTGCTTGTCCAACAAGAGCAATCAAAATGATTGGGGGAATACCAAAGATTGACACAAGCAAATGTATTAAATGCGGAAAGTGTGTGGCAGCATGCCCAGAGCATGTAATTTCAAGAATTTAAAGTATTAAATTTAAAATTATTGTCAAACAAAACGTCGAAACAAATTTCAGTTATAAGTTTTTAATATAATGAAAAATTAATTTTAAATAATCTTTATATTCATATACAAATAATAAAATATATGTTATAATCGTAATATCTTAATGAAGGTGGAAAAGTATGGATAAAATTGCTGTTGTTCTTGTTGAAACCTACACTGCAAAACTTGTTATTGCAAATGTTGTGCAAGACAACTATTTCTCAATTTGTGACATGGAAGTTGAACCAATTCAGTTTGGTCTTGAAATGGATGATGACCATTTCTTAAAGAAAAATCAAATAATGTCAATTATCAACACTCTTAAAAATTTCAGAAAAATTTGTGATATGTATGCCGTAACAAAAACCATAGCAATCGCTAATTTTGTTAAAGATACAAAACCAATGAACATTTATAGTTTCTTTGATGAAGTGTTTGTAACTTGTGGTTTCAGATTCACTTTAATGTCGCCAGAAGAACAAAATGTTGCAATCTACACAGGTGTGCTTAACAGTTATGATTTGCCAAAGGCTTTGATTATCAATGTTGGGGCAGACAACATTCATTTGATTCACTATAATAGAAGAAACATTTTAAATCAGGCATACATTCCTGTTGGCCCAAAAACCTTGGTGGATATGTATCCGCTTTCAAAATATGACAAAGCCGAAGCATTTGAAAAAGTTTCAAAATATATCAAATCTCAACTTTCAGATTTTGAATGGATAAAAGATATAGATCCAGAATACATGGTTGCAGGAAATGGTTCATATTTTGAAGACTTGTCAAGAATGGATAGAATTTACACAAAATATCCTCTTGATAAAGATGATGGATATGTCTTAAAAACCGAAGATATTGATTATATTTTAAAACAACTTCTTGCACTTGATATTGATGAGAAAAAGAGAATAAAAGGTTTGAATGAAGCAAGAGTTGATGTGTTTGCATACGCAACTCAAATCATCAAATCAATCGTTGAAGAAATTCAAAGAGAAACAATCACAATCACAACAAGGTCACTTGTTGAAGGATTGCTTTTCAATTCAGTTATTCCTTCAACTCTTGAAAAACCAAATTCAGATATCGTTGGTTTTTCGGTTATGGCTCAAACTTCACAATTTGAACTTGATTCAACAAAACATAATGAACAAGTTTACAATTTGTCAATGTTGCTTTTCAAACAACTCAGAGTTTTGCATAAACTCCCAAGAGGTTATGTAAAAGTTCTTAGAGTTGCATCATATATGCACGATGTGGGCAAGAGAATTAGTTACAAAAATCATGCAAACTATTCGTTTGAAGTTGTGCTTAACAGTGAAATTTATGGGCTTACACATAGGGAATTAATCCTTGCAAGTTTTGTAGCATCTTTGCATTCAGGTGGTGATATAAAGATGTCTGAATGGGCAAAATATAATGGTATACTTACTGTTGATGATGTTGATGCAACCAAGAAATTAGGTATGATTTTAAGACTTGCAGAATGTTTTGATAGAACAAAAAATAGTGTTATTGTTGATATTAATTGTGACATTTTGGGTGACTCAGTTATAATGAAAACAGTGACAACTGCTGACGCAACTTTTGAAATTCAAAGGGGAATGGAAATCGGTAGAGATTTTGAAAAAACATTCCATAAGAAATTAGAAATTTTATAATAAAAAGATGCTTAAAACTAAGCATCTTTTATTTTTATATAAATAAAAAAACTAGGCATTGCCTAGATTTTTTTTAAATTTGATATAAATATTCAAATGTGAAATGTGAACCATTTTCAAGAACAACTTTGAATGTAATTAAGTTTGTTCCGTCAAGTTTGTGAGTATTGCTTTCAACTTGGAAATTGATTCTGTTGTTGATTGAATAAATTCCGTTGTCATCAACTTTAACAAAGGTGAAGTTTCCATCAGCTTTGATAAGTGTAATAACAGACATATCTTTTGAAATTGAAAGTGTGAAACCTGCAAGGTGATTTTCAATAGCAACTCTAAGGTCAGTATCTTCTTGAACTTCAATTCCAAAAACTTTTGCCATAAGTTCAAGTTCTTCTTGTGCACTGATGCTTGTTACATCATAAATTTTAACTGAGTTAGCAACATAGTCAAATGGAACACCATCATAAATTCCAACTGAGTTAGCAACAAGTGAAAGGGTAGTTTCAATATAAAGTGGTGTGTAAATTGTTTCGCCGTCTTTTTCATAAGTAAATTCAAAACGCATTGTCAAAACTTTTGTTTCAGCATCATAAACAAGTTCAACTGTTTTGTCAGATGAAACAATTCCTGTCTCAGTAACTTCATAAGTAAAGTTTCTGTCTGATTCAACATAAGTATAATTTTCTTCTGCATCAAATGTTAAATGATTGATTGTGTTATCTGATTTAAAGATATATGCACGTTTGCTTGTTTCAAGGTTTGTAATGTTGTTTGCAAATTCATTGAATCCAAGAAGTTTAACAACATCATAAAGACTGTTAAATTCTTTTCTGTCTGAAAGACCAAAGAATTTGAAAAGTTCATCTTCATCAGCATAATAAATGTTTGAAAAGTTGAGTGCATAGTTGTCAAATTTAAAAATGCCGTTGATTGTGCTTTCAGCTGTTTCTGATTCGCTTCCAGAACCTTCTTCTGTTTTATCAACTGGGGTAGCAGGTTGAGTATCAGTAACTGTGTTGTTGTTATCGCTGATATTTGAAACTTGTCCAAAGTTGTCAACTGGATTACCTTGTGTTGAATTTGAACAAGCAACAAATGATAATGTTGAAACTGCAAGGACTAATGTTAATGCTAAAAATTTTGAAATCTTTTTAAATAATTTTTTCATAATTCCTCCTAAATACATTTTATGATATGATTAAAAGTCTAATTCAGCATCTGGTAAAAGTGTGTCGTAAGTTTGTAATTCATATATATAAGTAACAGTGAAAAGTAATAATTTTGAATTTTTGCTACTATAAACATTTTCTGTAATGTATAGTTTTTTGTAATCAATTTCATGTTTACCTTCAAGAACAAGCGTGTTGTTGCCATCAAAGAATATATCTGAATATACAAATGAAGCAAAAATTGTTTTTTTATCTGAAAGGGTAATCATTATAACTTCATCATCACCAGCATAAGTTCCTGTTTGAACGGGACTTAAATTGTGGTTTTTAGTAAATAATCCCAAATTTTCAGTTGCATTAAACACAATACTTTCTTTGTTTCTTGCAACATCAGATTTTTTGTCTTCTAAAAGTTTACCCATGAAACCATTTTTATCATATGGTTTAACGCCTTTGTTTACATATAATTGGTTAACATCGGCTTGGCTCAACCTAAATTCGTTTTGTGCATCTGTTGCGTCAGGTTTTTTCATATTAAACTCAACAGAAGCAATACCTGATAATTTGTAAGCCCCTTTGTAGTTTTGAGAAACAAAACCTTCTGTTATTGCTTGTGTGTATGAACTATAATTGACAACAGGTGGGGGTTCTGGTTTGTTAGTCTTGTTTTTATTGTTAAGCGTAACACCAACAATAACACCAACCACCGCAATCAATATAACCATTAAAACACTAACAAGCACTGTTATCTTTTTCTTTTTTAAATCCATATTTCACTCCCTTACGAAATATAATTTAATTTGTATTAAAGATTTTAGTTAGCGTATGTTTTAAATAAAAGGCATAATCATTGCTATGCTCAATCTTCTACTGTATTATAACAAATAAGACATTCAATGTCAATACCCAATTTATTTTAAAGTTAAACAAAAAATGCTGAATTATGAATTTTTCAGCATTTGTGGAGTTTTTTAGTTTAAAAAATATAACTATAATATTTTGAGTTTCATAAATTTAGTTGTTTTTAATAACTCTTTTTAAAATTTGAGGATATTTGATTAACTCACCAAGCCCCAAAATATTAGCTTTTGGAGTGTCAGAAACATTAATTTTAAAGTGTGTTCTTTCAGTCATAAACTTATCTAGACCAATAATAATGCTACCACCACCATAAATGTCTATGCCATTTTTCTCAATATCAGCAACAACTTCTGGCTCACAAGACTTAATAACAGAAACAATAGCATCAGCAATTTTTTCATAATAATGTTTCAAAATATGATGAAGTTCGCTTGAACTAAAAGTAATTTTTTCTGTTTTTTGTTCTTTCTTATTAAATCCAGAAATTTCGATTGAGTCAGAATAATTTTCCAAAAGGGAACAATATTCAATTTTAATGCGTTCTGCTTGGTCAAGAGAAATCTTTATATTATATGTTTCTTCAATATATTTTGTGATTGCAAGATTGATTATTGCACCACCAAATGAAAATGAATATCCATTAATAATAGAGTTGTTAGCAACAGTTGCAATGTTTGTTGTATCTCCACCAATAGAAACAATAAGTCTTGTTTCGTCTGACTGAATGTCAATTCCACTGCCATAACAATAAGAAATAACATCAGGAACAATATAAACATCTGCAATGCCTGCTTTAAAACAAGTAACTTCAAGTTGTTTTTTTTCAGCAGGGGAAAGTCCAAGTGAAACACTCAAAACAACTTTAATATTATTTCCAAAAGTTCTTGTAGGGAATATTTTTTTCAAAAATCCTTTAAGCATCAAAACAGCCAAATCTTGATATTGAACTGCACCTTGTGAAATTGGTGAGAACACAGAAATGCTATCATTAGTTTTTCCAATAAGTTGTTTAGCATCATTACCAATTGCTTTAACATCTTTAATTTTCAAATTAGAAGCCATAGCAATCAAACTAGGTTCTCTTAAAACAAGTCCATTACCAGATTTATATATGCTTGTATTGGTCGAACCAATTTTCATTCCTAAATAATAAGTTGACATATTCACCTCACTAACTCAATTATATATTATTTTTTTGCTACATACAAACACAAAATTATAAAATATTTATATTTTATCAAAATTTGACATAATGTATAATTTTCGGACACATAAGTATGCTAATCTAAAATTAAAAATTTTGTATGATAATAGTATGTGTAGAGTTGTGAGTTTTTTATCAGCAAAAGGTGGTGTGGGAAAGTCTTCCATAATTTGCTCACTTGCAAAAGAACTATCATATAAAAATTTTAAGGTATGTGTGATAGATGCCTATTTTGGTATGAATTCACTTTCATCTAAGTTTGAAAAAAATAATGGAATAGATTTAAAAGAATATATAACAGGTAGCCTTCGTGCTAGTGAAACTCTAAATCATTATAATGATAGGCTTTCATATGTGAAGACAAATCAAGTTACATTTGATTATCTGTCGCATATAGAACTCATCAAATTTTTTGTAATGGAATTAGTCAGTCAGTTTGATTATATTCTTGTTGATGTAAATTGTTTTAATGACAAAATCACAAGTGCGATGCTCGATGTTTCAAATGAAGCAATAATAGTCTTAAATGACCATTCAGATACAATAAGAAACAGTATAAAACTAATTCAAAAAGTTTATCTTTTTAGTGGAATCAAAAATGTAAATTTAATATTAAATCAAGCAAGAGTTGCATTAGAAATGAGTGGAAAAACTCTTGGTGAACATGAGATAAAAGACATCTTAAAACAAGAAATTTTATTTGTAATTCCATGGCTTTATAAGGATAATTTTTTGAGTAACAATTTCAGTTATATAGACAATAGAAAGTACTCAAAAAAATTGTGTTTGTCATTCATAAACAATTCAAGAGAATATGTTGATTATGCAAAAAGTTATCGTGGAGTTTTTGGAGCAGTGAGGAGAAAATTTTATGAAAAATTTGAATAAGCAAATTCTTAAAAATGAGATTGAAAAGAAAATTGTTTACGACAAATATGATCTTCCTGTATATGTTTGTAAAAATTTAAAAATTGATATTTTAAATGTTTTTAAAAGGTATGGCATTGTTGATGAAGAAGCCTTAAAACTTAATGTCAAAGTGTTAAGTTCAAATAAATATATCATTCAAATTGATTGTTTGGTTGACAATTTCTTTTATACAAATTTGCATATTTAACGCACAATTTTCATATATTTTAATGAATATTATGCAAAAATTTAATAATTTTAGACAAAAAATGCGAAAAAGTGTCAATTTGTTTAAGTTTGTAAAAATAGACTTTTCGTTCTTTTTGATACTTTTTATAGCGATTGTGATTGGCGAGGTAAAACTATATTTATGTTTTGTATCATTCTTAGTTTTGCATGAACTCTCACATTTTTTTGTTGCTAAAAAACTTGGCTATATGGCTTCAAAAATTCATTTAAATTTTTTTGGTGCATCACTTGAAGGACTTGATGATTTTTCAATTTCTGATGAAATAAAAATAGTACTCGCAGGCCCAATGTTAAATGTTTGTGTAATTATTTTTTGCTATTTATCTTTTTGGTTTTATCCAGAATCTTATGAATATTTAAACGAAGTTTTGCTTGCTAATATTGGAATTTTTATGTTCAATTTTTTGCCAATATATCCACTTGATTTGGGTCGAATAATTTTAACACTTTTTAGTAAAAAGTATAAAAGAGAAGACTCATTAAAAAAGACAAAAAAAGTTTCAATATGTTTCATATTTATGATGTTTGTTGCATTTTTAGTTTCGTTCTTTTTCGACTTCAATTTCACACTTGGTTTTGTTTGTGTAAATCTTGCGTGTTTGCTTTTCAAAGAAACAAAAGGAACATCATTTAGAAGGGAAATGTTTGTTAATCATAAACTAAAATTAATCAAAAAAGGTCTGCTTGAAAGGAATGTTTATGTAAAAAGCGATACACCATTATATTCACTGTTTAAGTTTATTGACGATTATCATTTTGTAAATTTCATGTTTGTTAATGATAATTTTGAAACAGTCAACATGCTTTCTGAAATGGAATTATACAAAAAGTCTGGATATGCTTAAAATTTACAAACATTCATTACTAGCTTTTGCTCAATTATAGAAAAGGGAAAATTTAAAGAAAAGCATATATAATAAATTATTATAAAATACCTTGACATAAGCATGCGTAAAGTGTTAAATTATTAGCGTGCCACTTGTAAAAGGTATTTTTCTTTATGAAGAATAACAAGTCGTAAGTTTTACGCACCTTCGCAGTGAGACTGGAGAGAGGAGGATATACTATGTACGCAATCGTTGAAGTTGGTGGAAAGCAATACAAAGTTGAACCAAACAAATACTTTAAAGCAGAAAAAATTGATGCAAAAGTTGGTGATAAGGTTGAACTTCCATGTTTGCTTGTTGCTGATGGTGAAAAGGTTGACATTGCAAGTTCAACAAGCAAAAAAGCAAAAGCTGTTTGTGAAGTTTTGGAATTTGGAAAAGAATCAAAAGTAGTTGTTTACAAATACAAAGCAAAGAAGAACGAAAGAAAGAAACAAGGTCATCGTCAACCATACACAAAACTCAAAGTTATTTCAATTGAAAAATAAAAATTGAGAGTAAAAAATGACAAAAGTAACAATTTTAAAAAAAGATAACAAAATTTTCGAAGTCGAGTGTGATGGTCACACAATGTATGGAGAAAAGGGTGAAGATATAGTTTGTGCATCGCTTTCAAGCATAGTTCAAACCGCAGTGCTAGGTCTTTTGATGGTAGCACTCTTAGAACTTGACATGAAAAGAGATGATGAAAAAGGCTATTTAAAATTCACATTACCTGAAAACCTTTCAGAACAGCAAACCATTCAAGCATCTGCAATATTAGATACAATGCTTTGTGGAATTTCTGATTTAAATGAAAGTTTTTCTGATTATATTGAATTGGAGGTAAAATCTTATGATGTTTATTAATATCCAGTTATTCGCTCACCACAAAGGTGGTGGTTCTGTTAAAAACGGTCGTGATTCAAATGCTCAAAGACTTGGCGTTAAGAAATACGGCGGTGAAAAAGTTAAAGGTGGAAACATCATTGTTCGTCAAAGAGGAACAAATGTTCATCCAGGTGAAAATGTTGGAATTGGCGATGATGACACACTTTATGCAAAGATTGACGGAACTGTAAAGTTTGATAAATTTGGAAAAGATAAAAAAAGAGTTTCTGTTATTCCAGCAGATAAATAAAAAATTAAAGTGGTTTAAAACCACTTTTTTTATTGCCTAAACATACTAAGTTATTTCTGACTATTATATTTAGTTGTGTTTTTCATTCGCAAATGATAAACTAAATTTATACTGAGGTGATAAAATGAATAATAAAAACGAAAGAATAGTTAGACTTTTAAAACAAGCACAAGCATTTTACTTTGCAACACTTGATGGTGACCAGCCAAATGTAAGGCCATTTAATGCTGTTATGGAGTTTGAAGATAAAATATATTTTTACACAAACAATCATAAGAGTGCTTTTTATCAAATTACAGAAAATCCAAAGATTGAACTTTGTGCAAGTCTTGCAGAAGATAGATGGATAAGAGTTCGTGGCTGTGCAGTTAGAGACACAAGAGTTGAAGCAAAAAGGGCAATGCTTGAAGCAAACCCATCGCTTCGTAAAATGTATAGTGAAAGTGATAAAATTTTTGAAGTGTTTTATCTTGAAAATATGGAAGCAAAAATTCATTCAACCTATGAAAGTCCAGAAATTATTTGTTAGAAGAAACACATTAATAAGTTAAAATCAAAAAGATGGCAATCTGCCATCTTTTTATTTATAAATAAAAGTAATAATTTTAAAATGGGTATTTACAGTTGTTGTTTTGTATGTTATACTATGTTCTGTTTAGGAGAAATTATGGAAAATATGAATAAAGATTCAAAAAGTTTAGAAGAATTAAAAGTAATCGAAGGCGAAAACATTGCATATGTAATGACAGGAATTTATAATAGCGTGTTAGAAAATCTTTTCACAACTGCATTCGTAGCACATAATAGTAAAATTTTAGAAAATGAAAAACCATTTAGTGTAGAAGAATATCTTACAAATTTAAGAAATTTGTATACAGATATTAAGAGTTTTCAAAATGGACTTACTAAATTGAACTTAGACAAAAATTCTGTTGTATTGAAATATGAATATTTTGGTGAATCAAGCAATCGTGAAGTTTTTTCAAATTATGTTAGATTAATAGATAGAGTAGTTTCTTTGTTTGAATTAATCAAAAAGACAGACAGGGTTTTATCTAATGTTAATGATAAAGATGAATTTATGAGAATCATTAAAAATTACAACAATAGATTTGAAATCAATTTAGATTCAATTATCAATATTGTGAATGAAATTGATGACTTTGGTCTTGGAAATAATGATAGTTTTGTTGAAGCATGTCACTCATTTAATATATATGATTATCCTGAACTTTATGGAACTGAAACAAAATCAGAACAAAAAGTTCAACCTGCTACAAACAGTGAAGAAAAATCAGTTCCAAGCATAAGCAAATTAGAAAAGGAAAGACTTGCATACATCGATAAAGCAAACGAATTATATGATGAACTTGTTAAAGATTTTATGAGAGATTTAGAAAAACAAGTTCCAACATCAACTTACGATTTATATAAAAATTTTGTAGATGTTAGATTTGCAAATTTTGTAAAAAGAAATCCAATGCCACTTGACAGAACAACAATCACTGTTGGAAAGGCAAAAGATATATGTAGAGAACTTAATCAAATGATTGATTACATTTCATACATTTCTAGTCAATCATATACAATAGGAAAGTTTTCTGAAAAAGGTGAATAATTATTAAAAAAGCCAAGCAATTTGCTTGGCTTTTTATTTTCCATTTTCTCTTTCAAAGTAAAACAAATATTGCTGTGCAAGTCCAGAATTTTCTTTAAATTCATTTTCAAAATATCTTTGAATTTCTGGTCTGCTTCGTTTCTCGCTTGAAAAGTGGTTGTAATAAACTTGTTCAATCCAAGTGTCAACAGGAAATTTATCTTTCTTACCAAATCCAAATAATAGTATGCAACTTGCAACCTTAGGGCCAACACCAGTAAGTTTAATTAAAAAGTCATAAATTTCATCAGTTGAAAGTTTTTTAATTTCTTCAAGGTCAACATCTTTCAAGGCGTCGGCAGTTGCTTTTAAAAATTTGTCACGATATCCAGCACCAAGTGATTGATAAAATTCAAGAGAAGCATCAGAAAGTTCAGCAATAGTAGGGAAACAGTTGTAATTGTCAGAAACTTTTCCAATAGTGCAGAGTTTATCAATAATTTTTTGTATTCTTTTAATATTGTTGTTTTGTGAAATGATGAATGAAAAAATCATTTCATGAGAATCTGCTTTCAAAATTCTTATGCCATAACCATAGTCAACCATGGGTGATAAAACTTTATTTCTTTTAAGTTTTTCTTTAATCAAGTTATAGTCTGTGTCAAGGTCAAAATACTTAACAAAATATTCTGGGTTGTTTGACACAATTTCATAGCAATTTTCTTTTTCAATAATAGTTGCTTTAAAGTCTTTTGAAATGACAAAATAATTTCCTTGTTCGTCAGTTCCAAATCTAAAAACTTGACCGCATTCAAGAATATGTTTTGGGTTAAACTGACTTTTGTCAGTTACAATAATTTTATCTTTTTCTAATTTATAAATCATAAATACATTATAATATTTTGAAAAAGTGTAATCAATTAAATTGTTGATAGTAAGCCAAAAATATGATATAATTTAAGTAGGTGATAAAATGTTATTTTTATTTTCGAAATTCAAATTAAAAAAATGGAAAAAATACACACCTGAAAAAAGGTTTGTTATTTTGCGTGCACTCGAAAAAAAAGTTGCACGAATGCTTGAAATCGAACCAATTAAACTTGAATTAAAAGAAGACAGTGATCATTGGAATTGTTTTGGAGCATTCACCGTTGTTGGAGATAATAGGGTAATATATCTTAATGACAAACTCATTTATGAACCAAAATATCGTTTTCATGCAATGGAAACAATTGCTCACGAAACAAGACATGCTTATCAATTTACGCTCATAAACCGTGAATTAAGATGGTATGAGTTCAGGGCAAAGCGTTGGAAGAGAAATTGGTTTGGTTATTTTTCATCTTCCGCAGACAATGTTATGTATAACAATCAGTCAATAGAGAGAGATGCACAAAAGTATTCTCTCAAACTTTTGAAGCGACATAAAGGGAAATATCAGGCAGAAGAAGATTTCCAAAACACGTATAATGCAGTGCTTTATAGATATGAACAAGCAGATATTGATGCCAGAAAAAAATATGGGATTTTTTATAAACAAAAAATTGAGAAGAATATAAAAAATAATTCAAAATACTAAATTTTAGTAATTTTACGCAAAAATCTAATGGTTTTTGCGTTTTTTATTCCAAAAAATAGCCATATATATAACTATTTGTTTTGTTATAAATTGATAATTAATTTTTACGTTAGTATTGATTTTTATATATAATTATGTTATAATTTTCGTAATAATGGAGGTGAATTATGAGCGTTGGCTGGATAATTGCACTGTCAGTAATTGGTGGACTATTATTAATTGGACTTATCATAGTTTTGTGTATGACACCACTAAAACTTTGGTTTAGGGCATTTGTTTCATCTGCCCATATTTCTATGTTTAGACTTATTGGTATGAAACTAAGAAAAGTAGATTCACAACTAATTATATTAAATTATATCACAGCACGAAAGGCGGGTTTGAAAATTTCGGTTGATGAACTTGAAACCCATTACATGTCAGGTGGTAATGTTGAAAATCTTGTTAAGGCACTTGTTGCAGCATTCTCTGCAAACATAGACCTTACAGTTCAAAAAGCAAAAGCTATTGACCTTGCGGGAAGAGATGTTTATGAAGCGGTTCGAAATACAGTCGTTCCAAAAATTATTGAAACACCTGAAATCTCAGCCGTTGCAAAAGACGGTATCGAACTTATTGTTAAAGCGAAAGTAACTGTTGTGTCAAACATGTTAATGCAGATATCTGGTGCAGGCGAAGACACAATTATTGCGAGGGTTGGTGAAGGTATCGTAACAACCGTAGGTTCAACTGATTCACATAAAATGATTTTGGAAAGTCCAGAACTCATTTCATCAACGGTTCTTGAAAAGGGACTTGACAGAGGAACAGCATATTACATTTCATCACTTGACATAGCTGACATTGATGTAGGAAGAAACATTGATGCAGAACTTAACATTGCAAAGGCAGAAGCTGAAAAGAGAATTGCTCAATCAAAAGCAGAAGAGCGTAAGAGTATGGCGATTGCTGCTGAAAATGAAATGAAGGCTCGTGTACAAGAAATGAGAGCAGAAGTTATAAGAGCAGAAGCCGAAGTTCCAAAAGCACTTGCAAAAGCACTTTCATCTGGAAAGATTTCTGTTAATGATTATTATGAAATGCAAAACATACAAGCAGACACAGCAATGAGAAATTCTCTCAGTAAAACAGAAGAAAATAAATCAGAAAGAATTGCCGCACAAAAGAAAGAAGCAGCCAACACAAATGCACCGATTCCAAAAGCACCAATGCAAAATTCAGGATTTGGTGGTTCAAGTTTTACACCACAAATGAATCCGCTTGCTGCAAGGTTTGCAAGTCTTGCTGCTAGTCAGAAGAAAAATAACACAGATAATAAATAATAAAATAGGGGGTTTGATATTATGTTTGATTGGTTAATGTCTAATCCCTTATTAATTGTACTTTTTTCAATATTAGCCATAGTTTTGATAGTTTTGTTCTTCATATTTGTAAAAGCACCAAAAGGAAACAAAAAAAATAAAAAAGACGATAAGAAAAAAGATGATAAAATTTCAGAAAAGTCGCAAGATGATTCAAATCAAGATGAATCTGAAATAGAACAAAAAATAAAAGTAGACATTGAAAGCATAAACAAAAAAGTTTCTGAGGTTGAAGAAGAAGATAAGAAAAAAAATAAAACTTGGAAAGAAAAGCATAAAAGAGAAGTCACAAGAGTTTTTGAACCAAAGAAATCACAAGTGGTTCAAGAAAAAGATGATAGAGAACTTGACGAGCGTGAACAAGCGTTTATGCGTAATAAGCAGTTTGTAAAAACTTCTAAACGAATTTCAAAAATTTCAAGCGTCAGTGAGAAGTATGAAGATATTATAGATGAAAATGAAATATTGCCAGAACCTGAAATTGAACAAATAATTGAACCAGAAACTACAAAACCAACAAGAAAAAGATATATAAGAAAACCAAGAGATAAAAGCCAATATTTTGATAAAACAAAAAGATTGTCAAAATCAATCGAAGCAGATGATTTTGATGGCATGTTTAAATCACATGTTTCAGATGATTATTTAGATATAGATATAGAAAGACATTTGAACATTGGTGACTCTTTTTCAGAAAAATTGTTTGCAAGAACAAGTAAAATGCTTGCAAACAGTGGAGTCAAGGTTGCAATTCAAGGTGAAGAAAAAGAAGAACTTTCAAACACATCAATCAGAAATGATAAAGATTTCATGAAAGATTGGGCAGAAAATAGACGAAGAGATGAACTTGCAAGAGTCATGGCGAATGAGCCAGTTATAAAATCTGATGATGAGCAAGATGATGAATTTGAAGAAGATGACATAAATCTTGATGCAAAAAATTTACTAGTTGTTGATTCTGTTTTGCATCGAAAACAAAATTTTAGAAATAAAAAATAGATAGGAATAACTATTGTTGACTTTGACAATTTGTCATGCTACAATAGTTATTATTTTAAGTGGAGAAAATATGAATATTTGGAAAGAGTTTAATAAAGAAAGAATTAAAAGTGACGATTTTATTTGTTTTATAGAAATAGAACAGGGTGGTAAAAATAAGTACGAACTTGATAAAGAAACTTCTTTAATCATTCTTGATAGAGTTTTATTCACTGCGACTTATTATCCAATGAACTATGGTTTCATTCCAAGAACATTAAGTCCAGATAACGACCCGTTAGACGTATTTGTAATGTGTAGTCAGCCAATCGAGAAAATGAGCATTGTAAGATGCTATCCAATTGGTGTAATCAAAATGATAGACGGTGATGAAATGGATCAAAAGATAATTGCAATTCCATTTGGTGACCCACAAAACAATTCATTTCATGATATTTCAGAACTTCCAAAACACATCTTTGATGAATTAATTCATTTCCTTAAAGTTTATAAACAACTAGAAAATAAACCAGTTATCATTGAAAGTATAAGTGGAAGAGAAGAAGCTGTTGCAACAGTTCAAGAATGTATTGAAGCATTTGAAAACACTTTTGAAAATCCTAAAAATTAAATTTAAAAAGATGCGATTTGTGTCGCATTTTTTTTGTGCAAATTTTAAACTAATACATAATTTAAAAAATATAGTTCCATAATAAGGTTAGGAGAAAATAATATGAAAAGGTTTTTAAGTTTATGTTTGATTGCTCTTGGACTTTTTATTTTTGTGGGTTGTGGAAATGGAAAGTGTTGCAGTGCGATTGAACTTATGGGAGCAGGAGACAGAATCCATGACAGTTACACATTTGCAAATGTTGGTGTAAAAATTTCAAGCGATAAAAACAACGTATATACAATTTCAGGTAGTGTAGAAAAGATAGATAATGAAACAGTAAAAAAAGAATTTAAAATTGATAACGATGTTACACATGTCGTTGCAATCAAACTCACAGCAATCAAAACAAAAGTAGTAAAAGATGAAGTTCAAATTTCAGTAAACGGAAGCAGGGCATATGATGCTGAGCACTTGAATGGTTCAGATTATACTTTTATAATCTTGGAAGCAGTTCCAGATAACACATCAACAATTTCTGTTAAATGGAATAAAGATGCCGAAGAACTTAACTATGTAGTATATTTTTCAGCGGATTTAAATTTAAAGTAATATGTAAATAAAAAAACGCAAATAATCACAAATTTAAATAAAAGTTTTAAGATATTGGAGTATTTATGAAAAGATTTAATAAGTTAGCGTATGTATTTGTTGTTGCAATTTTTGCCGTATGTATGGTGTTTAGTTCTGCATGTGGCAAACAAAAATGTCAGCAGACACCAGAAAAAGTTGAACTGACAAATGCAATGCTTGGAGAAATTCAATTTGAAAATGGCGATGGAGTAAAACTCAAAACTGACTGCAACACAGTGACTGTTCAAGGAACAATCAATGTAATGTCAGATTCACAAAAAAATGTTTATGGTGTAGATGATGTTACACATGTTGTAGTTTTAAAATTCAAGTTTGACACAGAAAGAACAATTTCAAAATTTGAAATCAAAGGCAATGTAACAAAGGTTTATGCCGATGACAAAAATGTAAATGGATATGCTGGTTCACTTTCTGAACTCTTAGACAATGAGTCAGGTGAAGATGCTTATTGCAATTTAATTTTGTCAGCAAACACAAGTGAATATATTCTCACTTCAACCTACACAGATGGACAAGTTAGCACTGTAAAAGTAAAAATCATTGCAACACTTGCAACCACTTCGGCTGAATAGAAAATTCAAAAAACAAAAAGATTTTAGTCTTTTTGTTTTTATTTTATATAAAAAATGTTATACTTAAATTATAAAAGATAATTAGGTGAAGTATGTCAGATAAGTTAGTTATAATAGATGGTAATAGTATTTTCTATCGTTCATTTTATGCCTTGCCATTGCTTTCAAATTCAAAAGGTGAATATTCAAATGCTGTGTATGGTTTTGCTATACAAATTTTGCATATTATAGAAAATATAAAACCTAAATATATGGTTGTTGCATTTGATGTATCTAAGAAAACATTTAGACATGAAATGTATGTGGGTTATAAGGCAACAAGAAAACCAATGCCAGATGAACTTCACAGTCAAATTGAACCTCTCAAAAAAATGCTCAAACTTATGAATGTTGCAATATCTGAAAAAGAAGGATTAGAAGGCGATGATATAATTGGTATAATTTCTAGAAAGTTCACTGATGTTGAAACAATCATTGTGACTGGGGATAGAGATTCTTTTCAACTCGTAAATAAAAATGTGTCTGTATACTTTACGAAAAAGGGAACAAGTGATTTAAAAGTTATGACTGTTAAAGAACTTGAAAAAGAATATGGAGTTTCACCAAAACAGTTTATTGATGTAAAAGCACTCCAAGGTGATTCGTCAGATAACATTCCAGGTGTTGCAGGTGTTGGCCCAAAAACTGCAACTGAACTTATTCAAAAATATGGTTCACTTGAAAATATATATAATAGTATAAATGAAATTTCTGGAAAGGTGAAAGAGAAACTTGAACAGGGAAAAGAACTTGCATTTTTATCAAAGCAACTTGCAACAATAGTGACTGGTGATAGATTAAATATAACTCTTGAAGATTGTACATTTGATTTTCCATTTTCACTTGAAGTTCAAGATTTTTTCAAACACTATGAATTTAAAACTTTGTTAAAAAATGCTTCTTATTTTGTTAATGATGACATCTCGCAAAACCATATTAATAGCAATAAAGAATATAAAATAGAAAATTATGCAAAAAAAGAAGAATTGCAAAATGTTATCGAAAAAATCAAAAAAATAGAGAAATTTGCCATTTTTATAGATAAAGATGTAATACATCTATCTTTTGATGAAAATGAAATTGAAATAAATGTTTCAAATGATTTGTTTAATTCTGGCATAAAAGATTATGAATTTATTGAACTATTCAAAGATATTTTTGAAAACAAAAACATTACAAAAGTATGCTTAGATTCAAAACAAGTAATGTATTATTTAAAAGATTTTGGTTGCACACTTGAAAACTATTTCGACATTTCAATAGCAAAATATTTAATTGATGGTGTGCCAGTCAGTGGAATACGTGATGTGTTTTATGAAGACAATGTTTCTTGCATAGCTGCAAAATTACTTGAACTTGAAAGTGAATATAAAAAGAAAATTGAAGATGAAAATTTAAACTACTTGTTTTATGAGGTTGAACTTCCGCTTGCAAAAGTATTGTTTTCAATGGAAAATGTTGGGTTTAAAATTGATAGAAAAGTTTTAAGTTCTCTTAAAGAAAAATATGAAACAGAACTAAAAAATATTGAACAAAAAATCTATGAACTTGCTGGTGAAAGTTTTAATATAAATTCTCCAAAACAACTTGCAACAATTTTATATGATAAGATTGGTCTTAAACATAATAAAAAGAAATCAACAAGTGCAGATAATTTGGAAGAACTTTTAGGTCAAAATGAAATCATTGAATATGTTTTAAGATATAGAAAAGTTGCAAAATTTTTAAGCACTTATATAAATGGATTAGAACCACATATTGATAACAGTGATACTGTTCACACATATTTCAAACAAACTTTAACAACAACTGGCAGATTGTCATCGACAGAGCCAAATCTTCAAAATATACCTGTACGCTCAGAAGAGAGTAAAGAAATCAGAAGTATGTTTGTTGCTAGTGATGAAAATCATGTTTTGATAGACGCAGACTATTCTCAAATAGAACTCAGACTTCTTGCACATTTCACAGAAGACAAAGTTTTCGTTGACGCATTCAATGATGGTGTTGACATTCACACAAAAACAGCAGGTGAGGTGTTTGGAGTTGATGACTCTTTGGTTAGCAAAAAAATGCGAAGAACTGCCAAAGTAGTTAATTTTGGAATTATTTATGGAATAAGTGAATATGGTTTGGCGGAAGATTTAAAAGTTCCACCAAGGGTTGCAAGAGAATATATAAACAACTTTTTTATGAAACATCAGGCAGTAGAAAATTTTATGAATGAAATGGTTAGGGTTGCAAAAGAAACAGGAAAGGCCACAACCTTATTCGGACGAACAAGAAGATTATATGATATAAATGCAACCAATTATATGGTTAGAAGCAGGGTTGAAAGAGCAAGTCAAAATATGCCTTTGCAAGGCACTGCTGCTGATATAATAAAGATTGCCATGATAAAAACATACAATGCTTTAAAGCGTGAAAATTTAAACGCAAAACTGATAATGCAAGTTCATGATGAACTTATAATAAACTGTCCAAAAGATGAAGAAAAAAAGGTAAAGGAAATTTTAAAATTTGAAATGGAAAATGCTTGTAAATTACAAGTTCCACTTGTTGTTGACCTTGCATCAAGTTTCAGATGGAGTGATGGACATTAATATCATTTTATAGTAAAAATCGCAAAAAAATCGCAAATCCGCACAATTTTAATTGAAATATGGCTTTAAAACATTTATTATTGCGAAATTAAAATTTTTAATTTTGCATATAATAAATTTATGAAGAAGTTAGTAATAGCCATAATCTCAATTGTTAGTGTCTTTGCGATTTTTCTTATATTGCTTTTTAATTTTGTTTTATATCCAACAAAATATAAAAACTATGTAACAAGTTTCAGTGAAAAATATTCTCTTGAAATTGCGCTTGTTTATGCGGTGATAAAAACTGAAAGCAATTTTAAATCTAAGGCAAAGTCGCCATCAGGTGCACTTGGTTTGATGCAAATCATGCCAAGCACAGCAAAGTATTTGGCAAAAGATTTAGGCATAAATAACTTTGAGGAATCCATGCTTTTTAATCCAAAAACAAATATTGAATTTGGGTGTTATTATTTAAACTATTTATTCAAAAAATTTAAAAATAAAGACGTTGTAATTTGTGCATATAATGCAGGTGAAGGGGCAGTAAAAAACTGGCTTGATGAAAATGGAAACTTGGTTTATGAAAAGATAAATTATTTAGAAACAAAAAACTATTACAAAAAAGTTATGAGTTATTACAATGTGTATTCAAATAATGAAATCTCTGTTTAAGATTATTTATTGTTGACAATAGGTTGATATAACAATATAATTATCTTATAACGCTTAGGAGTATTTTATGGAAGATATCTACACTTTTACGCTTGACAGCGACACTTTTGAACGAGTTTTATCAGGCAAAAAAACAGTGCAAATTTTAATACATGATGCAAAGCATAGAGTTTATGAGGTGGGTAACCAAATAACTTTTAATAGAGAAGTCAAGGAAGATATGGCAGATGAGTCAAACAGTGACATTGTCATGACTCAAAAAGCAGTGATAGAAAATTTGTTGTATTTTGCAAATTTCAATGAAGCCATTGAAACCATTGGAAAAGAAAAATGTGGTTTTAAGCCAAATGCACCACTTGAAAAATCATCTGATCAATTTTTATCACAAGAGAAGTATGAAGCAATCGAAAAAAATGGTTTGGTAGCACTTGTTTTCAAAACTATATAGAAAAGAGAATTAATGAATGAAAGAAATGACTGTTTAAGCAGTCATTTTTTATTTAAATGATTTAAATTTTTTTTAAAAACACTAGACAAAATTAAAATTAATGGTTATACTAGTGTCGTAATTTGAAAAAATTACAACTCCCTTTGCGAGGATGGCGGAATGGCAGACGCGATCGTTTAAGGGGCGGTTTCCGAAAGGAGTGAGGGTTCGACCCCCTTTCCTCGCACCATAAAAACAAGGCAAACTTTGCCTTGTTTTTATTTGTTTTGCTAATTATTTATGTTATACTAAGAATTATAAGGAAGGTAGTTATGATTGAAAACATTAGCCCAAGTGGATATAAAAAAATAGGTGTTTATACGCCTGCTAAAAAAGTTGATTGTGGAAATTATTATTTAATTTATGTTTCTGGCATTCAAGCACATGCTTCAAAAGAAAACAATTCAAAAGTGGATTCTGATGACATTGAAGTTCAAACACATCAAGTGTTTTCTGATATAGGTGAAATACTCAATTCTGCTGGTGCATCTTTTGATGATGTAATTAAAGCAGTAATTTATGTAACAGACATGAGTGAGTTTGATAAGGTTTCAAAAATTAGAGCAGATTATTTTAAAAATTCAATGCCTGTCTCAACATTAGTTGAAGTAAATCGCATGGTTAGAGATGGTGCTAAAATTGAAATAGAAGTTACTGCACTATTAAAAAAATAAAAATGTGTCATGCCTTAAACAAAATCTTAAATTTTAGTGTTATACTAAAAGCGTGCAAAGGGGCGGGGTTAATTGTTAAGAAGGGGTGAAATAAAATCAAATAAAAGGTTTATTCTTGTGAATAAACTTTTTTATTTTATAAGTATTTTGATTGTTAAAAATTAATCAAAAAGATATAATAAGTGTATGGTAAAAAAATTAATAAAAAGTATAACTTGTTTTTGTTTGATACTGTGCTGTGCATTTTCTTTTGTTGCATGCAAAAATAAAAAACCTGGTAATTCGTCAAATGAAGGCGATAATAATGGCAATCAGCAAGTTCAAGTCACAACTTCAAAAATATTAAAATATGCTTATCAAAAGTTTGAAGAAGATTCAAATAACACAAAAGGTGAAGATGAAGAATATTTTGCTTGCAATTTAAATGGAACATATGTTTATGATGAATATAACAATTATGTTTCAAAATTAATGTTAATGCTTAATGCGTTGTCATCAACAGAAAATTTGACTGAAAATAAGTGGTTGCAAGGAAGAGAATTAAATGTTAGTCAAAATGAATTAGCAAATAAAGTTGAAAAATTTTATATATTAAATCAAAAAAACAATAACATATACACAGTAAGCATTTATGTGTTATTCACCTTAAAAGGGATTGATTTTGAGCAGTATAACAAAAGTTACGATGTTTGCAATTTTACAATAGAATACAATGAAACAACAAAAAAAGTTAAAGTTGATGCAATGTGTGAAAAGTCAATAAATCATTATGATCCAATTTTAAAGTATGATAAAGATAATTCAACTGCTAAGTACTTTTTTGTAAGTTATAGCAGTGGAGAAGAATTAACTGCAACTGCATTTTCAAGAAATCAAAACTATATTGAAAATATAAATTTAATTCCAATAATTTTTGATTCATATGATTGTTTGTGGTTTATGTTTGGAACAAACAATGCAATAACAATTGATAAAAATTCTGTTGGCTCAAACTATTTTGAAGATATATTTGAAAAAATGGAGTTTTGTGAAAGTGTTGTTGAATTTATAAATAACGCCGAAGTTAATGAAGATTCAATACATCAAAGAATTTCAATAGATATATATTCGTTTGTTAATGCGGTTAAGTAATTTTTTGGCATTAATAAAATCATTGACAAAAAACCATTCAAGGAGTAACATTTAAATATGTTTAATTTACAAAAAGAGCAACAACAATTTTAAAATGTGCATCAAATTGATGCACAAGCATTTTGTTGCTTGTGAAAAAAAGTCCAAGCAACAGCTTGGATTTTTATTTTGTTTTGTAGTAGGAGATATTTATGGATAGTAGCAAGATGAGAGAAGTTTTGGAAAGAATGAAAGCAAATAGACCAAAATATCCAAAAAGAGCTGTGGTTACTGCTGGTATGCCTTATGGAAATAAGGAACTTCACTATGGTCATGTTTGTGGAATGTTTGTTTATGCAGATTTCTTTGCGAGATTTTTAAAAGATAAACTTGGAAGTGAAAATGTAATTTTTGTATCAGGAACAGATTGTTATGGTTCACCATCACTTGAAACTTATAGAAAAAAAGTTCAAGAAGGTTATGCAGGTTCAATTTATGATATGGTTGCAGAATTTAATAAAAAGCATATAAACACTTTGAAAGATTATGAAATTGGTCTTGATTGGTTTGAAGGTTCTGCAATTGGTTCATCAAAAGATATGCATAAAAAAGTGAGTGATGAATTTTTTAATAGGTTATATGAAAATGGAACTTTGAGCAAACTTTCAACTTATCAATTTTTTGATACAAAGGCAAATTGTTTTTTAAATGGTAGACAAGTTGTTGGAAAATGCCCAATTGATGGTTGTAAAAGTGATAAAGGTTATGCCGATGAGTGTAGTTTAGGCCATCAATATTTGCCAGAGCAACTCATTGATCCTGTATCAACTTTAACAGGAACAAAGCCAGAACTCAGAAAAATTGAAAATTGGTATTTCAATTTGCAAAACTACACAGAACTTTTGAAAGAATGGATTGAATATCTTGAAAAAAACACATCAACAAGAGAGTTTGTTTTAAAAGAGATTAAAGAGTTTTTGAAAAAACCAGAAATATATATCAAAAAAGATTATATGGAGCAGTTTGAAAAACTATCAAGCAAACTTCCTCATTTTGTGCAAGTTGAAGATAAGAGTAAGGCAAGTTTTGTAATTATTTTTGATAGTCTTGAAGATAGGGAAAAGGCTTGTCAAATTCTTTCAGGTTCAAAACTTGCTGAATGGGAAAAAGCAGAAGTTGCACCAGAAGATAAACTTGATGAAGATCAAGGCTCAGCAATAAGATTCAGAACAGGCAAAACACTTGTTCCATTCAGACTTTCAGGAAACATCACTTGGGGTGTTCCAGTACCAGAAAGAGAAGGACTTTCAGATTTAACTTTTTATTGTTGGCCAGAATCACTTTGGGCACCAATATCATTTACACGAGCATATTTAAAAAATAAAGGTAAAGCAGATGATGAGTGGAAAAAATATTGGTGTAGCAAAGATGCTCAGGTGTATCAAGTTTTAGGTGAAGACAACACATATTTTTATGGTCCAGCACAACATGCAATGTGGTTTGCAACACAAAAAGGCAAACCAGAGATTGATGCACCAGAAGGCGAACTTCAAATGAGTAGACTAATTGTTAATAAACATTCTTTGTTTATGGGAAATAAAGCAAGTTCATCAGGACAAATCAAACCTCCAATGGCAGATGAACTTTTAAGTCATTATACTCATGAACAATTAAGAGCACATTTCTTAGCACTTAATGTTGGAAACACCAGTTCATCATTCAATCCAAAAGTTTATGATAAAGAAGCAAAACCAGAAGATGTCGACCCAGTTGTTAAAGATGGCAATTTATTAACCAATGTATATAATAGAACGCTTAGAACATTGTTTTACACTTGGCAGAAAGATTTTGATGGATATATTCCATATGGTGAAATTGATGAAGAAGTTCTTTTAGAATGTGAAATGTCAGCACTTAAATTTGAAAAAGCAATGATGGAAAATAAATTTCATATGTGCATTTACGAACTTGACAGCTTCCTTAGAAACATCAATAAGTATTGGGTGAGAACTTATGACCAAAATGATAAAGAAAAACAAAAAACAGCAATTGTTAATGCTCTTCACTATTCAAAAGTAGCAATGATAATGCTTCATAGTGTTGCACCAAGTGGAACTGAAAATGTGGCAAAATATTTAGGAGTAAATGACAAGGTGTTCAACTGGGACGAAATAAATGTTCCTATTTATAATTATTTTGAAAATAAAGAACATCATAAACCAATGTTCATTGAATCAAAATTTGACTTTTTCAAAAAGCACCCAAGTCAATTTGAACAAAATTAAAAAAACTCGCTTAATTTTAAGCGAGTTTTTTATTAAAAGTTAATTAAAACGAGTCCAAGATTTAAGTACATTGCATACATAAGCCAAAGCGTATAAATGATAAATATTATACCTGCTGGAATATTTGTGATGAAATATCTGTACATAACTATAAGGGCAGAGATGACGGTAAGTCCAAGCCAAACAGCAGAGAAAATTGCAAGGTCAAGTTTAAAGAAAAATAGTGGCCATAAAACATTGAATACCATGTGGATAATAAAGAGTATCAAATTAATTTTTCGACTATCTTCTTTGATTTCTTTATCTCGCCACATTAAAAATGTTGATATACCAATAGCAAGATAAATTATTGCCCAAACTATTGGAAATAAAATTTTTGGTGCAGTCGCTGGTGGCATTTCATAATTTTGGAAGTTGAACATTTTGCCTCCAAGAAGAGTGGCAAGTCCGCCAAGAAGCAAAGTTCCGCCAATGAAAATTAATGCATCAATCCACCACTTGTGAATATATTTATCGCTAACTTTTGATGTATTTTGATTGTTTTTTGCATTTTTTGCTGAGTTACTTTCATTATTTTGCGTTTTTTTATTATAGTTTTCAGTTTTCTTTTCTGAGTTTTTATTGTATATGTCAGTTTTATTTAAATCAGATTTTTTATTTGAACGATTGTTTGAAATATTGTTTTCTGCCATTTTTTCTCCTACGATTACATTATTGCCAGAATGTTAATAATTATACTTTAAGTGGATAAATCATTGACAAAGTTTGAATTTTTAAATTATAATTAACGGGTAAATAGGGGATTATGTAATGATTAGTGTAAACAATGTAAGATTGCAATTTGGCGGTCGTGTGTTATTTGAAGATGTTAATCTTAAATTTGAAGATGGAAATTGTTATGGTATCATTGGTGCAAATGGTGCAGGCAAATCAACTTTTTTAAAACTTATCACAAAACAAATTGAACCAAGTTCAGGTGACATTGTTATTGATAGAGGCAAAAGACTTAGTGTACTTCAACAAGACCAAAAGGCTTGGGACGAATATACTGTTCTTTCAACTGTTATGCATGGTCATGAAAGACTCATGGCAATCATGAAAGAAAAAGATGACCTTTATGCAAAAATTGATTTCACTGATGCTGATGGAATTAGAGCAGGTGAACTTGAAAATGAATTTATGGAGATTGGTGGTTGGGAAGCAGAAAGTGAAGCCCAAAACCTTTTGAATGAACTTGGAATTCATGAAGAATTTTTTGATGTTTTGATGGCAGACCTTGATCCAAAAATGAAAGTTAAAGTTTTGCTTGCAAAAGCACTTTTTAAAAATCCTGACATTTTGATTTTGGACGAACCTACAAATAACCTTGATGCAAAAACTGTAAACTGGCTTGAAAATTTCTTACTTGAATTTGAAAACTTGGTTATTGTTGTTTCGCATAACAGATATTTCTTGAATAAAATTTGTACACATATTTGTGATATTGATTATGGCAAAATTGATATGTTTGTTGGAAACTATGATTTCTGGTATGAAACCAGTCAGCTTCTTCAAAGACAAGCAAAAGAACAAAATAAAAAATCTGAACAAAGAGCAAAAGAACTTCAAGAGTTCATTTCAAGATTCGCTGCAAATGCTTCAAAAAGTAAACAGGCAACAAGTAGAAAGAAAGAACTTGAAAAACTTACGTTTGTTGATATAAAACCATCTCTAAGAAAATATCCATATGTTGACTTTAAACCAAATAGAGAAATTGGAAATGAAATTTTAAGAGTTACAAACTTAACTAAAAATGAAATGTTTGAGAATGTTTCATTCACTGTAAATAAGGGTGATAAAATTGCATTCATTTGTGAAAATGCGAATGTAATTACAATGTTGTTTAAAATTTTGGTGGGTGAAGATTCTGCTGATGGTGGAACTTTTGAATGGGGTTCAACTGTTACAACTGGTTATTTGCCTGAAAATAATGATTCATATTTCAAAGATTGTGGACTTTCACTTGTTGATTGGCTTTCTCAATATTCTGATGATAAAGACCAAACATTCCTTAGAAGCTGGCTTGGAAGAATGTTATTTTCTGGTGAAGAGGCAAGAAAAAAAGCAAACTGCATTTCAGGTGGAGAAAAGGTTAGGTGTATGCTCGCAAAAGTTATGCTTTCAGGTGCAAATGTTCTTATTTTTGATGAACCAACAAACCACCTTGACCTTGAAAGTATCACATCGCTAAACAAGGGTATGATAAATTTCAAATCCCCAATACTTTTCACAAGTCAAGATCACCAACTTTTGCAAACAGTTGCAAATCGTATTATTGAAATTGATAAAACAAAAATTTATGATAAACAAATTACATACAATAACTATCTTGGACTTGATTAATATAATAATATTGACAGGGCAGAGTTATGCCACAAAAGAACATAATTTTGCCTTGTTATAAAATATTGAAAATTTTTTATTTTTTGTTGACAATTAATTTTGAATAGTGTATATTTAATTCGTTAGTTTTATGCAACGGATGCATCGGGGTGTAGCGCAGTTTGGTAGCGCACGCGGTTTGGGTCCGTGGGGTCGTGAGTTCGAGTCTCGCCACCCCGACCAAGTTTGTTGTAAAATTAATTGGGCCTTTAGCTCAGTTGGTTAGAGCGACCGGCTCATAACCGGTTGGTCCGCGGTTCAAGTCCGTGAAGGCCCACCAAACAAAATATTTTTTATAAATTTGGCTCGGTAGCTCAGTTGGTTAGAGCGCCAGCCTGTCACGCTGGAGGTCGTGGGTTCGAGCCCCATCCGAGTCGCCAAATTTCATTCTAAAACTTAATAGTTTTTTATTTTTTCTCAAAAAATATGCCTCGGTAGCTCAGTCGGTAGAGCAAGGGACTGAAAATCCCTGTGTCGGTGGTTCGATTCCGCCCCGCGGCACCAAAAACACTTGCCGGTGTGGCTCAATGGTAGAGCATCTGACTTGTAATCAGACGGTTGTTGGTTCGATTCCGACCACCGGCTCCATATGGGAAGATTGCAGAGCGGCCAAATGCAACGGACTGTAAATCCGTCGACTTCGTCTTCGATGGTTCGAATCCATCTCTTCCCACCAAATAAAATGCGAACCTATTAGGTTCGTTTTTATTTTTATAAAATCATTTTTGTTTTAATTGATTTTTATATTTTGCTTTAATAAAAGAAAAATGTTATTATTAATAATAAAAACATTAAGGAATTTCAAATTAATATGAAAGAATTAAAAATTCGTGAAGCAAAAAAAGAAGATATTGAAACATTAGTTTCTTTAATAAAAGGTTTAGCATCATATGAAAAAAGACCACAAGACATGAAAGCAACAAAGAAACAGTTAACTTATTGGCTTTTTGAAAAGAATATTGCAACAGCACTTTTTGCTGAGTTTGATGGTTTGGTAATAGGCTATGCAATATATTATCCAATTTTTGGTTCTTTTTCTGCAATTGGTAGAGTTTATTTAGAAGACTTATTTATTCTTGAAGAATATCGTGGAAGAGGATTTGGAAAAGTTTTCTTTAATAAAATATTAAATCGTATCATTGAAGATGGTTATGAAGGACTAGAACTAAGTTGTCTTGATTGGAATAAACCATCAATTGGTTTTTATGAAAAATTGAGTGGAAAGCAAATTGTTGGTCGTAAATATTTTGAATTTGACAAAGATTCATTAAAATAAAGTTTATATTAAGAGATGTAGGATAATAAAATTTAGATGAAATAGTGAACCAATTTTGTTCACTACGACTCATGAAGGGTATATTGAAATTCGTGACGATATTAAATTTTAACTAAGGAGAAATTTATGGCAACAACTCAGGATTTTATTGAATTTGTTTGTGAGCAAATTCATGGAAATTATAATATAAGATATAAAAAAATGTTTGGTGAATATATGGTTTATGTAAATGATAAACCAATTTTACTTGTGTGTGATAACACTGTGTTTGTGAAAAAGTTGAATGAAATTGAAAATTTATTGAAAAATGCAGATGTTGGTGTGCCTTATAATGGTGCAAAAGAACATTATATTTTGGATATTGAAAATAATGAATTAGTTTCTGATGTGATTGAAATTTTGGAAAGAATTACTCCGCTTCCAAAAAAGAAGATTAAGAAATAAATTCGTTTTATTAATTTCATTTGCTGATTGGTAATTTTAAATGTTATAATTTCAATATAATATGATATAGGAGAAATTTATGGAAATTAAAAATGTTGTTGTTGCAGGCGGTGGCGTTCTTGGAAGTCAAATTGCTTTTCAAGCAGCATATTGTGGTTTTAATGTAACTATTTGGCTTAGAAGTGAGGGTAGTATTGGTAGAACTCAACCTAAACTTGATAATTTAAAACAAGTTTACACTGATACAATCAAAAAAATGGCAAAACCAGAAGGACAAAATGCAAGCGTTTGGGCAATGGGTATTGCTGACTATGAAAGCTTTGACCAAAAGGAATGTTTGTCAAAAGTTAAAAAAGCATATTCAAGCATCAAACTTGAACTTGATCTTGCAAAGGCAGTTGAGGACGCTGACCTTGTTATTGAATCTATGGCAGAAAATGCAAATGAAAAAATTGCATTTTATAAAAAACTTGCTCCACTTATGCCAGCAAAAACTGTTGTTGTAACAAATTCGTCAACACTTCTTCCTTCAAAATTTGCGAAATACACAGGTAGAGAAGATAAATTCTTATCTTTACATTTTGCTAATTCTATTTGGAAAAATAACATGACCGAAATTATGGCTCAATCAAAAACAGATAAAGTTAATTTTGATTTAATAATGAATTTTGCAAAAGAAATTAGAATGATTCCGCTTCCAGTTCATAAAGAAAAATCAGGATATTTATTAAATTCAATGCTTGTACCTCTTTTGTTCTCAGGAATGGATTTGTATGTTAATGGAATTTCTGACCCAGAAAGTATTGATAAGGCTTGGACTCTTGGAACAGGTTCTCCAAAAGGACCATTTAGAATTCTTGATACTGTTGGACTTACAACTGCATATAACATTGTTTTAAATTATGTTAAAATTCCTTCATTTTTAGCACCATATAACTTTAAAGGTATGGCAGTTATGCTTAAAAAGTATATTGATGAGGGAAAACTTGGAATGTCTGTTGGCGAAGGTTTCTATAAATATGACAAAAAGAAATAGTTTAAATTGAAAAAAAGTCTTATTCATTTTGAATAAGACTTTTTTTATTATAAAATAAATATATAAATTCTTGGTGGTGAATTATGAATATTTTATATGAAACTGACAGATTGATAATTCGTAAATGGGAAGACGAAGATTATTTGGATTTATATGAATATGCAAGTGATAAAGAAGTTACAAAATATTTAACCTTTAAGACATATGAATCTGTTGAAAATGCGAAAGAAAGAATTAAGTTTATGAAAGAATGCTATGAAAATGGAATTGAAAAAACGGATTATGCAATTATGCTTAAAATTGAAGGGAAAGTCATTGGCTCAATTGGTCTTGGTTTATCACATATTCAAAGAGCGGGTGGAACTATTAGTATTGGATATTTGATGAATAAAAAATATCATGGGAAAGGTTTTATGACTGAGGCTGTTCGTGGAATGTTTAAGTATATAAAAGAAAACAATATTGCAAAAAGAATTGAAGCTTTTCATGACGTTGAAAATTATAGAAGTGGAAATGTAATGAAAAGGGCAGGAATGACTTTTGAAGGGGTGCTTCGTAAGGCACACAGCAACAATATTCATGAAAGATGCGATACTGCGATTTATTCTATATTAATTGAGGAGATTAATTAATTTTTTATGGATGAAAACAAATTGAGTTTAAAAAGAGTTTTAACAAATTTTGTTATAATTCTAAGTTTTGCTTTAATTGTTGTCCTTGGCATAATTAGAGTTTTTAATGTTAAGTTTGAGGGTGGTGGAACCCAGTTTTATATTTATATCTTTCTTGTTTCAGCAATTGTTATTGGTATTGCATCATTTTTTATTTATAAAGTTTGTAAAATATATTCTGATAACAAAAAATTGAAATATATAAATATTGCCATAATAACTTTATGCAGTTTAATTATTATTTTTATGACAATATATTTTGCTAATTCTGAATCACCAGATTATGTAATCTTTTTAGATGTTTGGACAGAAGAATATTCAAAACTTAGTTTTAAAGATTGTTTGTATAGCATAATTAACATAAGTAACTATAATGCATTTTATAATTATTTTCTTATTATTATTGCAAAACTTGGTTTAAATTCTTTATATTCAATTAAATTTATTACCTTTATTTTTACATTGCTTCTTGCATTAGCTGTAACACTTATTATTAAAACTATTAAAAATGAAAAGTTTAGTTATGCACTTTTTATGATATTTATGATTATTCCATATATTCTTGTAGAATATGCAGAATGGGGACAATGTGATGCAATTTATACTTCTTTTGCGTTTTTATCTTTCTATTTTGCGTTAAATAAGAAATCTAAACTATCGTTTTTATTTATAGGATTGGCATTTGTAACAAAGATGCAATTTTTGTTTATGGTTCCAATTTTATTTGTTATGCTTATTGTTAAAGATGAAAATGGAGAGCATTACTTAAAATGGAAAGATATTTGGATTGCACCTCTTTGTTATGTGATAAATCTTGTTCCTGTGCTTGCAGGAAGACCACTAATTGATATGTTAAAGGTGTATTTAATGCAAGCAAAGTTTGATAATAGGATTACTGGGAATTGTCCAAATGTCTGTATGTTTTTATCTATACTTAGTCAGAATATTTGGACCGTCAATACATTTGCATATAAGTTGACGAGTGTGTTGTGTGTTATTTTTACTTTTGCGTTATTGATTGTGCTTTTAATAATTATATTTAGATATAATAAAAGAAAAGTTTTAACTAAGTATGATTTAACTTTTTTTGGAACAGTGTTCTCATTTATAATGGTGCTTTTTATGCCAAAGATGTTAGACAGATTTTATTATATAGCAACTACTTTTAGTATTATATTGATGATTATATCTTTTAATAAGAGAGATATTATAATTTCAAACTTTTTAAATATTTCATTAACTGGTGCAATGATGATTTTTTTATTTAATTGGGCAGGTAATCAATTTGTATACAATTCTTGTTTTATGACTTTGACATTTTTAAATTTTATTGTTTTTATTTTAATGTCAGTAAAAATATTTAAAAATTATATTGTTAAGAAAAATTTTGTTGATGAAAAACTGAATGTGTAATTAAGTTTTTAATTGACATAGTACATAGTCTAATTTAAAATTGAATGTAGGTAATTATGAATAGAATTTATTGTGCAATTGGAAAGATTATTGAAGTAACTCAAAACATTGAACTTTGTGTGGTTGATATTTGTGAACTTAGCGAGATTGTTAAGGAATTTTCTAGGCACAAAATGATGACAGCACAAGATTTTATGCAGGTTAAAGATGATGCTGGATATTTAAAGCAAAAGATGATGACTATGACATTTGGGCAATTGGTTGGTATCATTTATGAATCTAAAAGTTTGGGATATGACGAAATTAATGAACTTAAAGCGTTGCTTGAAAAAAGAAATTATTTTGCACATGAATATTTTAAATATACTGATTTTGGAGATTTTCCAAAAGAAGAATTTATTGTTGAAGAGTTTTCAGCACTCAAAGAATATTTGACTGAATTAAAGAAAATGGATAACAGATTACGTATTATAAAAAATAATTTAAATGATAGATTGAATTATTTAACTAGTAAGGCGGGATTATAATAATTTTAGAGAGGGAACAATGCGAGAAAAAATAATTAAACTTAAAAATGGTGGCACACTCATTTATGAACATACAAATCAAAACAATTGCTCTGCTGTTGAAGTGGGTTTTCGTGTTGGTGCTTTTAATGAAACAAAAATGGGAACTGCTCATTTTTTGGAACACACGCTTTTTAAAAAGACAAAAAACAGAACAAATGCAGAAGTGGAAAGAGATAGAAATAAAATTGCTTTTTTGAATGCCTCAACCAGTATGGATTATTTGGTGGTGAAATTTTTTAGAACAAACAGACTTATTGATGAAACCATGGAGTTTGCAAGTGATGTTTTGCTTAATTCTGTTATTGACGATGAATTTGTGGAATCTGAAAAGGGCGTAATAAAAGAAGAACTTGCAATGTGCAAGGATAATGAATCAAGAGATATTTTTGTTAAAAATTTCAAGCAAGCAATGTCAAAATCTAAATATTCATCAGATATTGTTGGAAGAACAAATGAGAATATTGATTCTATTAAATTTAAAATCCTTCAAAATTTTAAAAGTAAATATTTTGTTGGTAATAACTTTGTTGTGTCTGCGGTTACATCTCTTTCAAAAAATAAATTCGTAAGGCTGGTAAATAAATATTTTACTGATAAAATTCCATTTGATAAAGATTATAAAGAACACAAAAGTTATTATGGCACTAATAAAATAGACCATGATAGTTCTCTTAAAATTTATAAAAATGAACAAGAGAAAGTTAGCCTGATGATGTCATTTAAAATTAATATTAATGAACTTGATATTTTTACAAAAAATTATAACTATCCATTTTTAACTAGATATCTTTCTGGCTCACAAGGTGAATTATTTTTAAATTTGCGTAACAAAGGTTTAATTTATAGATTGGATTCTGATATAACAAGTTTTAAAGATGAATCTTTATTTAACATTGTTTTTGAAACTTCAAAAGAGAAGATTAAAGAAATTTTACAAATTATAAGTCTAGAAATAGAAAATGTAGTTACAAATAAAGTTGATGAAAAATATGTGGAGTCATTTAAGAAAAATTTAGAATATTATCAAGATGAAAAAATGCCACCAAAAATAAATTCTAAATGTCATTTGAATTTTATGGACTATTTGAGTTATGGCAAAATTTTTAAAGTTTCAAAATGGCAAAGAAAACAATTGATTAAAAATGTTAATGCTGATGAAATTAAACGCATTTCTAATGAAATTTTTAATAAAAATAATAAAATTTTTGTTACAGTGCTTGGGAATGCGTCTAAAAAATATGTGCCTGGTTTAAATTACTTTAAAGAAAAGTTCTTAATAGGAGAATAAGTATGAAAAATAATAATAAAAAAGATATTTTGGATAAGTTCAAAAAATTGGAAGGTGAATTAATTGAATTACTTGCAACTCCTATTAAGTTTGACGAGGAAACTAAGAAGGAAGTTGTTAGAAAAGAACTTAAAAGATATGTAAGTAAAATGCAAAAACTTAGAGTTGCTTTTGATGAGTATGAAGAATTGGCTAAACAAATTGAAAGTTTGATTAGAGAAGATTCTAGTAAGTTTGATGTTAAGGCAGTTGTTGACCTTCGAGATGAAAATGAAAATGTAGATAACAAAGAAATGATTAACGATAATAGTGAAAATCTTGATTTAGAAAAAGAGGCGTCTAATATGGGTGACGAAGAGTATAAAGATGAGGTTTTGATGCAGGGCAATGAAGTTGTTATTTTGAAAAAAAAGAAAAAAGTTCAATCAAAGGAACTTTAAAGGGACTTTATGGAATATACAGTTGAGGAACTTGACGAAAAATTAAATAGGTTAATAGAAATTTTATGTGAAGATGAGAATGTTGATATTAAAAAATTTGAACTAGAAAAGTTGGATATTGGTGATAAAAGAGTTATTTTTAGAGGTTTATCAAACATGCGTCAACCAATGCCTCTTAGTTCGGAATTTATGAAACTTCAAGATGAGATTCTGTCTTTTGAACGTGAACATAAAAACATTATTGATGTGTCTAAACTTGAATACATAAAAAATATGTGTATTTTTGAGGGTGATATTACTACGCTTAAAGCTGATGTTATTGTTAATGCTGGGAACTCTAGATTACTTGGTAGTTTTGAACCAAATGAACCTTCAATTGACAATGTTATTATGTCGGCAGGTGGATTACAAATTAGGCAAGAGTTAAATCAAATTATGTCTAAACAAGGACATCCTGAACCAAACGGGCAGGCAAAGATGACTAAGGCTTATAATTTGCCATCAAAATATATTATACACACAGTTGGTCCTTTGATTTTGGATAGGGTTTCATATCGTGATAAAATTGATCTTGCAAATTGCTATAAGTCAAGTTTGAGTCTTGCAGTTGAAAATGGATTTAATGAAATTGTTTTTTGTTGTATATCAACTGGTGTGTTTAGGTTTCCAAGAGAAATGGCTGCAAAGATTGCAGTGACAACTGTTTATAATTGGTTAAAAGAAAATGAATTTCCAATTAATGTCGTGTTTTGTGTTCATAATGATTATGATAGGAAATTGTATGAAGAATGTTTTGAAAATTATGAAATTTTCTAGTAGGTGAATATGAATAGAATAAAAATTGAGTTTGCATATGACGGAGAAAAATTTTATGGTTTTCAAAGTTTGCCTGATAAAAGAACTGTTCAAAATGAACTTGAAAAAGCATTAACAAAATTGCTTGGAGAAGATATTAAAATTGTGGCTTCTGGTAGAACAGATGCGGGTGTTTCTGCACTTAAACAAGTTGCTCATTTTGATACTAATTCTAGCATTATTGCAACAAATATTTGTTTTGCAGTTAATAAACTTTTGCCTAAGGATATTCAAGTTTTTTCTTCTAAAAAAGTTAGTGATAATTTTCATGCAAGATTTTCTGCCAAGTTAAAAGTATACAAATATTTAGTATATAATAGTGTTCATTTAAATCCAGTTTATGAAAAAAGTATGCTTCAAGTTAGTAAGAAACTTGATTTAGAAAAAATGAAAATTGCTACAAGATTTTTAATTGGCAAACATGATTTTTCAGCATTTGCGAGCAAAGATGATGAAAGAAAAAATTGCATTAGAGATTTAAAAAATATTGAAATTTATGAAAATAACGGTATTTTTGAGTTTATTTTAACTGGAAATGCGTTTTTATATAATATGGTTAGGATTATTGTTGGAACGCTTATTGATGTTGGAGTGGGAAATATTGATCCTAAAAAAGTTGATAATATTTTAAAATCTAAGGAAAGAAAATTTGCGGGTAAGCTTGTTAGTGCCCATGCTTTGACACTTGTTGATGTGAAATATTAATTTTAAAATGTCATTAAAATATTTGTCAATAGTGAACAAATGTTGTATAATGTTCACATGAAAGGAGAAAGTTTATGAGCGTATTTTTTACAGATACTGACTGCGAAATGTTTTATACTGATGCAGAAAGTTTAGGAATTAATGTTATTGGAATGCCTTATACAATCAAGGGGCAAGAACATATTTATGATTTTGGTAAAAATACTAATATAAAAGATTTTTTTGATGATATGAGAAACGGAGAAGTTGCAACAACTTCTGCTCTTAATTCACAAGATTATTTGAATTATTTTGAACCAGTTTTACAAAAGGGTGAAGATGTTTTATATGTTCATTTTTCATCTAATTTGTCTGCAACATTCAATTATATGAATACAGCAATTGATATTTTAAAAGAAAAATATCCTGAAAGAAAAATTACTGTTTTTGATACTTTGAACATTTCACTTGGTGGTGGTATTCAAGCAATTGAAGCTGCTAAACTACATAATAGTGGTATGAGCGATGAAGATGTTGTTAAATTTTTAACTGCATTTAGAGAAAAAATTGCTGTATATTTTTATGTTGATAGTTTGAAATATTTAAAAAGAGGCGGTCGTATTTCACCAGCATCTGCTGTTGTTGGTTCACTATTGAATATTAAACCTATTTTAACAGTTTCTAATGAAGGTAAGATTGAAAAACTTTGTACAGTTAAAGGAACTAAAAAGGCTTTGGATTTCTTGATTGATAAGTTTGAAAAAGAATATAACAATGATTCTAAGTATGAAGTTTATATTATTGACGCAGATAACAAAGAAGTTGGTGACCAAGTTGCTGAAAGAATTAGAAATACTGGTAAAGATGTTTCTATTAGAAGACTTCCAATTGGCCCTGTTATTGGTGCTCATGCTGGTCCTGGAACAATTGGTATTATTTTTGTTAAAGCATAGAAATTTATTTACAAAAGGAGTGGTAATACTCCTTTTTATTTTGTTTTAATTTTACATATTTGTTTGACTTGATTGTGCAACATATTATATTATTAAATTGTAATTTGACCATCTTTGACTAAAAGGAGAATTTTTATGGCAAACATATCAGATACCATTGAAAAATTTATTGTTTCTAGTTTAGAAAATAATAGTTCGGTTGACATTTCAAGAAATTCACTTGCTGAATATTTTTCTTGTGCCCCAAGCCAAATTAATTATGTGCTTGATACTAGATTTACTCTTGATAGAGGATATATCAAAGAAAGCAAAAGAGGTGGCAGTGGATTTATTAAGATTATTAAAGTTCAGAATACTGATACTAATGCTTATCTTAATAATTTAATAACTGATAGTGTTGGAGATGAGATTACTGAGAAGCGTATGGGACAAATTTTAGATAAACTTTTAAATGATTTTGTTGTGACTGAAAAGGAAAAAAATATAATTTTGATGGCTTTGTCTGACGATTCACTTTCTATGCCTTTTACTATAAAAGATAAAGTGAGGGCAAAATCGTTTAAAAATGTTTTGACTAAACTGATGAACAGTTCAAAGAGTGATGAATAGAGAGGAATGTTATGTTTGATTTTAATGGGAATTCAAAGATTATTTTTGATGAAAACAGTGGCAATATGAATTATATTCAAGATAAAGAATGTCCTAGATGCAAAACTAGTTTGGTTGAGTTTTTAAGGTCAGGTATTGTTGGTTGTGCAGATTGTTACAAAGTTTTTGAAACAGAAATTCGTAATTTACTTTTGAAAAAGCAAGGTAGTATTAATCATGTTGGAAAAATTTCATCTAAACATATTTCTAAAATAAAAATTAAAGAAAAAATAAAAGAACTTGAAGATGAGAAAGATAGGGCAGCAAGACAAGAAAATTATATTGTTGCTGAGGCATTAAAAAACCAAATTGAAAAATTGAAAGGAGAACTTTAAATGAAAGATTATAGTTCAATAATTGTTTCAAGTAAAGTAAGGTTACTTCGAAATTTGATTGGTTTTGAATTTCCGTCTATGCTTACTGAACAAGAAGGTATTAAGGTTTTGAATAAAGTTGCAGATACTGTTTTAAATCTTGATAAGAGTTTCAAAATTTATCGTATTAAAACACTTTCTGAGATTTCTGAGTTAGATGTTAACATTATGCATGAGAAAAAACTTATTACAAGCAGACTTATGGATGCATATGGTTATGGTGCAGTGGTGCTTTCTGAAAACGAAGATATTTCAATTATGATTAATGAATCTGACCATATTTCTGAGCAATGTATGTTGAAAGGTCTTAATCTTATAAATGCATATGATAGAATTAATTATATTGATAATCAAATTTTATCTAAACTTGAAATTGCATTTGATGATTCGATTGGTTTTTTAACATCTAACATTGCTGATGTTGGTACTGGACTTAAAGCAGGAGTTACATTGTTTTTGCCAGCACTTACACTTAGTGGAAAAATTAGGGAAATTACTTCAACGCTCCAAAGTCAAGGGCTTGATTTGAGTTCAATGAATGATGATGAAATTGAAAGCGAAGCATATACTTATACACTTTCAAATAGCCAGACTATTGGGAAAAAAGAAACAGACTATGTTGTTAGGGTGACTGAGTTTGCAATCAAAATTGCAGACATGGAAGTTAAAGCCAGAACAGACATGGTGTCATATCAAAAAATTGATGATGTGAGAGATAAGGTTTATAGAGCTTGGGGAATTTTAACAAATTGCTATAAAATTAATGTTGCTGAGTCTAGTGAACTTTTGGGTGAAATCAAGATGGGGGTTGCACTTGACCTTATTAGATTTAAAGAAGTTAATTTTATTGACAAATTGATGCAGGATATTTTGCCTTATTCTCTTACTAAAATTTCAGAATCGAAAGTTACATATTTAGAACTTGATAAATATCGTGCAACATTTTTGAGTAATGTATTAAAATCTAAAAGGATAAAATAGGTGGTGTATGGCTATATCTAATTCAGTTAAAAGTGCTATTGAAAATTCAGCAAAGTTTGCAAGAGCTGTTGGCTCAAATAAGATTGAGTCAGAACATTTGCTTTATGGAATTTTGACTATACAAAATAACCGTGGTACTAATCTTTTGAAGAATTTGGGAGTTAGTGAAAGTACATATAAAAAAGTTATAATATCATATCTAAAAAAAGATGAAGTTAAAACAGTTAATGAAATTGGATATTCCAAAGCAGTTTCTGCAATTTTTGCAAAATCTGATAGGTTTTGTCAAAAAAATAATGTAAATTCGGTTGAGATTGAACATATTTTGTATTTTTTAATTTTAAATAGGGATTTAAAAGCGACAAAATTTTTGCAGACTATATTTAAGTTGGATCTTGAAAAATTGAAAGATAATCTTGAAACTGTTATTGGTTTTAAGGCTGATGATGTTAAGGTTGAAAGAGGTTCTTTTAATGGTGGTTTAAAAACTCAAAAGAATATTAATATGCAAACAGAACTTCCTGATGTTCTGAAAAATTTGGGTGTTGATTTAACACAAAAAGTTAGAGATAATAACTTGGCAGAAATAATTGGAAGAGATGAGGAAACTGCAAGAGTTATTGAAATTTTGTGTAGAAAAACTAAAAACAATCCTGTGCTTATTGGTGAAGCTGGTGTTGGTAAATCGTCAGTTGTTGAAGGACTTGCTCAAAGAATTTTGTGTGGAAATGTTCCTGATGCAATTCAAGGTAAAATTATTTTTTCACTTGACCTTGCATCACTTATGGCTGGAACTAAATTTAGAGGAAGCATGGAACAGAAACTTAAAGATGCAATTCAAGCAATACAGGAAAGTGGTAATATAATTGTTTTTATTGATGAGATTCATATGCTTGCAGAAGCAGGTTCTAAGGAAGGAGAGATTTCTCCATCTGATATTTTAAAGCCATATCTTGCTCGTGGTGAATTGCATTGTGTTGGTGCGACTACTCTTGATGAATATAAAAAATATATTGAGAAAGATCCTGCACTAGAAAGAAGATTTCAGCCAGTTAAGGTTGAAGAACCTACTGCGGAAGATGCAATTAAAATTTTAAAAGGAATTAAAAGTTCTTTTGAAAATTTTCATAATGTTAAGATTTCAGATGATGCAATTGAATCGGCGGTGAATTTATCAATTAGGTATATAACAAATAGGTATTTACCAGATAAGGCTATTGACCTTATTGATGAGGCTTGTAGCAAAACCAGAGTTCATGCTTCTATTATGCCAGATGAAGTTAAAGAATTAAATTTGAAAATTAATGAATTAGATAAACAAAAGGCGATTTATATTGAAAATCAAGAATATAAGGAAGCGGAAAACATTAAAAATCAAAAGATGAAAATTTTGGAGCAAATTGAAAATATTAAAAATGCTCAATTTGCTAAGACAGGGAACTCTTTTGGTGAAATTAATACCGACAGCATTCGAGAAGTTGTTTCTTCATGGACTAATATTCCAATTAAAAAACTGACTGGTTCTGAAAAGGAAAAGTTGTTAAACTTAGAAAATATTTTAGCTGAAAGAGTTATTGGACAACCAGAGGCAATTAGTGTGGTGTCAAAAGCTATAAGAAGATCAAGGGCTGACATTAATGACCCAAAGAGACCTATTGGTTCATTTCTGTTTTTGGGTCCAACAGGTGTTGGAAAAACTGAACTTACGAAAGCACTTGGTGATGTTTTGTTTGATAATGAAGATGCAGTTATAAGATTTGATATGAGTGAGTTTATGGAAAGTCATTCAATTTCAAGACTTATTGGTGCTCCTCCTGGATATGTTGGTCATGAAGATGGTGGTGAACTAACTGAGGCTGTTCGTAGAAATCCATATTCAATTGTTTTATTTGATGAAATTGAAAAAGCTCACTTAGATATTTTTAATATTCTATTACAAATTTTTGACGATGGAAGACTTACTGATTCGAGTGGTAAACTTGTTAGTTTTAAAAATACATTAATAATAATGACTAGTAATACTGGTGTTCAAGATTTGATTGCTAGAAGAAAATTTGAAAAACTTAATCCTGATGAGGCAAGAGTTTCGACAGATGAGTTTTTGATGGATAAACTTAGAGATAATTTCAAACCTGAACTTTTGAATAGAATTGATTCAATTGTTATATTTGACAGTTTGTCAAAAGAAAGTGTTATGAAAATTTCTGATTTGATGCTTAAAGCATTGGAAGGCAGATTTAAAAAGAAAAATATTTCGCTTCAAATTTCAAGAAAGGCAAGAGAACTTATTTGTGATAAAGGTTATGATGAGGCTTATGGTGCTAGACCTCTTAGGAGAGTTATTGATAAGGAAGTTAAAGACCCATTGGCCGAAATGATTATTAGTGGAGAACTTGTTGATAATTCAGCTGTTATGGTTGATGCTGATGATGAAAATTTTAAATTTGAAGTTTTATGTTAATAAAATATTTTGTATTTTGAAATTTAGTTTGCTATAATATAAGTATAAAACTTGGAGGTGACTTTTATGAAAATTGAAATAGTGCAAAGGAATTACTCTGCAAAAGAAAAACTTACAGACTTGATTGAGAAAAAGGTGGCAAAATTTGAGAAGTATTTGCAAAATGGTGCTAGTGCTAAAATAGTTCTTTCAAAAGCAGGTAAACTTGAAAGATATAAAATGGAAATTACAGTTAAAGATGTTAATACTTTTGTTAGAAGCGAAGTTGAGTCTGACAATATGTATGCAAACCTTGATACATGTTTGGCAAAACTTGAAAGACAAATTGTTAGAATTGCTGGCAAGAATAAAGATAGCGTTAAGGTTGTGATTGATCCGATGACACTTTTATTCTTTGATGAAATGCCTGAAATTGAACCTGCTAAAATTGTTAAGAGAAAAGAGTTTGATCTTGACAGACTTACAGAAGAACAAGCAGTTGACCAACTTGAACTTGTTGATAATGATTTTTATATTTACAAAGATATTGAAACAGGTTTTGTTAATGTTCTTTATAAGCGTGCAGATGGAGATTATGGTTTGATTAAAACTAAGTAAAATCGCAAAATATTTTAGTTTTTATATGAAAAAGCATACTTTTGTATGCTTTTTTCTGTTAAAATTTAAATTTTTATTTATGGCATAATAAATTGCAAAATGTTATAAAATTGTTTATATTATAAGTATGTTTTATGAAGTAGATAATGTTTGTTTTAGTTATTATAAAAAGCCTCTTTGTTTAAAAGATGTTAGTTTTTCTATGAAGAAAGGAGATAGATTGCTTGTGTTGGCGAAGCATGATGAAGGGAATACTACGTTATTAAAAGTTATTTCTGGATTCGAAACTTCTTATTTTGGGAAGGTTTTTTGTGAAGGGAATGAAATTAGGAATATTGAAGATAATAAAAAGAACTTTTCACTTTTACTATCTGAACCTGTTTTATTGAAAGATAAGACTATTAGATTTAACTTGGATTTTTTGTGTGAAGCATGTGGCATTGCAAAATTGAGTGATGATGATATTTCTGAGTTATTAAATCAATTTAAAATTGATAGAGAACAAAAAGTTAAAGTGAAGAAACTTAGTTTGTTTGAAAAAAGAAAATTAGCAATACTTCGTAGTTATATAAAAAATCCTAAAATATTATTTTTAGATGACCAGTTTAATGGATTATCGGAAGATGAACAAATTCAAATGCGTGAGATTTATAATATTTTATTTAGTAATAAAAATATAACTATTATTACTGTGGCAGAACCTTCTAGCTTTAAAAGTAATAGAGAGTTTTTTGAGAAACTTAATTTTGAAAATGTTGGGTATTTGAATTTGTCAGTGTTAAAGAAATTTGAAAATATAGTTGAATTTTTAAATTCATATATAGATAGAGATATTTTTGAATTTCTTGAAGATTTTGAAAAATTTGAATGTGAAATTAAAAATCAGAACAATGAATTCTTTTTTATAACAGATAAGAATAAGTATATTAAATTTGATAATAATTTTAATAATGAGATTTGCAAAACTTTAAATGAAAATGAAGATATTGAAAAGGTTGATGTTTTTGTTAAAAAGGGCATTAATATAGATGCTATTAAAGATAGTGAATTTAACAAGTTGATTAATAACAAAGATATCTTTATTTATTTAAAGTTTGATGGAACGAAGGTTATTTAAAAATCTCTCACAAAATTATTGAAATGTCGAAAAATATTTGATATAATGTGATAGGTTTAAGGAGATATTTATGGATTATTTATCAGGTAAGCAGAATGGTTCTTTTAATCAAATTAAAGATGAAAAAAATGGTAAGGCTAGTTATAGCAATTCACTTTTTTCAGATTTTTGCAATTTTGTTATTAATTGCTTAAATCCTGATGAATGTGCGAGCATTAGTGAAAAATTTTTAACTCCTGAAATTGTTTCTGTTATGAAAGATAAAGAATTGATTGAATGTATTAATGCTTTCTTCAAAAATAATTTAAATATTTCAGAAACTAGCAGAAACGCTTTTTTGCATAGAAACACTCTTTTATATCGTATTGAAAAAATTTATAAAATTACAGGACTTAATATACGAAATTTTGAAGAGGCTATGAGTTTTAGGCTACTTACGATTGTGTATGATAAAATGAATGAAAGGATTGGGAAGAAATAATGGAAAATGGTGTTTTGGAATTAATTAATAAAGTTGATATGCTTTATGAGAATCCAAAATGTGAGTTGAACTTTAATTCACCATATGAACTTTTGATTGCTGTTATTTTGTCTGCTCAATGTACTGACAAAAGAGTTAATGTGGTGACAAGTGAATTGTTCAAAGAATACAACACGCCTTATAAAATGATTACTTTGTCACAAGTTGAGTTGGAAGATAAAATTCATTCTTGTGGCTTTTTTCATAACAAGGCAAAGAGCATTTTGGAATGCTCTAATGATTTGGTTAATAAATATGGCGGAGAAGTTCCTAGCGACAAAGAACAATTGAAGGCACTTGCCGGTGTTGGTGAGAAAACTGCTAATGTGGTTTTGTCTATGGCTTTTAATATTCCAGCAATTGCTGTTGATACTCATGTGTTTAGAGTGTCTAATAGGCTTGGACTTGCTAATCATGGAACAGTTGAAAAAACACAAGAAGACCTTGAAAGAGTTTTGCCAAAAGATAAATGGATTAAGTTTCATTATGCTTTGGTTCTTCATGGTAGATATGTTTGTAAATCACAAAGACCAAATTGTAATGAATGTGGACTTAGTGAGTATTGCAAATATAAAAAAGAAAATAATTTATAGTGAATTTAGGGGAAGTAATGTATTTAGACAGAGTTAAGATTTTCATTAAAGCTGGCAATGGTGGAAACGGTAAGACAAGTTTTCATACCGAAAAGTATGTTGAGAGAGGCGGACCTGATGGTGGCGATGGCGGAAAAGGTGGGTCTATCATTTTTGTTGCAGACAGAAGTATTGATAGTTTGATTGATTTTCGTTTTACTAAACATTTTAGAGCGGAAAATGGAACAAATGGTGGAAGCAATAATAAAACAGGTAAAAATGGTGAAAATTTAATAATCAAGGTTCCATGTGGTACTGTTATACGTGATGCAGAAACTGAAAATATTATATGTGATTTATTTGAAGATAAAAGTGAAATTGTTGTACTTAAAGGTGGAAATGGCGGACTTGGTAATGCTAGATTTAAATCTTCAACAAGGCAAAGACCATCATTTTCACAAACTGGTCAACTTTGTGAAGAAAAAGAAGTTATATTGGAACTTAAAACAATTGCAGATGTTGGATTGGTTGGACTTCCTAATGTTGGAAAAAGTTCTATTCTTGCAATGCTTACTAATGCAAAACCTAAAATTGCAAATTATCATTTCACAACACTTACTCCAAATATTGGTGTTTGCAAATTTGGAGACAATTCATTTGTTTTAGCAGATATACCTGGACTTATTGAAGGGGCAAGTGAAGGGGTTGGACTTGGACATTACTTTTTGAGACATATTGAAAGAACAAGGCTTCTTTTACATGTTATTGATATTTCTGGTAGTGAAGAAAGAGATCCTTATAATGATTTTAAGATTGTTACTAGTGAACTTAAAAAACATGGTAATGATGTTGAAAATTTGCCACAAATTATAGTTTTAAATAAAATTGATTTAGTTGATGACCCTAAGAAAATCTCTGACTTTAAAAGTAAAATTTCAAAACTGAAAAGAAAATATGAGATTGTTGAAGTGTCAGCCATTTCAAATAATAATTTAGATGAGTTACTTAAAAAGACTGTTGAATTATTGAAAACTCTTCCTAAAAAACAAAAACTTGATTATGTTCCATTTGTTTATGAAAGACCTAATCCAAATAAATATGAAATTATTATTGCGGAAGATGGAGCTTTTGAAGTTGTTGGTGGGTTTATTGATGAACTTGTTCGAGGCGTTGTTTTAAGCGATTCACAATCTTTTGCATACTTCCAAAGGGTGCTTAAAGATAAGGGTATTATAAAGGAATTAAAAAAGATGGGTGCTGATGAAAACTCAGTAATCCGTATAAAAGATATTGATTTTGAAATAAAGGAATAAAAATATGTTAAATTCAAAAGAACGTGCAAAACTTAGAAGTTATGCTAGTAAGTTAGATGCAACAGTTATAATTGGTAAAGATGGTTTAAATGATAATGTGTTAACATTGATTAAAAAGGGTTTAGAATCAAAAGAGTTGGTTAAAGTTAGTGTGCTTGATTCTGCGGAATTGTCTGCAAAAGATTATTTAATTGAATCATCTGAAAAACTCGGAGCAGAACAAGTTTGCTCTATTGGTAGAAAATTTTGTTTATATAAGTATTCTACTAAAAAAGGAGTTAAACATATTGAGTTTTAATTGTTGGTGTTTAAGCATATTTAAAACCTTGACAAAGAAAATTTATTATGTTAGACTACAACTAGTTTTTTAAAATCTGTGAAGGTGATTTAGTAGTTTATAAAATTTTTGGTTTAGAGAGTTTGCCTTTGGCTGGGAGCAAATACAAAGTTTATAAATGAATTTCGGCACCAGAGATGGATATAGAAATATATCTCGATTATGCTATCGTTAAAGTTAATGAGGTGAAAGTTTTTCACGAATTAAGGTGGTACCACGCAAAAGTCTTGCGTCCTTAAAAATAAGGATGTGAGACTTTGTTTTTTGCAAAAAAGTGCAAATATTTGCAAAAACATATTCAAAATCATCTGAAAATTAATAAATTTAGGAGAAATTTATGGAATTAGAAAATATTAATCAAACCGAAAAACAATTTGATGAAGAATCTAGCAGTGTTGATTCTCTTGAAACTCTTGAAAGTTTGAGAGTTAAATTTTTAGGTAAGAAAGGCTTTATTACTGACATTATGGCTAAGTTTAGGGAAGTTCCAGTTGAACTAAAAAAAGAGTTTGGTCAAAAAGTTAATGCACTTAAAAATAAGATTGAAACAAAAATTGAAGAAATAAAAACTTCATTAGCACAAAAGGCTATTGATGCTGAAATTAAAAATACTAAGATGTTTGACTATTCGCTTCCTGTTGATACTAAAACTGGTTCACTTCACCCAAGGACAATTATTCAAAAACAAGTTTGTGATATATTTAAAAATATGGGTTTTGTTGTTGAAGATGGAAATGAAGTTGAAACTGAATATAATAACTTTGAATCTGTTAATGTTCCAAAAAATCACCCTGCAAGAGATATGCAAGATACTTTTTGGCTTAACAATGGGGAACTTTTAAAAACTCAAACATCTGCTGCTCAAAATAGAATTCTTAGAACTTATGGTCCAGTTTGTAAAGTAATTTTTCCTGGAAGGGTTTTTAGAAATGAAGAATTAGATGCTAGACATGAAAATACTTTCTTCCAATTAGAAGGTGTTGTTGTTGGAAAAAATGTTACGGTTGCTAACTTGATTTATTTTGAAAAGGCAATGCTTAAATCTTTATTTAAAAAAGATATTGAAGTTAGACTTCGTCCAGGATTTTTCCCATTTACTGAACCAAGTTATGAACTTGATGCTAAGTGTCCATTTTGTGGTGGAACAGGTTGCCATACTTGTGGAAATTCTGGTTGGCTTGAACTTTGTCCATGCGGAATGATTCATCCTAATGTTTTAAGAATGGCTGGGATTGATCCTGATGAATATAATGGATTTGCATTTGGTCTTGGTTTTGACAGACTTGTTATGATTAGGACTAAACTTGATGATATTCGTTATTTAAATAGCAACAATTTAAAAATTATGAGTCAATTTAAGACTAATATGTAAGGAGAGATAAAATGAATATTTCAATTAATTGGATTAATGACTACGTAGATTTATCGGGTATTGAAGTTGATGAACTTGTGAAAAGATTTAATCTTTCAACAGCAGAAATTGAGGGAGTTGAGTTTAAAGGTAAAAATATTAATAATGTTGTTTTTGGTAAAATTTTGAGTGTTGATAATATGCCACAATCTGATCATTTGCATCTTCTTAAAGTTGATGTGGGTGACGAAGTTTTACAAATTGTTTGTGGAGCACCAAATGTTTATGAAGGTATGGTGACAGCAGTTTGTAAGGTTGGTGGTAGTGTTTGTGCTGGAAAAATTAAAGCAACAAAACTTGCAGGTGTTGAGTCTTTTGGTATGTGTTGTGCAGAAGCAGAACTTGGTATTGGTAGCGATGATGATGGAATTATGGATATTAAAGAACCTGTTAAGATTGGTGAAGATATAAAAAATGTTTGGCCAATTGATGATGTGGTTCTTGAAATTGATAATAAATCTCTTACTAACAGACCTGACCTTTGGGGACATTATGGAATTGCTAGGGAATTTGCAGCAATTTTTGGTAGAGAACTTAGAAAAATGCCAGTTGTTGATTTGAATGAATATTCTTCATTAAAACCAATAAGTGTTAATATTTTAACTGATAATTGTTTTAGATATTCTTCAATTTCAGTTGAAAATATTAATGAAAAGAAGTCTACAAGAGAAATGGCAATTAGGTTAAACTATGCTGGAATGAGAGATATTAATCTTCTTGCAGATTTAACTAATTATGTTATGTTGGATTTGGGACTTCCAATGCACGCTTTTGATAATAAACTAGTTACTGGAATTAATGTTATTGAATCTGATGGTAATATGACAATGCTTACGCTTGAAGGGGAAGAACACAAACTTCCTAAAAATGCAATGATTATTGCTGACAAAGATAAAACACCAGTTGCTATTGCGGGAATTAAGGGTGGACTTAAATCTGGTATTACTGATGAAACAAACTCTGTTTTATTTGAGGCTGCTGTGTTTGATTGTGAAAATGTTAGAAAAACATCAAGGAGCATTGGTCTTTTAACTGATGCCTCTCAAAGATATGAAAAATCATTAGATCCAGAACTTACACCTGTGGCACTTGCTAGAATTTTATATTTACTTATGAAAATTGATGAAAATGTTAAAGTTACGGCATGTCTTAGTGATTGTTATAAGAAACATTATGATAAAGTTCAAATTGAACTTGACCCAAAATTTATTTCAAAAATAGTTGGAACTGATATTTCAAAGGAATTTATTATAAAGACTTTGACTGCTCTTGAATTTGGTGTTAAAGAACAAAATGGCATTTTAGTTGTTGATGTTCCAAGTTTTAGGGCAACAAAAGATGTTTCTATTAAAGAAGACTTAGTTGAAGAAGTTGCGAGACTTTATGGTTATGATAATATTCAGCCACTTCCACTTGCTTTTGATTGTGAACCACAAAAACTTATTAAATCTATTGAATATGAATATGATACAAAACTTTTACTTGCAGAAAAATATAATGCAAATGAAATTCATTCTTATTTATGGAATTATGAAGATTTTAATAAGATAAATAAGATTGAAAGCAAATCTTATGTTTCATTGTTAGATTCTTCTAATGCTGGTCAAAGTGGAATTCGCAGTGAACTTATTCCAACTATGCTTAGATGTTTAGATGAAAATAAAAACTATTATGAAGATGTTAGAGTTTTTGAAATTGGAAGAGTTGTTTCGGGACTTGACGATGAAAATAATTGTATTGAAAATAAGAAACTTTCTATTTTATTTGCAAGTCAAAATAAGTCTGAGTTGGAACTTTTTACAGAAATGAAAACTGCAATATTTGATATTGCAAGCAATGTTATGGGTGTTCAACTTATGCTTGAAGAAGGTGATACTGTTGGCTATTTACATCCAGTGAATTCATTTAGGATTAAATCTCACACTGCTGACTATGGATATCTTGGTGTAATTCATCCAGAAGTTAAAAAGTCTATTGATAAGAGATTTAATGTGGTTGCTCTTGAAATTGATTTTGAGAAACTTGCAAATTCTGTAAAGCAAACAAAGAAAATTAAAAATGTTTCTAAATATCAAGCAGTTGATGTTGATTTTAATATTCTTTGCAATGAAGATATGAAATATATTGAACTTACTAATATATTAAGTAAATTCAAATCAAAGATTTTATCTGGTTATAGTTTGGTTGATATTTATCAAAACAAGGAAACATTAGGCAATAAAAAATCAGTTACTCTTAGATTTAATCTTTCTAGTTTTGATCATACACTTAGTGGTGAGGAAATTGAAAAATTTAGAAATGATTTTGTTGAGTTTTTAACAAAAAATCAACTTGAAATTCGTTTATAATAAAAAATGATGCATTTGCATCATTTTTTATTTAATATGTAAAAATATATCATAAATCATTTAATTTCATCATTTTTGTCAATTTTTGTTTCTAATGAATTTTCTAACAATACATGATTCTTTAACTCTTCCTTAATTGGCTCAATTTTATTATTTTTATTAAATAGGCATATTATTGAGAAAATTAAAAGCAAACTTCCAAAGAACAAATAATAATATGAATAGGGTATGAAGATGGATAAAATAATAAGTGAAAGTCCAGAGATTAAGAAATTTTTAAATTGTTTTCTGTTTAATGATGTTGAAAATTTGTTTCTAAGTTTTTTAATATTTAAAGTTGATTTTTTATTAGTATTAATGTCTATTGGAAAAATATTAGTTTCTTTCATAAGTGAAAATAATTCAATTGATGTATATGTGTTAAAAGAAATAGGAGAAGAGTTGTTAAGATCGTCAAATGATTTATCTGTATTTTTACAAATGAAAATTAAAGGTTTACCTTTGTCATTTTCTAAATAAAACTCGTTAGCAATAACAAAGTCAATATTTGTTAGTGGAAGTTTTACATTTACATAAAAATATGATTTTTCATTTGAGAAAATATTGTTTTTTATGTGTGAAGCGTTTAATAGTTTTTCAAAATAAGATATTGTGGATTTTTGGTTGGTAAATAATAATTCTTCAAAACATTTTTCGGCAAATTTTAAATCCTTATTTTTTAGTGTAAGAATGTTATGTTTTTTTAAAGAATGTTTGAGAAGTATTATAAAAAGTAAAATTGAAAGGATTATTGATATAATTAGTGAGTAAATTGCATTTTTTATATATTTATTTAGCCATAATGATAATACTATAAAACTGATTATAGAAATAAAAATATTATCAAGAATAATTGCTAATTTTGTTTTCGTCATAATACAATTATTTACAAATCAATATAAAATATAAGTTTGAAAAATAGTTTTGTTGTGATATTATATAAGCATGTAGGAGTGACAAATGTTTGATAATGTACAGTCAAAAAATAACTCAAATGCTATTAATGTAAATTCTATGGTTGATTTTACATTACTTGATGCAAGGGCAACTAATGCAGATATTGAAAAATTGTGCGATATTGCATATAAAAATCAATATTATAGTGTTTGTGTCAATCCTATTAATGTGTCCTACGCAAAAGGATATATCTTACAGAATTTGGGTGGTGAATTGAAAGTGGTGACTGTTATTGGTTTTCCTCTTGGAGCAAATTTAACTCAAATTAAGGTTGATGAAGCTGTGCTTGCAATTAAAGATGGTGCAGATGAGGTTGATGTTGTTATTAATATTGGTAAGGCAAAAAGTGGAAATTATCGTTTCATTCAAGAGGAACTTGCTAGTATTAAAAAGCTAGCAAAAAAACGTATAGTAAAAGCGATTATTGAAACATGTTATTTTGATGAAAATGAGTTATTAAGTATATGCAGTGCATGTGTGAAATCTAAAATTGACTATATTAAGACATCAACTGGTTTTGGTACTGGTGGAGCAACTGAACATATTATTTCATTGATTCATAGAGAAGTTGCAGGAAAGTGTAAGATAAAAGCCTCTGGTGGAATCAGAACAAGGGAACAGGCAGTTAATTTAATTAATCTTGGAGCCAATCGAATTGGTACAAGTCATGTTATTTAAAGTGGTGAATGATGGTTGAGGAATATATTACAAAATCGGAAAAGGAAACTTTTGCTGTTGCAGAAAAATTTGCTGACAGTCTTTTTGTTGGGGATATTGTTTTACTAGATGGTGATTTGGGTGCGGGTAAAACAGTTTTTTCTAAGGGTGTAGTTTCAAAACTTTCAGATGGTAAATTAACAGCAATTTCACCAACATTTGTTATTGTTAATGTTTATCAATCAAATCCAGTAGTATATCATTTTGATTTATACCGAATTACGGATGTGTCGGAATTAGATGCTATTGGGGCAGAAGAATATTTTTATTCTGATGGTATTTCTTTGGTTGAATGGCCGAGTAGAATTGAAGGATATTTTGATAAAAAAACAATTAAAGTTTATATAAAAAAAGTGAGTGATGAAGAAAGACTTATAAGGATTGAAAGATAATGAGAAGTTTGATTTTAGATTGTTCAAAAGGAATGTCAGTTTATGTTTTAAAGGGTGATGAAGTTGAAAGTTTTATTGATGAAAATCAAAAAAAACATACAGATGAACTTTTGGTCTGCGTTGATAATTTATTAAGCAAATTGGATTTGAAAGTTAATGATTTAGACTTTATTGGTGTTTGTGTTGGGCCAGGAAGTTTTACGGGAATTAGAGTTGCTGTTTCAATTTGTAAAGGACTTTCTATTACAAACAATATAAAAATTTGCACTGCTTCAAATTTTGAAATTTATTCATTTGGCAATATTGAAAAAGCATTTTATATTTTAGATGGATTTTCAGATAATATTTATGTTAGAGAAATTGATGGAGATAACTATTTTGATGATTGTATTAAAATTGATGAATTTATAGAAAAATACAAATCTAAATCTGAAAGTTTTAAAGTTTATATTCAGAGTGAAAAAATGCAAAATTTATTAAAAATCAATCAAATTCAATCGGATTTTGCTAAAAATAATACAATTTTGTGTTTTATAGATAAATTTAAAAATAGTCAATTTGTTAATTTGAATGAAATTAATCCTATATATTTAAGAGCATCGCAAGCAGAGATTGAAAGAACAAAAAGATTAAGTGGAAAGTGATATGAGTGATTATTCTGTTGAGAAAATGAGTGAGTGTTTTGTTCATCAAGTTTATGAAATTGAAAATGATTTAATGGGAAATGCTAATGAACAAACGATTTTAAAAACTATTGAAAGTGAATGTTTAAATTATTATATATTAATTGAAAGTGACAAAGTTATTGGTTTTTTTGAATGTAAAATTTTATCTCCTGAGGCAGAGTTATATTCAATAGCAATTGATAAAAATTTTCAAGGAAAAGGCTTGTCTAATATTTTAATGAATGAGTTTATTAAAATTGCGATTGATTATGGTTGTGACACAATACTACTTGAAGTGAATAGAATAAATAACAAAGCGATAAATTTGTATAAGAAATACGGCTTTTCCGAATATGGAAAAAGAAAAAATTATTATGGCGATAATGATGCTATTTTAATGAAGAAAGAACTAATTTGATTTAATGTTGATATGAAATATATTAGAGTTGGAAATTCTGATAAATTTATCTTTTTTCTTCATGGTTGGGGTGCTGACAAAAGTTCATTTTTATGGGTTAAAAATTACTTAGAAAATTTTAGTTTAGTATTTGTTGACTTTTCAGGATTTGGAGAATCTGAAAAACCTGAAACCCCTTTTTTTGTAAAAGATTATGTTGAAGAATTATATGAACTTATTAAAATGTTAAATGCAAAAGATATTGTTTTAGTGGGGCATTCTTTTGGTGGTCGAGTTGCTATTAAGTTTGCTTTTTTACATCAAATGGAGTTTGAAGGTTTTAAAATTTGTTTAGTTGATGCTGCTGGTATTAAACCTAGGAGAGGACTTAGCTATTATTTTAAAATTCATAGATATAAACGATTAAAAAAGTTGGCAGAAAAAAATGACAAGTTTAAAGCAAAGTTAAAAGAATGTGGTTCATCAGATTATAAAGTTTTGTGTAATGTTATGAAAAGAACTTTTGTGAATGTTGTAAATGAGGATTTATCTTGTAACGCTAAATATATTAAATGTAAAACTCTCATTGTTTGGGGAGATAATGATTTAGATACAAAATTATATATGGCTAAAAAGTTAAATAAGTTAATCAAAAATTCTTATTTGCATATTATTAAAGGTGCAGGGCATTATTCATTTTTGGATAATCCTAGTGAGTTTCTTATTCTTCTTGACACTTTTGTCAAAAATTAATAAAATAAATTTGAGGTTATTATATGTTTGAAAAATTAGTTTCAGCTTTGAAACTGGAAAGTGGAGTTGACTTTGTGATGATAACGACTATTGCGGTTCTTACGACTGTTTTAATGGTTTTTGTCGGATATAAATTATTACAGATGCTTCAACTTACTGGTTATAAGGTTAGTGGATATGTGAGTTGGTTTAAAGAGACAAAATATTCTTATATTTCAAGATTGTTTATGCTTTCATTTTTGTCGCTATCTTCAATGCTTATAACAAATGTTTTGCTTAGTGAATTTTTTACAGTTAGAGTGTTTTATTATGTTGCGATTTTGTTTTTCATTTTGTTTTGCTCACTATTCATTACAAATCTTTTTACAGCAAAGCAAAAAACACCACTTAAATACACAAAGCGAATGACTAGACTTGTTTGTGTTTATTCAGTTATAGTATTCATTACTTCTTGGGCAATTGAATATGTTGGTTTAAGATTTATTCCATATTTGTCATATACACTTGTTGGAATTGTACCAATCATACTTCCGCTTATTGTATTTATTTCTTATTATATAACTTATCCAATAGAGAAGTTGATTTCAAATTCATATATTAAAAAGTCTAAAAAGAAACTTTATTCTATGAATGATTTGAAAGTTATTGGTATTACTGGTTCATATGGAAAGACGACAGTTAAGAGAATTCTTGGTACAATTTTGTCAGAGAAATATAAAGTTTGTATAACACCTTCAAGTTATAATACGCCACTTGGTCTTGCAAAAACTATACTTTCAAAATTAGAAAAAACAGATGAAATTTTTATTGCTGAAATGGGTGCAAAACAGAGAAACGATATTAAAGAATTATGTTTCATGGTTAAGCCTTCTGTGGGTGTTATAACTGGAATTGGAAATCAACATTTACTTACTTTTGGTTCACTTGAAGCAATTGCTCAAACAAAGGCTGAACTTGCCGAATATGTTACAGATAATAATGGTAAATTGTATATAAATACAGATTCTGAAAAAGCACAAAAAATCGCAGAAAAATTCAATAATTCTAAACAAATTTCATTAAATTCTAATAAAAATGAGATTTTTGTTGAAAATGTTAAAACAACTAAGACAGGTTCTTCATTTGAACTTTGTTACAATGGCGAGAGAGTTAATTGTAAAACAATTTTACTTGGAAATCATAATATTTCAAACATATTACTTGCTAGTCGTGTTGCGGTGGATTTGGGGCTTACATTAAAAGAAATTTCTGCTGGAATTTCTAAACTTGTAACAGTTCCACACAGACTTGAAATTATTAAATCAACAAGTCAATATACTATTATTGATGATGCGTATAATAGTTCTGTTGAGGGAAGTAAGGCAAGTTTAGATGTGTTATCAAAATTTACTGGAAAGAAAATTGTTATTACTCCTGGACTTGTTGAACTTGGAACTGAACAATTTAATGCAAACTTTCAATTTGGCATTGACATGGCTGCGGTTTGTTCATATGTTATAATTGATAGTTCTATAAATTATGATGCAATATCTGCTGGTTTATCATTTGCTGGTTTTGATGAAAATAATATTTATCAAGCAGGAAATTTAACTCAGGCTGTTCAGATTGTTAATACTTTGGCTGAATCAAATGATGTTGTTTTATTTGAAAATGATTTGCCTGATAATTATTCATAAAAATATTAAAAACGAAGAATGTTCTTCGTTTTTCTTATGCAAAATTAACAATTAATAGAAATTTTTCATAATATAATTTGGGGGTATATTATGAAAAATGTTTTACTTGTGTTTGGTGGGAAATCTTATGAACATGATATTTCAGTGGTGACTGCATCTCAAATTTATAACAAAACTAAAATAAAAGATTTAAATTTGGTTTTACTTTATATTTCAAGAGATAACAAGTTTTATATATATAAAAATAACAAGTTCAATTTGAAAGATTTTGCATTAAGTTCATTTGATTCTAAAAGTAAAAAATTTTTAGAAGTTTCTTTTGTTAGTGGTGAAAATAATAGATTGTTCGTAAAGACATTGTTTGGTATTAAAGAATATTTAACTGTTAGTGAAGCAATTATTTGTTGTCATGGTGGAATTGGTGAAGACGGAAGATTGGAATCATTTTTTGAATGTTTTGGTATATCTTGTTCCGCAGGTGGAAGTATGGCACTTTCAATTTGTATGAATAAGTATCTTTTTAAGCAAGTTATGAAGGGATTAGATATTCCGACTGTTAGGGGCATTAGAATTTCAAAATTTGATTTTGAAAATTTTAAAAAAGATGTTTACTTTAAACTTAGATTTTTAAAATTTCCTGTTGTTATTAAACAGAATAATGGAGGAAGTTCAATTGGTCTTTTTGTTGCAAAAGATTTATCTGAATTTGAAAATATGATTGTTGATGCATTTGAATTTGACAATGAAGTTATTGTTGAAAGATATATTGCTGGGGCAAGAGAATTCAATGTTGCTGTAATAGGTGATACAGAAAAATTTGAAGTTTCTGAAATTGATGAGCCATTAAAGCAACATGAAATTTTATCTTTTTCTGATAAATATCTATCTGATGGAACAGGAAAGACGTCTAAGATTGATAATTCATTAAAAAATTCTATGGCAAGTCAATCAAGAAAATTGCCAGCAGATATACCAGATGAACTAAGAGATAGAATTAAATTTTTAGCATCTAAGATTTTTAAGTCTTTAAACTTACATGGAATTGTTCGTATTGATTTTTTGTATGATGAGAAAAATTCAAAGATTTATGTTTGTGAAGTTAACGCTGTTCCTGGTTCACTTTCGTATTATTTCTTTAAAGAAAATAAGATACTTGTTAACTCACTAACGCAAAGACTTATTGAAATTGCAGAGGAAAATAAAACTAAGAATAATTTCTTTAATAGTGATTTTTCAACTAATATTTTAGATTAATTACAATATCGTTATATTTTATATAACGATTTTTTTATTATTTTATATTTATAACCTAATTTTAATTTGTAAATCTAAGTTTATTATTGTATACTAATGTTAGTATTATATATAAAGGTATTTTATGAATAATTTTTTCTATGATGACTCTGAGTTTTCTTTATTCAAGAAAGCGTTAAGGTCAACACGTAATGAACCAGTTGTAATTAATATTCTTTCTTCTGATAGTAGTTTGAAAGGAAACGAGCAAACTGATGAAAATAAATCAATGGCTCGTAAGAATATGAGTAATAAATTTGAACCAACTACACCTTTTGGTAAGTTTTTTGGTCCAAGAAAACCTAGAACTGCTCCTGTTGATATGAAAGATTTTTCTTCATGGAAAAATAAAAACTATCGTAAGGTTGAAGAATCTTTGAATGATAGGCCAGATAGTGCTGTTAAGTTTAGTATTGCTGATTTTATGAAAGAGAAATCTGGTAAAGAAAAATATCATGGAATTGATCAGATTAAATCTGAAACACAAAAACCAATCACTCAACTTGCAAGCAGTGATCCTACATATAAAAAATTCTATCTTGATAGTTATTTAAACAAATTGGAGCAACAGTCTAAAACTAAGAATAAGTTTGAAGAAAATGATGACTTACTTGAACCTCTTGGTGATAGAACACAAAATGTTGTTCCTGATTCTTCACAAGATGAAAACTTTTTATATTCTTCAAAAGTTGATGTTGAAGATTTTGCTCTTGAAGATGACCTTTATGGTGAAAAATATAAAATTGAACAATCTGAACTTGAAAGAGTAAAAAGTAGACTTGAAAAACTTGAACAAGAAGAACGAATTAGAGATAAGTCTAATGAAAAAATTATTTCTGGAAATGAACTTTCAAGTATTGCAGAAGGTAATGAAAGGAGAGATGAAGACAAACTTGTTGATGACATTGAAAAATTAAATGAAAGATTGAAGAAAGTTGAATCAATGCAATCTGAAAAATTTGAAGAAGATGTTGAAAAAGAATCTACATCAAAAGTTGAGGATAAGACTGCTGAAATTAATGAAGATGAAAATGTTGATGATAATACAGAGACTTATGATGACGGAGTTGATGAAGAATCTGCAAGCAATGATGATAATGGACTTGAATTTAATGAAAGTGAAAATGTAGATATAGAAAAAACTGATGATGAAAAAGCGTCAGAAGATGAAAGTTATCTTAATAGTCAAAATGAAAAAATTAATCGTGAAGATATTTTGACGAAAGAAGACTTTAAGGCTATGTCTGATGAGTTAATTAATAAATTTACAGAAATGTATAAAAAAGAAGAAAGTTCTGATATGCCAAACAATCTAAATGAAACTGGTTATATGACAGATATGTATTATAATCCTAATGATGTTTATGTAGACGGTTATAATCAAATGGCGTATGATCAAGTTGGTGTAATTAATCATAATGATGAACTAAATCAATTTGTTAATGAAGAAAACGAAAAACGTCAGGCTGAAATGCAAGCAAAACTAGATGAATTGATTGAAAAGAATAAGAAAGCAGATGAAAGAATTGAAGAAAGTTTGAGACAAGCTGAACTTGAAAAACAAAAAGTTGCAGAAGAATATGAATCTAAGATTAAAGAATTAGAAGAATCTTATAAGCAACATGTTGAAGATATGAAGAAACAATCATATCTTGAAAAAATTGATAGGGACGCTAAACTTCAAGAAGTTCAAAGTAATTTTAAACGTAGAGAAAAAGAAATTAAAGATTTACAAAAGGCAAGTTCTGACAAACAGAATGCTGGTGCTATGCTTAGACGAGAACTTAAATCTAATCTTAATATTTCAAATCTTGAAATGGATAAAAAACTTCTTGAACTATCTTCACAAAATAAGAATGCTTATTTAAGCAACAGTCAATTGACTGAAATTGATGAAGATGCAATTAAAAATGCTGTTAATGAAACAGGATCATCTAAAAAGAGTTCAAAGAGTGCTAAGAATGTAGATGTTCAAAAGACCCCAGCAAAGAGAAGAAGAAAGAAGTCTAATAGACGAAGAATTGATAGTGATATTATTGGTAGTATTGATTTTGAATAAGTTACGAGGGATAAATGCAGTTTTTCAAAAAATTTCTTAATGTTTTTTTAGCGTTATTACCAATAATGGTAATAGTTTTGACTGTCCATTTGTTTTTTTATCCAATGGACAGTTCTATTCTTATTAAATTTTTTGTTTCTGTTGTTTTGATTTGTTTTGGTGAAGTTTTACTTTTAACTGGTATTGATTCAACCATTATGCCAATGGGTGATTTGATGGTTAACTCAGTTAACAAGGCTTCAAAGTTTATTATATTTATTTTATTCGCAATGGTATTTGGTTTTTGTGCAACAGTTGCAGAACCAGATGTTACAGTTTTTTCTAATCAAATTATGAGTTCTGGAATAGGGATTTCTAGAACATTACTTATATTTTTTATTGGCTCAGGTGTAGGAATTTTTATTGCACTTGGAATTTTTAGAATAATTAAAAATATTGAAGTTAAATATGTTTATACAGTGCTATTTGCAGTAATTTTTCTACTTTGCACACAAGTTAAACCAGAACATATAGCAATTGCTTTTGACGCTGGTGGTGCGACAACAGGAATTATAACAGCACCATTCTTGCTTGCAATTTCGGCAGGTGTTTCTAGAAAATTTAATAAAAAGAACACAAATAGAGAAGTGTTTGGTATGCTTGGTTTAGCCTCACTTGGACCTGTTGTTGCTGTTTTGTTGTTTTTTGTTTGTTTTGGAGATAAGGCAGAAACTTTAATTGAAAGTTCTGCTCAAATAAATATATTTTTAAATGTATTAAAAAGTGCTTCACTTGCAATTATACCGCTTACAATAGTTTTTTATATTTATGATTTAATATTTATAAAACTTCCTATGAAAAGGAAACTTGAATTTTTATTTGGTTTAGGACTTACATTTGTTGGTTTGTTTATGTTCTTGTTTGGTATTGATTTTGGTATATCTGAAATGGGTACTATGATTGGCAACTTTATTTCAACATTAAGTGTGCCAGTTATTATTGTTTTATGTTTGGTATTGGGCTTTATTATTACGTTTTCTGAACCTTCTGTTATAGTATTGTCAAAACAAGTTCAGAGTGCAACAAAGGGAAGTATACCATATTATGTAGTTATGTTGGCTATTGCTTTTTCAATGGCTATTGCGATTTTGCTTTCAGCATTAAAAATTATTTTTAATATTAACTTTTTCTATATTATTTTGATAGGATATTTGATAGCATTGGTTTTGATGTATATTGTTCCAAGTATATTTACTAGTTTAGCGTTTGATTCTGGTGGAGTTGCATCTGGACCTATGACTTCTGCTTTTATACTTCCAATTATGATTGCATTGGCTTCACAAACAACAAGTGCGGTTGATGGTTTTGGACTTATTGGTATCGTTGCAATGTCACCAATTGTTGTTTTACAGTTGCTTGGAGTTGTATATCGAATTGAGAATGCTGTTAAAGAGAGAAATGAGAAAAAGAAGGCATTACGAATTTCTTATAGCACTGAAATGTATTCTAATATGGAAGCACTTGAAGAAGAATATGAACTTTTAAAACAGAAAGAGGAGAAACAACATGAAAGATAAAAAGAATAAAAAAAAGTTTGTCATTGTTTCACAACAACTTCATCCTTCACAAATTAATGAATTGTCTATGTGTTGTTTTATTGTTAATATAAAATATATGGACAAATTGTTATCATTTATTGTGAATAACGGTGGAAGGGTTGTTGCCGCTGTTCAGTGTTGTGGTATTCCAAGGAATTCTATTGAAAAAAGTATTAACGGATATTTAATTGATGAATGCTTTATTATGGCAACTTGTCAAAAAGAAATTACAGACATATTTATGCTTAACATTTGCAAAGAATTTGATTTTAACAAAACAGGTCATGGTAAGGGATTTGTTATTGATATTTTAGGATATATGGGTGCGAAAGGTCCATTTGTTGAATAGGAGGGGTTTATGGAAAAAGTTAAAGTTACTTTTGAAGAAGATGAGATTTTTACAGATGAAGAATATAAACTTGTTTTAACAGTTGTTAAAAGGGGATTTGAATCTGATGTTATTGAGGCAGCAAAATCAGTCGGTTCTAATGGTGCAATTCTTTTGCAAGCAAAGGGTATTTCGAAGATACAAAAAAAGTTTTTAGGTTTTAGTGTTGATCCAGAAAATACATTGGTTTTGATACTTGCTAAAAATGAACTCACAGTGCCTACGATAAAGGCAATTTATTCAGTTGTGGATTATAAGTCTGAGGCACATGGAATGGTGTTTGCGTTGCCTGTTTCTTTGGTTGCAGGAATGGATTGTGAATATGAAAAAATTAATGTTGAATAATTTTTAATAAAAAACACATGTATATTACATGTGTTTTTTTGTGTCTAAAATTATATTAATTAATTTTGAAGTTCCATCTTCAAATTTTGCATCTTTAATTGAATTTTTAATTGAAATTGCATTATTTTTAAGATATTCTAATGAGTTTTGCAGTTTTTCTAGGTTTAAATCTTCTTGAAGAATTGTTGTTGATAGGTTTTTTGATTCTAGATATTTAGCATTATCAATTTGGTCGCCACGAGATGCATTTTTTGGTAATGGAATAAAAATGGTTAGTATTTTATTTGCCAAAAGTTCAATAATTGTATTTGCACCAGCTCTTGAAATTGCATAGTCTGTGGCTTTAAAAATTGTCCACATGTCATTGCTAAACTCAATTTGTTTATAATTAATATTAGTTATGTTTTTGTTTAAATTATGTTTTCCTACTATATGTATAACATAATATAACTTTGTTAATTCGTCTATGTTTTCAAAAATAAAATTGTTAATTGCTCTTGCACCCAAACTTCCACCAGTAACAAGTAGGATAGGTTTTGATGTTTTTATTTGAAGTTTTGTTTTTGCTTCTTGTTTTGATAGTGGGCTAATATTTATTGGCATGCCAGTGTATGTGCATTTATTTCCATTTTGTTTTGCTGTAATTTCGAAATTTGTACAAATTTTTGTGGCATATTTTTTTGCTAATTTATTAGCGAGTCCCATTGTTATATCACTTTCATGACATATTACAGGGATATTTAATTTTTTTCCAGCAATAACAACAGGGAGTCCAACATAGCCACCTTTTGAAAAAATTATTTCAGGGTTAAATTTTTTGATTAACTCTTTTGCTTCTTTAATTCCTTTTGAAAGTTTACAAGGTATTAATAAATTTTTAAATAACTTTTTTCTTTCGAATTTAACAGTTGTTATTTCATAGTATTCATAATTGGTATTTTTTTTAATTAACTCTTTTTCAATACCATTTTTTGAACCAATATAAATGATTTTGTTAAAATGTTTTTTTAATTCATTTTGAAGATTTATGTTTACCGTTACATGGCCAGCCGTTCCGCCACCAGTTAAAACTATTGTTCCTTTTTTCATAATAATAGTTTATGTTATTTAGTGAATAAAAATTCGTGCATTTTTTACATAATTTTTGTGAGTCGCCAAACCAGAGGAGTGCATCTTAAAAGTTTTGAAAGTCTTTTATTTTTTCTTATATATGGAATGCTATTTTTTATAATTGATTTTAATCTTCTTTTGAGATTTTTATCTTTATATTTATCTCTCCATGTGTAATATAAAATTTCAATTGCAATCAATCCTTGCATTGATTTTGCACAAATTGAAAGTTCTTCATTATCAGTAACTTTGTTTATGATATTTTGATAACAATCAACGCACGTAACTTTTTGAATTTTAAATTTGCTGTTTACGATACTATTTTTTCTTATAATATAGTGATACAACTTTTTATTTAAGTAAACAAATTTGTTACAATTTTGCATTATCTTGAAACAGAAATCTAGGTCTTCGCCATAATGTATTTCTGGGTCAAAGTTTGCATTTTTTAGTAAACTTGATTTCATAAGTTTTGCATAGACAGTTCCATTATACATATTTGATGATAACATTTCAGCAATGGCTTCTTGTTTGTTTAAAAAGTTGATGGAATTTCTATCTTCATTAATTTTTTTGATATTCAACTTTTTGTTTTCTTTATGCCAAAACTTGTCACACAATGACATATCTGCATTATTATATTTTATTGCATAATAAAGTTCTTCAATATATGTTGGTTCAGCATAGTCATCAATGTCAAAAAAAGTGAAGTATTTTGATTCTATTTTAGTAAGAAGAAAGTTTCTGGTTTTAGAAATGCTTTTTTCATTATTTTTTGCAAAAAACTCTATATTTGTATGTAAATTTGCATAATTTTTAATAATATTTGCAGAATTATCAGTTGAACCATCATCTACAATTACTATTCTAGTATTTTTATATGTTTGATTAATAAGACAATTTAAACATCTTTCTATAAATATTTCAGCATTATAAACTGGTACTAAAATATCAATTCTTTCTTCTTTTTTCATATCATAACCTCACTTATTTATAAGTTTATTATAATTTAATTTATATGATTATAGCAAGTGTTATTTTATATATGAAAAATTGACAATTTATAACTATAAATGTTATAATTTACTTAGTGAGGGAATTTTATGGAAAATACCAATTTAGATTTAAATTCAATTTTTGAAAAATATGATAATTCTATGCCAATGCCAGCCAACTTTTCTGATGTGGATTTGAAACGTTGGATTATGATTATTAAGAACATTGATTCTAATCCTGAAAATGTTACAAACGTACCAGAAAAACTATTTGCATTATCTGAGATGTGTGAATTTGCGAATAGTGTTAATGATAATGTTAATTTTAAAAGTGAACTTAAAGTTGATATAGAAAATTTCTTAACTGAAATTATTCCTAATAATGATGCAAATGAAAAAGAAGGGAATTTGCATATTCATGAATTTAATATTGGTACTATTCATAAAATTTTGAATTTAAGTGGACTTGAAACTTTTTCAACTATAATGGCTGAAAAACCTAATCTTTCACTTAAAGTTGATGAAGAAAGTAGAAAACTTTACAATGAGTTTGATAGTGTTGGTGATGTTGATTTAGAACTTATTGATGATAAGTTGCTGAAAGAAATTGCAAAACCTAAATCAAAAGATAACGAACAAATTGAAAATGTTAATCCTAAAATTACTCCTATAAAAAAGAAGATTGAATTACTTGGACAAATTGTAGTTAAAGTTGAAAATCAATTTAATAATAGTTTAGAAAATTACTCAGAAGAAAATAAGATAAGAATATCTAAAAATTTAACTTTTTCTGCTGGTAAAAATTCTAATGAAGGAATTATTAGTGTTTCTGCTGAAAAAGGTGGAAAAGGTTTTTATTTGAATTTGCCTACAAAAATGCTTATTAATAAATCAGCATTAGAAATTCGTAAGTATTTGCTTAGGCAGATTAACTTGGCTGTTGTGTCAGAAAAGGAAGAGACTGAAAATAAAAATAAAACACCTGAACAGGTTCAGCAAGAAAAAGATAAAGATATTAAACTTGAAAAACCAGGTAAAGAAGAGATTACTAAAAATAAGGCAACACTCATTTTATCATCTTATTTAAAAGGTTTTTTAGCAGATAACTATGCAGAAAATTTCAAAAAGTTTGGCCCAGTTGCTGATTTAATTGCAAAAAGAATAGTTGAATCAATGACTGAAAGGGATATGAGAAAACTTCTTGGTGTTTTCTTTGATTCTTCTGTTTTAAAAGAAGTTGATAAACTTGCATTTAATAAAATTGATGAATTTATTGGTGTTACTAAAACATCACGTATTACATTTCTTTCTCAAAAATCTGATTATGCACTCAGAAAAGGTGACGATGTTCAATCTTTGAATTATGAACAACAAAAAGTTGCTTTAATGGACGTTATTAACTCTAATAATTCTAATATCAAAGAAGATTTTAATAATCTTGGCTTTGGAAGTTCTAGGGAAGAAAAAGAGAACTTTTGTATTAAATATGTTTCATATTTTATGCAGTCTAGAAAATTAAAAAGTATACCTGTAACTTTTGAAAATAAAGGAGCACTTGGTACTTTTAGGGATAGAAATGGTGAAAAATCTATAAATATTAACCTTAGCAAAATTAAAAGTGTTTCAGAACTTGTTATGACACTTTCGCACGAACTTACACATGCAACAGACTCTATTATTAATGATGGACTTCAAAATAATATTGAAGAAAGTATTACAGGTTCTGGTTATAAGTCGGGTAGTGATGTTTATGGTTATCTTTTGAAATTGAAGAAAATTTGTTATAAATTAAATCCTAATGAAAGAAGAGGTAGAATCGGTGAACTTTCTGCTCTTCAATTTATGGTTGAAACATGTAATAATGATGATACAAAAGAAGAATTAAAGAAAAGTATTGCTAAGTTTATTAGGTATCAAGAGAATACTATTAAACAATATAATGATTTGGCTTTGGCTGACTTGGAAATAGAAGCTCAAAATTTGGGACAACTTAATGGAAGAGCAAGTGAGATGATTAGGGAAAGGTTAAATTATTTGAAAAAAATACAAAATGATAATGACTTTTCAGATGAATTGCAATCTATTGAAGATGCTAAATCTTATTTGGATAAATTAAATGGGAAATCGGAAAACTCTTCAAATAAGACTCAAAGTCAAATTGATGAACAACAGTTAAGAATTAGAGAAGAACGTATAGCAAGAGAAGAAATTGAGAAACTTGCTTCGCAGAATAACCAAAAATCTAATGGTTAATTTTACTGATTTGTAATTTTATTTCTCAAATATGAATAAAGTATATAGGTTGTATACAATAACTTTTATTTTTCAATTTAAAAAATTTTAAAATAAGTTTAATTTTTATAAAAAAATACTTGAAAGTATCACCAAATTAGTATAAAATAATTTGGTGGCTTTTTTAGGGGTCAATTTATAAGGAGGCAAAAGTGACTGATTTTGGTTATGCTGAAATTTTACAAAAGATGTTTGAGAGATACTTTTCAGATAAAACTATCAATGGAACTGACATCATTCAAAAAATTGTTAATACAATTTTTCAGACTATTGATTGTGACTTGGAAAAATTGATTTATTCACTTGAACAACTTTGTAATTTAAAACAGAATAATATGGCGATGAATTTTCAGCAAACTGAAAATGAGTTTGATGTGTCTTTAAATTCAAATGTTTATGTAAAAGGATTTTTATCTAATGATAAACCTTTATTATATTTTTATAAAAACAATGAACACTTACCATTTTTTAAAATTAAAAGTTATGATAATTTAGGTAAGAAAAGGATTGTTGTTGAAGCAACTAATGATTCGAGTGTTTTTAAAAGTAAAACAATTATGAATCCTGAATTTTTATGTGATAATAGTTTTGTCATTCGAGATGATTATGTTTGTGAGAATACTGATGTATTTACTCATTCAACCGTTCTTACAAAAACTGGTAGAAGCGATGGCTTGGAAAACAAAGAATTGGCAATGCTGAATGATGAAGAGAAGAATTTTTATAACTTTATAAGAAATAATTTTATAAAAAATGGTGTATTTTTACCAAATGATTTAACACAATATGAATCAGAAGTTTTGATTGGATATTTTTATAATACACTTAATAGTGTTGTTAGTTATGATAATGAGTTTGATATTAAAGATTTAATCTATATTATGAATAGTTTTATAATTAGGGATTCTTCACAAGTTTTAAATTTTAATGAGAATAATGGACTTTCAGTTGCAGCAAAATATATAAACAATGAGATATTGAAAAATAAGTTTATTGATGATAAATTTGAAATAAAAACTTATGGAAAGACAGGTTGTCCACTTACTATAAAAGTTTCAATGGTTTCTGAATATATTTCTATTGATATTACTGATGATGTCAATATGGAAAATGTTTGCAATTATATTGCTTGTAAAACTAATGAAGGATTTTTCTTGTTTAGAAATGTTAAGGATCCTAAATTTTTGAAAGAAAATGAAAAAAACAGTGCCTTTACTATTAATTTGAGTGAAAATGAAATTAAGTTTACAATTATTGGAAATAGTGGAAGGATAGGTAAATTAAGAAATCCTGTTGACCTTGGAATTAAATTTAATGAAAATAATAATTTTATTTTAAATGTTGATCAAATTTCTTATGAAGAATTTGGTGGAACACCACTAAATAATGAAAGTAAAAAAATTAGTATGTTGTAAAAGATAGATGAAAAGTATCTATCTTTTATTTTTATATTTCATTAATTGATATTCAATGTTTTTTGTTTGCAATAAATTTAGTAGTTTTGATATAATTGATGTATATTAGGCTAGGAGGCTTGTTGATGGCTGAAACAAGTATTGAAAAAAAAGCAAATTCTAAATCTTCAAAATCTTATGACGCAAAAGATATTCAAATTTTGGAAGGTCTTGATGCTGTACGTTTAAGACCTGGTATGTATATTGGAACTACTGGTCCAAAAGGACTTCATCATCTTGTTTGGGAAATTGTTGATAACTCAATTGATGAAGCAGCAAATGGATTTTGTACCAGAATTATTGTTACACTTCATAAAGATGGATCTGTTACAGTTGAAGATAATGGTAGGGGAATTCCAGTTGCTGAACACCCAGTAAAAAAGGTTTCAGCAGCAGAAGTTGTTTTTACTGAACTTCATGCTGGTGGAAAATTTAACAATGAAAATTATGCTTATTCTGGTGGTTTGCATGGTGTTGGTGCATCGGTTGTTAATGCACTTTCAAGATGGCTCAAACTTGAGATTTGTAGAGATGGCAAAAAATATGTTCAAGAATATGAGAGCAAAGAGGATAAGAATGGCAAAATTAGAGGTGGTGTCCCTAAATATCCTTTAAAAGAAGAAGGTGTTAGTGTTACAACAGGAACATCTGTTACATTTATGCCAGATGATAGAATTTTTGAAACTATTGAATTTAATTCATCAATGATTAAAGAACACTTGGAAGAAGTTGCTTTTTTAAATCGTGGAATTGAGATTAATTTTGTGATTGAAGCAGACAGTGAAGAAGAATCTAAGACTTATACTTTTAAATATGATGGTGGCGTTGTTGATTTCGTTAAATATATTAATGAATCAAAAAATGTGCTATATGCTGAACCAATATATATTTCTGGTGAAAGCGATGATATAAAAGTTGAAGTTTCAATGCAACATACTGATGGCTATACTGATAGCATATTTTCATATGTAAATAATATTCAAACACCTGATGGTGGAACTCATGAAGTTGGTTTTAAGAGTGGTCTTACAAGAGCGTTGTCTGACCTTGCCACTAAAAATAGTTCTCTTAAAGGTAAAGAATCCAATATGCTTGTTGGTGATGATTTTAGAGAGGGTTTAACAACTGTAATTTTAGTTAAGATGAAAACAGTTGAATTTGAAGGACAAACAAAAGCAAAACTTGGTAATCCACAAGCAAAACCTGCTGTGGAAAGTATTGTTTATAATGGCTTAAATGAATTTTTTGCAAATAAAAAAACAAGCAAAATTTTATCTACAATGCTTGATAAAGCTCTTGGAGCAGCAAAAGCTCGTGAGGCTTCAAGAAAAGCAAAGGAAATTGCTAGACAAAAGAACTCTATTGAAAATTCAACTCTTATTGGAAAACTTGCTTCATGTACAGGTAAGAATTATGCCAATAATGAAATTTTTATTGTTGAAGGAGATTCAGCAGGTGGTAGTTGTAAACAAGCAAGGGATAGACATTTCCAAGCTATTTTGCCTCTCAGAGGAAAACCACTCAATGTTGAAAAGAAAAGGCTTGACCAAGTGTTGCAAAATGAGGAGTTTAGAACTTTAATTTCTGCAATTGGAGCAGGTATTGGTGATGATTTTGATGTAAATTCTATTAAATATAATAAAATTATTATTCTTGCAGATGCTGACCAAGATGGTTTTCATATTAGAAGTATACTTTTAACATTCTTTTTCAGATATATGAAATCTCTTATTACAAATGGACATGTGTTTATTGGACTTCCACCTCTTTATCGTATTTCAAAAAGAGATAAAGTTGAATATGTTTATTCTGATGCTGAACTTCCAGAAGCAACAAAAAGAGTTGGTAAGGGATATAAACTTCAAAGATATAAAGGTTTAGGAGAAATGGACAAAGACCAACTTTGGGAAACAACTATGGACCCTGCACAAAGAACACTTATTCAAGTTACTATTGATGATGCTGCGGAAGCGGAAAAAATGATTTTCACTTGGATGGGTGATAATGTTGAGATTAGAAAAGATTACATTGCAGAACATTCTAACTTTTCAAGAATTGATGCATTGTCTGAGTTTATGAGTAAGAAAAAATAAATTAGAATAGAAATTATAGAGAGGCAATTTTATGAGTGAAGAATTCAAAGACGAAGAATTTGAATCTAATGGTAATGATGAAGAAATAGAAGTTGGCGATGTTGAAACCATTGAAGAAATTGAAGAAGAAAAAGAAGAATCAAATATAATTGATGGCTCGGGTTTTGGTAAGAGTGTTATTCAAAAAGACATTGATGCAGTTTTAAGTGAATCTATGATTCCTTATTCTGAGCATGTTATTTTGGAAAGAGCACTTCCAAGAGTTGAAGATGGTTTGAAGCCTGTTCAAAGAAGAATTTTATATACTTTACATGAACTTGATATTACACCTGAAAAAGAATATAAGAAAAGTGCGAGAATTGTTGGTGAATGTCTTGGTAAATTTCATCCACATGGTGATACATCAGTTTATGATGCTATGGTTCGTATGGCACAAGACTTTAATATGAGAGAAGTTTTAGTTGATGGTCATGGTAACTACGGTTCTGTTGATGGTGATGGTGCTGCTGCAATGCGTTATACAGAAGCAAGAATGGCTCCATTAGCACTAGAAGTTTTGAAAGATTTGGACAAAAATACTGTGGATTGGACATTAAACTTTGATGATTCTCTTCAAGAACCTGTTACTTTGCCTTGCCGTTTTCCTAATATTTTAGTTAATGGTGCTAATGGTATTGCTATTGGTCTCGCAACTAATATTCCAACTCATAACTTAGGTGAAGTTATCAGTGGTGCAATTGCGATGATTGATAACAGAGATATTACTCTTGATGAATTAATGAAAATCATTCCAGCACCAGATTTTCCAACAGGTGGATATATTATTACTGGTGATGAAATGAGACAGGCTTATGAGACAGGAAAAGGTAAAATTTACATTAGAGCTAAGGTTCATGTTGAAGGTAAGCCTGGTGAAAAACAGAATATTGTTATAACTGAACTTCCTTATCAAGTTAATAAATCTAGACTTTTGCAAAGAATTTTGGAAGTTAGAGATAGTAAAAAGTATGATCTTTCTTGTATAACTGAAATATTAGATGAATCTGACAGAACTGGAATTAGAGCGGTTGTTAGAGTTAAAAAAGATACTAATGTTAAAAAGGTTATAGATATCCTTTTTAAAGAAACTGATTTGCAAATTTCATTTGGTATTAATATGGTTGCTATCGCTGATGGAAGACCTCAACTTATGGGTCTTATGGATATTTTGGCATACTATATTAATTATCAAAGAGATGTTATTTATAGAAGGACAAAGTTTGACCTTGATGCAGCAAAAGATAGGGAACATATATTGCTTGGACTTATTGTTGCAGTTAAAAATATTGATGAAGTTGTTAAAATTATAAAGTCATCACAAGATACATCTGAGGCAAAACGTAGATTGATGGAAAGATTTAATCTTTCTGATAGACAGGCTCAGGCAATTCTTGATATGCGTCTTGCAAGGCTTACTTCACTCGAAATTTATAAACTTGAACAAGAACTTAAACAAATTCAAGAACTGATTGCAAAACTCACTGAGATTTTAAATTCTAAGAGATTGCAATTTGAAATTGTTAAGAATGAGATGCTTGAAATTAAAAAGAAATTTAAAGATCCAAGAAGAACACAGGTTGTTTCTTCTATTGAAAAATTTAAGGTTGAAGATGAAAAATCTCTTGCAGCAAAAGCACTTCAAAATGTAGTTGTTTCATTGTCTGCAAATGGTTATATGAAGAGTATGCTTTTGGCAACTGTTTCTGGTTCAAGTAAATTATGGACTGAAAAATCTAGATTAACGGAAGCCCATACAGCATTCGTTAAGACAACTAATAATCAAGTAATGTTGGTGTTTACAAATAAAGGTAATGCATTTAAAGTTGATATTGCTGGACTTCCTGTTGCAAAATGGAAAGAAAAGGGTGTTGAATTTTCAAAACTCGTTAAAGGACTTGGATATGATGAAATTCCAGTTTCAATGATAGTTTGTCCAACCAAAGAAAGTGAGAATCATTTATTATTCTTTACTAAACAAGGTTTGATTAAAAAGACATCAATAAATGAGTATATGGTATCTAAACCAAGTTATCAAGCAGTTAAGATTAAAGAAGGTGATGAACTTATTAATGTTGAGTTTGATAAGCCTGACACAACTATTTTGTTTATTACAAAAGATGGTATGGGTCTTAATGCAGAAAAATCTGATATTCCAGAACAAGGAAGAATTTCTAGTGGTGTAAAAGGTATAAATCTTGCTGATGGAGATGAGGTTGTTTCGGTTAATCAAGTTGTTTCTGGTCAAAACATTGTAATTCTTACTGATGCTGCATATGCTAAACAAATTAATTCATCTGAAATTGATGTGCTTGCTAGGTATAGAAAGGGTGTTAAAATTTATAATCTTGGTGCATCTTCTAGTGGATCAAAAATAATTTGTTCTGGTGTGTTTGGAGATGAAGATGATATTGTTATTCAAACAGAAGATGATGAATATTCAGCTATTTCAGTTTCTTCTATTTCAGAAGATACAAGACTTGGTAAGGGTAAACCATTGTCAATCGAAGATAATAAAATTATAAAATATGCAGTTATTAGATGTAATAATTAAAATAATCCTAGACTATGTAGTCTAGGATTTTAATAATCTATTTTGATATTAAATTATTTGACCTTAAATTTGGGGTTTGATATAATGTTGATGTAAATAATAATATTATAAGGAGGATTGGGCATTGGTGTTTGGGAAAAAGAAAAAAGAACCAAAAGTTGAACAAGTGTTCAATTCTTCTGATGAGAAAAATAATCAAGATCAGAATAATGAAGATTTAGAAAAATTGAATTTAAATAAAAATGCAATAGATGAAAATGATAATGGTTCTGATAGTGAAGATTTATCTAAATTTCAAATTGATAAACTTGAAAAATTAGATGAAGTTAAAAGTAAAATTTCAAAGATTCTTCAATCTGCTGATGTTGAAATTGTTGATGAGAACTTTGGTGATGAATATGAAACAGGTGATGGCTCTGACTCTGACAAGAAGAAACAGCAAGATTATGATGAATTAAAAGCATTGTTTGGTGAAGGTGATAAAAATAAGAAAAAAGAACTTACACTAACAATTGATGATTTTGATTATACTTATGTTGGTCAATATGTAGATGAATTTGACCTTTTGCATGCTAAATCAATAAAGAAACTTAAAATGCACCGAAAGCATTCAAAGTTAATGAAAAGATTGCTTATTGCTGCGAGCGTGCTTGTTGTGGTTGCAGTTGGAATTATTGTTTCAATAGTGCTTACAAGGGAAACACCTATATATTTAAAATCTGTTAAATTAAATCAAACAGAAAGTGAATATTATGTTTATGACCATTTTAATTATACTGGTTTATATTTCTTGGCTGAATATTCAGACGGAACTACACAGAGAATTAAACTTGATAAATCGCATTTAACTAATATTGTTGGTCTTTATGATTTGGATAGTCAAAATAATGTTCAGTTTAGAGCAGGTGGAAATAAAGCTGTTTTAACTTTTGCATATCAGGGTTTTAGTATAGATTATACAGTTAATATAAAAGAAAAAACAGAAAGTGGAATTTATGCAGAGTATACATCTGGACTTTTTAATTTAAAAGCTGGTGACATTATTTCAAAAGATTATATTCGTTTGGCTATTACTTATGCTGATTTTGGAGATGAATTTTTAGATATTTCAAACTTTAAGATTTATATAAATGAAAATGGCTATGGTTCTTATGAAGAATGTGAATATAAATATAATCAAGGTGGATTTGAAGTTCCAGAATTGATGACATTATCTTCAAATACAAAATTTAAAATTACTTATAAAACTTTTGAATTAATTATTTCTTATGTTGAAGGACAACATACTGCAAGAAGTTAATAAAAAATAGGGTATTAACCCTATTTTTTTAAAATTTATTTTGTGTTCTATAAGGAACATGAGTTGCACGATTTGTTTCCATATCTAAATTACTTACTTTTGCAGAAGTGTATTCTTCTGTTTTTGTTTGTTCAGGAGTTCTTTTTGCTCTCATAATTTTTTGTTCGTTATCAGTCATTAGTTTGTTTTCTCCTGTGTTATTTTTATTATCGTGTTCTTCCTTGATTTCAATATTGTTTGTGTTTGTTTGATTGATAGTGTTTTCTTTAAACATGTCATTATTATTTTGAGAAGGTCTTAAATTGTTTTGTGAGTTGTTTGAGTTTGATGTTGGAAAATTATTAATTCTAATCCTATTATTTCTATAATTTAAATCTTTATTTGGCATATTGCTTTGAATGTTATTGTTGCCAAGCAAATTTGTGTTTGTTGCGTCATTATTATTAGTGTTTTGATTAGTGTTATTTAAATTAGACATATTTCTAGATCTTCTATTATGTCTTCTTTTGATTGTTTTGTTGTTTAAATTGTTTTGAATATTCTTATTATTTCTGTTTTCATTTAATTCATTTTGTTGATTAACAGTATTATTAAGTGAATTATTTGTATTTTGTGATGTTATATTTTGTGATTGGTTTGTAGAATTAGTTGTTTGATGAGGTACAATTTCATTTATTGTATTATTATTTGTTGATGGAAGTTTATTAGGTTGATTTATATTATTGAGGTTTGTTTGCGTGTTTATTGATGTGTTATTGAGATTAGTGAAATTAAGTGAATCGGCTATTGATTTTGCTACATCTACATTGCTTGAATCTTTTGTTAACTCTGATGGGTTAGATTTGTTTGTTGATAAATTTGAAAGAATATTATTATAGGTGTTGCTTAAATTAGTTTTATAGTATGAAGAGTTGTTTGTTAAGTTATTTTCAATAATGTTGATAATTGAATCAATTGCTTCTATTGTCGAATTTAGTTTGTTTACTCTGGTTTCAAGAGCTTCACCTGATTTAATAATATAATAGTTGACAAGATTTTCATTTTGTTCAGATGAAACTAAATTGCTTGCTAGTTTTAATTGATTTTTAACCATACCTCTGTTTCCTTTAAGATAAGAAGTATTTTCTTTAATAACGTTAACATATGCGTTGATTGCAATTTTATTTTCTTCTGTTAGATTTACATTGTTGTTATAAATTTCATTTACATAAATCATTAAGATAGAACGTTTCAAAATTAGAGTATTAATTTTTGATTCAATTTCTGTTGATGTAGTTTCAATTTTGTTGGTTGAAAATTTAACATTAAGATTTAAGTTTGCATCATTATCATTACTTGTTAATGTGATAAATGGAGATTCTGATAAAACAAATAATTTAAAATTATCAGATCTTTCTTGTGGCTTTGTGATTGTGTTTTCAAGATATGAATTTGTTGCAGATTCATTTAAAAATTTTTCATTGCTATTGGCTAAGAGTTTTTGTGATGTATTAGTTTTGTTTGATTCAAACATTGGAGCGGACGTTTCAACGATTTTTCCAACCTTGTCGTTCGTTGAACTTGATTTTGCTCCTGTTTCAACATAGTCAAGATTGTTTATGCTTGAAATGAATTCAGCCATACTATTGTCAATATTTTTTGCAAGTTTTGTGTTGTTTGTTCCGCAGCCAATTGCTGTGAATGATACAGCAGATACGATTGTTGCTGTTAAAATTTTTTTGATTTTATTTTTCATAAGACCTCCGATTGTTAATCTTAGTTTTTATCAAAAAATAAAAAATATTTATAAATTGAATAAATATATTACTTTTTGTAAATAAATTTAAGTAAATTTGCAAAAAAAAAGTTGGGAGATGATATGAGTGATAATATCGAAAGAAATGAAGAGTATTTAATGTATGTTGAAAAACAAACGCCAAAAACGGGATGGTTTAATTCTCTTTTTCATGCATTTTTGGTTGGAGGTATGATATGCTGCATGGCACAAATGTTTGGTGACATAATTAAGGCATATAATCCAACAATGGATATTTTGAGAGTGGGTAGTTGGAGTAGTATTATCATTATTACAATTACAATTTTACTTACAGGTTTTGGTGTGTTTGATAGAATTGCAAAATTTGGTGGCGCTGGAACATTTATTCCTATTTCTGGGTTTGCAAATAGTATTGCATCATGTGCCATTGAATTTAAAAATGAAGGATTGGTTTTTGGTATTGGAGCAAAAATGTTTTATGTTGCAGGACCAGTACTTGTTAATGGTGTTGCTTATTCTATTATTGTTGGACTTGTTTATACTCTTATACAATTATTTTAATTTGGAGATTATATGAAAAGAATTGGAAATCAAACACTTGAAATTTTAAGTGATTGCTACATAGTGGGGGCATCTTCATTGGTAGGTGAAAAAGAGAAAAATGGTACTTACAAAAATTACTTTAAGAATTCAGTTGAAGATGACAGAATGGGTGAAAAGACATTTGAGAAAGCAGAACGAAAAATGTTATCTTTGATTAATAAAGATGCAGTAAAAAATTCAAAATTAAAAAATTCGGATATAGATTTGTATCTTGGCGGAGACTTGATGAATCAAATTGTTAGTAGTAATTATTCCGCAGAAGTTTTACAAGTTCCTTTTGTTGGAGTGTATTCTGCATGTTCAACGATAACTGCTAGTTTAGGATTGGCGGCTTGTCTTATTGATGGTGGAGGATTTGATAATATTTTATGTTCTACTATAAGTCATTTTAGTGCAGCAGAAAGACAATATAGATATCCACTTGAATTTGGTAATCAAAGACAGAGTTATTCTCAATGGACTGTTACTGCTGGTGGTGGTTTTGTTGTTTCAAATAAAAAGTCTAATATAAAAATTAAAAAAGTATGCTTTGGTAGAGTGCAAGATTTTGGTGTTATTGATATTGCAAATATGGGAGCTGCAATGGCACCAGCGGCATGTGATACTTTATGTAACTTTTTTGCTGATACAAAAACAAAACCTAATGATTATGATTTTATTGCCACAGGGGATTTAGGAAAATTGGGATCGGATATACTTAGAGATTTGATAAGTAAAAGAGGATATGTTTTAGAACAAAATTATATTGATTTGGGTCATTCAATATATTCTTTTGAAGAAGAGTCTTATCAAGGTGGCAGTGGTGCTGGATGTTCTGCATCGGTGCTTGCGTCATATATAATTGAGAAAATGAAATCAGGTGTTTTCAAAAAAGTTTTAGTGGCAGCGACAGGTGCATTAATGAGTACAACATCAAATCAGCAAGGTGATTCAATACCATGTGTTTCGCATTTAATTGAATTGGTTTTAGAGTGAGGAGGAGTTTATGTTAGCAGCAATTTTTATGTATGTAAAAGTTTTTTGTGTTGGTGGTTTGATTTGTTTAATAGGAGAACTTATTGAAATAAAAACAAAAATTACACCAGCAAGAATACTTGTTATATTCTTAATGGTGGGGGCTATTCTTGGTGGATTTGGAATATATAATTATTTAGTTGAATGGGCAGGAGCTGGTGCGACATTGCCAATTACTGGTTTTGGAAATGCTCTTGCACGTGGTGCAATTGAAGGTGCTACTTCTAATGGTTTATTTGGTGCTATTGGAGGAGGATTAATGGCTACATCAGCAGGTGTAGCTGTGTCAATTGGATTGTCATATATTGTGTCATTTTTCGTAAAATCAAAAACTAAAAAAAGTTGATTTTGTGATATGTTTATCATAAATTATATTATTTATTAATATAATTTAATATGAAAAATAAACGCAAGAAATTTAGGGTTAAATCAATTAATATACGCAAATTTCGATTAAAAAATAAGATTTTTGCGTTTTTTTTAATTTTTATACTTTTAATATTTATGTATGCGAAATATTTAGCAACGCCTATTGTTGTTGCTAGTACAGAAACTCAATTAAGTGCATACGCAACAAGATCCATAAATTATGCAATTGCAGATACGATGAATCAGAATGTTAGTTATGGTGATTTAGTTACTGTTGTAAAAGATACAAATGATAATGTTGCTTATATTGAAGCTAATTCAGTTAGAATCAATATTTTATCAAAAGCAATGAGTAGGGTTGTTATGTCAAATTTTTTAGAGTTTGCAAAGAAACCTATAAAGATATCTATTGGAGCATTTACAGGTATTTCTATACTTGCAGGTTATGGCCCTAAGGTTGCTTTTAATGTTAATCCTTTTGGAGAAGTTTATTGCTATTTTACTTCAAATTTTGAGTCTGCTGGTATTAACCAAACAACTCACAAAATTTATTTGGAAATTTCAATTAGAGTGAATGTTGTTTTGCCATTTAGAAAATTGGTATTGAATAGTTCTTCTGATGTTCTTTTGTGTGAGAGTTTGATTGTTGGAAAAATTCCAGAAGTATATTTAAACTCTAATCAATTAAATGAGATGTTAAATTTAATTCCATCAACTTTTTAATTCTTGACAAAATACATGACATGTTTCATAATTATTTTATGGATAAATTTTATTATTTAGATAATGCTGCTACGACGCAAGTTTTTGATGAAGTGTATGATTTGATGCGAAACAATAATATTGATTCATTTTATAATCCTAGTGCTTCTTATAAACTTGGAAATAAGTCAAAGAAAATACTTGATGAAGCAAGAGATAATATAAATCAAGTTTTGCATGGAGATTGTGGAAAATTGATATTCACTTCTAGTGCAACAGAGTCTAATAATGCTGTGTTTAGAGGAGTACATCTTCGTGCGGGACAAGTTGTATTGATTTCAGCAGGTGAACATCCAGCAGTATATAATAGTGCACATGAATTGGCAAAAAGAGGTATAATTGTAAAAGATATACCTTTACTTAAAAATGGTAAAATTGATATAGAAAAATTAAAAGATATGCTTACTGATGAGGTTGCCTTAGTTTCTGTTATTCATATTTCTAATGAGACAGGTGCAATAAATGATATTAAAGAAATATGTAAAATTGTTAAACAGAAAAATAAAGATATAATTTTTCATAGCGATGGTGTTCAGGCACTTGGTAGAATTAAAATTAATCTTCGAGATCTTGGTGTAGATTTATACACTATATCTGCTCATAAAATTTATGCACCAAGAGGAATCGCTGGATTGTGGATTAAGAATGGTTTGGTTTTAGATCCCATGCTATATGGTGGTGGTCAGGAAAATGGGTTAAGGTCTTCAACAGAAAATGTGGCAGGAAGTTTGGCCTTTGCATATGCAGCAAAAAAATTGAATGATGAATTGGATAGTAATTATAAAAAGATTACTAATTTAAAAAAAGAATTAATAAAAAAGATTAATGAAAGTGAAATATCTGATTATATTGAATTTAATTCAGATGAAGAATGTTTACCTTATATTGTTTCTTTATCAATACCAAAGATTAAAGGACAAGTTCTTGTAAATGCTATGGAAGATGATGGAGTTGTTGTTTCAACGGGTTCAGCATGTTCTTCAAAAAAGGCGGGCAATAGAGTTTTAGAAGCAATGGGTAAAACATTAGATGAAACAATAGGGAGCATTAGAATTAGTTTTTCCCCTTATATTAATTATGAATTAGATTACATAGTTTCAGTTATAATTAAAAATATATTACGATTTAAAAAAATGCAAAAGTTAAAGGATTAGATATGAAAAATGTTATTTTAATTAGATTTGGAGAAATATTTTTAAAAGGTAAGAATCGTGGATTTTTTGAAAAAGTGCTTTATATAAACATTAAAGAAGCTCTTAAACGATTTGATTTGAGTGTAAAAAAAATTCCTGGTAGATACTTAATTTGTGATTACGAAAGAGAATTTGAAGAAGAAATTATTGAAAGGCTTAAAAAAATTGCAGGCATATTTTCTTTTTCTCCTGCAATTTTTATGAAGACTAATTATGAAGAAATAGTAAGTCAATCAGTTGAATTTATGCTTGATAAAAAAGGAACTTTTAAAGTTGAAACTAATAGGGCAGATAAAAAAACTATCTCATTAAATTCTATGCAAATTTCTGCTGATATTGGTGGTAAAATTTTAGAAAAAAATTCTAACTTAAAAGTTGATGTTAAAAATCCAGAGTTGATATTAAATATTGATATTCGTGAAAATTGTGAAACTTTTATCTACTTAAATTCTATTCGTGGTATGGGTGGTATGCCTGTTGGTACATCTAGCACAGGTCTTTTACTTCTTTCTGGTGGTATTGATAGTCCTGTTGCAGGATATATGATGGCGAAACGTGGAGTTAAAGTTTGTGCAGTTCACTTTCATAGTTATCCATATACTTCAATTTCTGCAAGAGAAAAGGTTGAAGAACTTGCAAAAATTTTAAGTGAGTATACAGGTGATTTAATAATTTATATGGTGTCAATGACAGAATTGCAAGAGCAAATTCATGAGAACTGTGATGATTCATATATGATTACTTTGCTTAGAAGAGGAATGTTTACTGTTGCTGAAAAGTTGTGTAAAAAATTTAAAAGAAGAATGATTATAACTGGTGAAAGTTTAGGACAAGTAGCTAGTCAAACCATTGAAAGTATGACAGTAGTTTCAGAAGTTGTTAAATCTACTCCAATAATTAGACCTCTTGTCGCATTTGATAAGTGTGAAACTATTGAGATAGCAAAAAAGATTAATACATTTGAAACATCTATTAAACCTTTTGAAGATTGTTGTACAGTGTTTTTACCTGATAGTCCAGTTGTTAGACCTAAACTTGAAGATGTTTTAAAAGAACAGAAAAAAATTGATTTTGATGAAATTATTGCTCGTTCAATGAGTAACATTGAAGTAGTGGAAATTAAATCTAAATAGTTAAAATACTCTGAGTTTGATTTGATTACTTTTTACAATTTTTCCAGAGGATTTTTCGCAAATTTCAATATAATATGTATAAATATTGTTTGTTTTTGCAGTTTTATCTTCAAATTTGATTATTTCATTGTTTGATATATTATCAATTGAAGATAGTTTTTTATATTCATTTTCTTGTACACGCATTATATTATAACTATAACCGGTTTTAGTGAAAAAACTTATAATCGGTTTTTTATTTTCAAAATTGAATACTTGAATTGTGTTGGTTTCTTGTTGTTGAGTGTATTCTTTTGGAATATTATTTTTTGCAAAATATTCGCTTAAACTATCACTTTCATCAAGTGTAATTTTAATTATATTTTTATCATATTCATCTTTGCTGATTTGTTTTATTTCAACTGAACTAGGCATAATAAATTTTGATGGTTTTTCATTCTCATAAAGAATTGATAGTGTGTCCTTTGTTATCATTGTTGGATATGTTGCACCATTTACACTTTCAGGCATTATTGTGCCACCAACATAGGATAGTATGGTATGATTAGAGGTATACGAAATATTATATGAATCTGAATTTTTGCTTGAACTAGATAAACCGACAGTTCCTGTTTTTGATGCTAAGTCATATTCTATATTTTTTAATCTTTTTGCAGTTCCTGATTTAGCTGTGCTTTGTAGCATGTTTGTTATTAAGTAAGCTGTGCTATCTGACATGGCAGGTTTTCTGGTAATAGAATCTTTATATATTAATCGATTATTTTTACTTATTTTATTTATAAACTTGCTTTTAGAATAGTTTCCTTCATTTGCAAAAGTACAATATGAATCTGCCAATGATTTTAAATTAACACCTTCGGTGAAGCCTCCAAGTGCAATCGCAAGGTTGTTGTCTTGTTTTGTAAATTCTATTCCAATTTTATTAGCAAAATTTTGAGCGTTGTTTATTCCAACTTCGTTTAATAGTTTTACGGCAGGAATATTTAATGAATTTTTAAGAGCATCACGAGCAGATACAAAACCGTGAAATTTTTTATCTGCATTTTCTGGACTATACCCAGAAAAATTAATTTTTTCGTCTAATATTTTTGTTGCAGGGGAAATAACTTTGTTTTCAATTGCAGGTGCATAAACAAGTATTGGTTTTATTACGGAACCGGGTTGTTTTTTTGTTTCAAGTACGCTTTTATTTCCGATTATGGATAAAATGCCATTTGTTTCATTGTCAATAACTATTGAGGCAATTTTTGGTGATGATTCAATGTTGTTATAATTATTTTTTATTACAGAATTAATTTTACTTTGCAATTCTAAATCATAATAAGTTTGGATTGTTAAATTGCTATTTTTAAGTTGGGTTTCAGAAACATTTAATATATCACAGGCTTCTTCAATAATTTCATCAAAGATATAATAGTTGTTAGATAGGTTGGTTATGTTTAGCATTATTGGTTCTGCTTTCGCTTTTTCACAGTCTTGTTCTGAGATTTTTCCATACTCTTTCATTAAGTCCAAAATTAAGTTTCGTCTGGATAGTGCTTTATCTTGTTTATTTTGTATATCGTAAAAACTTGGTGCGTTTATTGTTCCCGCAAGAAGTGCACTTTCTGGAAGTGTTAGATTTTCAGCTGATTTTCCAAAATAGTGCATAGAGGCAGTTTCTATTCCATAGCAACCATTTCCAAAATATATATTATTTAGATACATTTCAAGAATTTCATCTTTTGAAAATTGTTTTTCTAGTTGTTTTGTAAGTTTAAATTCTTTTAATTTACGATTAATAGTTTTTTCACTTGAAAGTTGTGTGTTTTTTATTAATTGTTGAGATATTGTTGATGCACCTTGTGAAAAAGAGCGAGATTTTAAATTTGATACCATTGCACCACAAACTCTAATGTAATCTATACCACTGTGGTTATAAAATCTTTTATCTTCTGCACATATGAATGCATTTTTTGTTGTATTTGAAATTTTATTGATTGGAAGGTAAGTGTCTTTTGCAGGGTTTAGTAATATACCATTTGAATCATAAATTTGTAATGAAGTGACATTTTTAGTTGCTTCAAGTTTTTCTTTATCAAGTTTGACTGAATGTGTAACTGCAAAGTAAAAACCTACGCCTGATACTATGCCAACAACAGCAATTACGGCGAATGATAATGTTAAAATTTTAATGAACTTTTTTATCTTTTTCATCAAAATTACCTTCAAAGTTATTATTTTCGACAAATATTAAATTTATACATTTGCTTTATTAAAATTAGTTTTTTAATTTGTTGAATTTCTTATTTATTTAATGTATAATTGATTATGTATAATTAGGAGATATTATGGATAATTTGGACAAAAAATATTTAATCTTGACCTATGGTTGTCAAATGAATGTTCATGAATCTGAAAAACTTGCTGGTATTTTGGAAAATAATGGATATGTTTCATGTGATAATGCAGTTGATGCTGATATTGTGGTTTTTAACACATGTGCTATTCGTGAAAGTGCTGAACAGAAAATTTTTGGAAATATTGGAGAACTTAAAAATATAAAAGTTGCAAAGCCTAATATGATTATTGCAATTTGTGGATGTATGAGTCAGCAAAAAAATTATGCTGAGGAAATACTCAGAAAATATCCTTATGTGGATATTATTTTTGGTACACATAATTTGTCTAAGTTTGATGAAATGCTCAAATCAAGAATTTCAACAGGAAAAAAGGTTTCTAGTATTGTAGAAGATGAAAATATTGAACTTAGAGATGAAATGAAAATTTCAAGAACAAGTGGAGTTAATGCTTGGGTTAACATTATGTATGGTTGTAATAATTTTTGTACATATTGTATTGTTCCATATGTTCGTGGCAGAGAAATTTCTAGACCAGAAGATTCAATAATTTTTGAAGTTGAAAATCTTTTAAAACAGGGTTATAAACAAATTACGCTTCTTGGTCAAAATGTTAATTCATATAAAGGTGTTGCAAGAAATGGAAAGGAAGTTAGTTTTGCTAAACTCTTGTCAGATTTAGATGAATTGAATTATGAATACAGATTAAGGTTTATGACATCACATCCTAAGGATTTATCAAGTGATGTGATTGATGTTATTGCAAATTCAAAACATATATGCCATGGAATTCATTTACCAGTACAATCAGGAAGTGATAAGATTTTGGCATCTATGAATAGGAAATATACAAAAGAAAAATATTTAAAACTTGTTAATGAAATTAAGAAAAAAATTCCAGATGCAGAACTAACAACTGATATTATTGTTGGATTTCCTGACGAAACAGATGAGGATTTTGAAGAAACATTAGATGTTGTCAGAAAAACTGAGTACTTACAAATTTTTGGATTTTTATATTCAAAAAGGAAAGGTACAGTTGCTGAAAAAATGGATAAGCAAGTTGACTTAAAAATTAAGAAAGAAAGATTATCAAAACTTTTAGCTATTAAAAATGAAATTGTTAATAAGAAAAGTGCTGAACTTGTAGGAAAAACATATAGAGTGCTTGTTGAAAGTGCTAGTAAAGATGATACACTTTATGGTTCTCTTGATTCAGGTAAAACGATTTCTTTTAATGGTAATAAAAATTGTGTTGGCGAGTTTGTTGATGTTAAAGTTACTATGGCAAGAAAATCTGTTATATATGGTGAAATTGTGAATGAGGAAGAAACAAGACTTTTTAAAGAAAAGAATTTTAAACTTCCTATTGAATGTTCGATTTTACCAAAAGACCAGAAGACAATGAAGATTTTAAGGGAAAATAAATCTAATAAAAAGCAAGCAGATGACAAAAATTCTAAAAAGTAGGAGATAAGATATGTTATCACCAATGATGAAGCATTATTTAGAGATGAAAGAAAAATATCCAGATACTATTCTTTTTTATAGACTGGGTGATTTTTATGAAATGTTTTTTGAAGATGCGGAACTTGTTTCAAGAGAACTTGAACTTACTTTAACAGGTAAAGATTGTGGACTTGAAAAAAGAGCACCAATGTGTGGTATTCCTTATCATGCAGCCAACACATATCTTTCAAAGCTTATTGCAAATGGTCATAGGGTTGCAATTTGTGAACAGTTGTCAGACCCAAAGGCATCAAAAGGTTTAGTGGAAAGAGATGTTATTCAAATTGTTACTCCTGGAACTGTAATTGAAAATGATGTTCTTGAAGCAAACAGAAATAATTTTTTGATGACTGTTTATAATAATAAAAATATTATTGGAGTTTGTTATAGTGATATATCAACAGGATATATTGAAGCTATTGAACTCGTTGGAGAAGAAAGGATAAAACTTTTAGATGATGTGCTTGCAAGAGTTAAGCCATCTGAAATTTTATGTAATTCAAATTTTATTAAAGAATCATATAGTTTATCTGCTGTAAAATTTAATTATGTTCCAGATTTTTATCCAAAAGATAGTGTTTTTGAGTTGAATAAGTGTAAAAATGCGATTTTAGAACAATTTTCTATAAACAATTTATCTGCTCTTGGACTTCAAGATAAGAAAGAATTAACGCTTGCTGTTGGTGGTGTTATTAATTATTTTATCGATACACAAAAGAGACAAATTTCAAATATAAAAAAATTATCTATTGTTCAAGATTCAAGATTTGTACATCTTGATATTTTAGCAAGAAAAAATTTGGAACTTACACAAAGCACTTCTCTTAATCATAAGAAAGGTTCTTTGTTATGGCTAATGGATAAGACAAAAACTCCAATGGGTGCAAGGCTTTTAAAATCTTTTATAGACCAACCACTTAGAGATGAGATATTGATTAATGAGAGATTAGATGGTGTTGAAGAACTTGCAAATGATTTAATTTTAAGAAATAACTTAGCCGATGAACTTGGTGGATTTTTGGACATTGAAAGAAAGTGTAGTAAAATTTCTGCTGGGACAATTACGCCTAAGGAATGTTTAAGTTTGGCAGATGCATTAGGTAAATTGCCTGAAATTAAAACAATACTTTTGTCTTGTAAATCTAAGTTGTTAAAAGAAGCAGGTGAAAATATTGAGTTATTGCAAGATTTGAGAAGAGTTATTAATGATGCGATTGATCCAAATGCTCCTGCAAATTTGAAAGATGGTGGATATATTCTTTCAAGTTATAATGAAGAACTTGGGAAACTTAGAAACGCAGGTGAATATGGAAAACAGTGGCTTGCTGAGTATGAAAAAGATCAAAAAGAGAAGACAGGTATCAAAAATTTAAAAACTGGATACAACAGGATATTTGGTTATTATATTGAAGTAACAAATTCTGGTTTATCTCTTGTGCCAGACAATTATATTCGAAAACAAACAACAACAAATAGTGAAAGATATATAACTCCTGACTTAAAAGAAATGGAGTATAAAATTTTGAATAGTAAAGAACAGTCAATTGAGCTTGAAACAAAACTATATTTAGAACTTAAAAGATATTTGGCTTCGTATATTCCTGAACTTTCAAATATTGCATCTGCAATTGCTATATCAGATTGCTTGATTTCCTTTGCTGAAATTGCTGTTAATAATAACTATGTTAGACCGCAAATTTCAAACAATATTAATCATATTAAAATTGAATCTGGCAGACATCCAGTTGTTGAAGCAATGATTGATGGTGGCGAATTTTCACCAAATGATACATTTATAGATGATAATGAAAATAGAACAATGCTTATAACAGGCCCTAACATGGGTGGTAAGAGTACTTATATGAGACAAGTTGCAATTATTACACTTATGGCTCATATGGGAAGTTTCGTTCCTGCAAAATCTGCTGAAATTGCAATTATTGATAGAGTATTTACAAGAGTTGGTGCATCAGATGATTTGGCATTTGGTCAAAGTACTTTTATGGTTGAAATGAGTGAGATTGCTAATATTATCAATAATGCAACAGATAAGAGTTTAATTATTCTTGATGAAGTGGGACGTGGAACTTCAACATATGACGGAATGAGTATAGCATCTGCCATAATTGAATATCTTTCTAATCATCTTCATGCAAAAACTTTGTTTTCTACACATTATCATGAACTTACTGATTTAGAGGGTAAAATGGTAGGTGTTAAAAATTATAGAGTTATGGTTAAGGAATGGGAGAATAGCATCGTATTTTTACATAAGATTGCAAGGGGATCAGCTAATAGAAGTTTTGGTATAGAAGTTGCAAAACTGGCGGGACTTCCAAATGAACTTATTTCTCGTGCAAAAGAGATTCTGAGTGAGAAAGAAAATGGTAGTTCTGGTGTTGTTATTCAAAGTCAATCAAATGGTGTTCAAACAAATGCGAATGTTGCAGAAGTTATTAATGTTTTAAAAGAAATGGATATGGATACAATTTCGCCACTTATGGCGTTTGGAACATTACAAAATCTTGTTGATAAAGTTAAAAAGTAAATAAGGAGAAAATTATGGCAAAAATTAATATTCTTGATTCATCAGTTTATAATTTGATATCTGCTGGTGAAGTTGTGGAAAGACCAGCTTCTGTTATAAAAGAGGTTGTGGAAAATTCTATCGATGCAGGTTCAAGAAATATCACCATAGAAATTAAGAATGGTGGTATTAGTTTTATGCAAGTTTCTGATGACGGATGTGGAATTGAGGAAGATGATTTAAAATCAGCATTTTTGCCGCATGCTACAAGTAAAATTAAAAATTCAAGTGATTTGGATTCAATCTTTACACTTGGATTTAGAGGAGAAGCACTGGCTTCAATTGCTTCTGTTGCAAAAGTTAAACTTATTTCTAAGACAGAAAATCAGGAAGTGGGTTGTAGCATTACAGTTGAAGGAGGTAAGTTTGGTCAAGTAAAGAAAGTTTCTTGTAATACTGGTACAACAATTACAATTTCAGATTTATTTTTCTGTGTTCCTGCAAGGGCGAAGTTTTTAAAAAAGCCTAAAAGTGAAGAACAAGAAATAACTAATATTGTTAGTCGTATAGTTTTAGCAAATCCAAAAATTAATATAACTTATATTGTTGATGGTAAAAAAATTATTTCATCTGTTGGTAGTTCTGAGAAAGAAGCTATGTTTTCTATATATGGAAAAGAATCAGTTAATGAAACATTAGATGTTTTTGCAGAAAGAGAAAATGTTAAAGTGTCAGGATTTGTTGGGAAACCAACTTATTCAAAATCTAATAGGACTTATCAAACCTTGATTATTAATGGAAGATATGTAATTAATTTAACTATTCAGACTGCCGTAGCAAATGCATATGGTGATTTTTTGATGAAAAGGCAATATCCTTTCTTTGTGTTGTATTTAAATGTTCCAACAAATGAGATTGATGTTAATGTTCATCCAAATAAATTAGATGTTAAGTTTTTAAAATCTCAACTTGTTTATTCTGTTGTATTTGAAGCTGTTTCTCGTGCATTAAATGAGATGGATTATGTTAAAAATATTGATATAGAAACTAATGCAAACTTAGCGTTTTCAAATGATATAAAAAAATCTAGTTCAAATGTGGTTGATAAAGCAGGTGTAAATCTTAATCCATTTTCATCTGATTTTAGCAAACTTAGTGAAGATAAAAAGGAACAGATGAGTGAAATAGTTATAGACTCAATGATAACTAATTCATCACAAGCTATTAATGGTGGGGCAAGAGATAACTTTGGTTTGGGTTCAAAACTTTTAGAACGAATTAATGAGAAAATTAATGATATAGGTAAAGGTGCTTTTGAGTCTGAAAATTATGCCCTTAATGAAAGCCAGACTAGTTTTGTAAAATCAGATACAAAACAAAATGATTTTGCAGAAGACGAATTGGAAATTGTTGGAAAGTTTTTTAATACATATTTAGCAATTGAATGGGGTAATAATATTTATCTAATTGATCAACATGCGGCACATGAAAGATTAAGATATGATAAATTGAAAGAAGAATATGAAAAAAAGAATATCGTTATTCAACCAATGTTAGTTCCATTTGTTTTAACATTAAATCCAGAAGATGATCAAATAATAAATGATAATTTAGATGCTATTCGTTCAGTTGGTTTTGAGATTGATGAATTTGGTGATAGAACTTATAAAATTTCATCAGTGCCAGCAACTGTTTCTGATATTGATTTTAATAAATTTTTTGGAATGTTTTTGGCTGAGAGACTTAATAAATCTAAAATCACAGAAGTTGATTTAATAAAAGATAACTTAATGCAAATGGCATGTAAGAGTGCTATTAAAGGTGGCGACGATTTAACAAAATCTGAAATAAAGAAACTTCTTGGTGATATTGGAAATAATGGTATTGTGTTGTTTTGTCCACATGGTAGACCTGTTGTTGTAAGAATTACAAAATCTGAAATTGAGAAGTGGTTTAAGAGAATTGTTTAAAATTGACAGTATTTTTTGGGTTAAATAAATATAAAATGCGTTTTTTATAAAGGAAATTATTATGTTTAATGAAAAATCATTAGAAATTATTAATGAAATAGAAAATGAATGTGAAAGTATATTTTCTAAATTTGAAGAGATTTGTTTATATAATCAGGCTAAAATTTTGAAGGCATTTAGAGATGCAGAACTTCAATTAACTGATATGGCATCATCAACTGGTTATGGAAATGAAGATGTTGCAAAAGGTAAACTTGCAAAAATTTATGCAAGTGCTTTTGGTGCAGAAACAGGTATTGTTAGTCCTTTAATTTCAAGTGGAACTCATGCTCTTACAATTGCATTATTTGGTGTTTTGCGACCTGATGATACAATGTTATCTATTACAGGGAAACCATATGACACTTTGATTAATGTAATTTTTGGTGAAGGGATTGGTTCGCTTAAAGATTTTAAAATTAATTATGAAGATTGTGAACTTGTTGATAATGATTTTGATTCTGAAACTGTAATAAATAAAGTTATAAAAATAAAACCTAAAATTGTGTACATTCAAAGGTCAAGAGGGTACACTACAAGAAATTCACTTTCAATAGAGAAAATTGAAAAAGTCATTAATGAGATTAGAAAAGTTGATAAAGATGTAATTATTATGGTTGACAACTGTTATGGTGAATTTGTTGAAAAAAGAGAACCATGTGATGTTGGTGCAGATGTTATGATTGGTTCATTAATAAAAAATGCTGGTGGTGGAATTGCTCCAACAGGGGCTTATATTGTTGGTAAGGAAAAAGTTATAGAACAAATTTCATCAAGATTTATTGCACCATCAATTGCTTTTGAAGTGGGTTCTTATGCTGGAAGTTATGTTCCATTTTTCCAAGGATCTTTTCTTGCTCCTCATACTGTGTTGAATGCACTTAAAGGGAATTATCTATTTGGAAAAGTTTTAGAAAGATATGGAATTAAATCATTTCCTAAAATTGATGAGATGCCTTATGATATTGTTCGTTCTATTGAATTTGGTACAGAAGATAATTTGGTAAAATTTTGTGAGATTGTTCAAAAATTTAGTCCAGTTGATAGTATGGCTGTTCCTATGCCTTGGGATATGCCTGGTTATCAAGATAAAGTTGTTATGGCGGCAGGCTCATTTATTCAAGGTTCATCAATAGAACTTTCTGCTGATGGTCCTATAAGAGAACCTTATATGTGTTATATGCAAGGCGGGCTTACATATGAGCATGTAAAAGTTGTTGCGATAGAATATATTAAAATGATGGAAAATTTGTATTAATAAATATTAGAATATTGATTAGTTATGACTCATATTATTTAATATGAGTTTTTTTAATGATTTTTTGGATTATTTTAGTATTGATGATATGACGAACAAAATTTGTATAACTACAATACTTGGTGTAGGTGTTGTCATTGTTGGTAAAATTAAGATTGAAAATCTAAGTGGAGCAAGAATAGAATTATTTTCTGGAAAAGATAAGATTGTAATTGATGGTATAGATTTAAAAATTAAGTCTGTTTCAAAAGGTGAACTTATAGTTTCTGGAAATGTGAAAAATGTTGGTTCAGGTGAAGATTTATGAAGGAAGAAGTTTGTGTTAAAATTTCAGGAATGAATTTGACTAGAATCATTGATAAACTTATTGCAAAAAATATTTTAATTAAAGATTTAAAATCTAATTCTAAATATATTAAATTTGTTATATCATCAAGTGATTTAACAGAATTAAATAAAATTTGTAAAATAGAACATAAGTATTATGAGATTATATATAAAAATGGATTTCGTCAAGTGTTATCCAAGGTACCATATCTTTTGGGTGTATTTTTATCAATTGTAATTATCTTATCTTATTTTATATCTATAAACAGTTATGTATTTGATGTTAATGTTACTTATAGTTCAAATCTAAATTATGATATTAATAATGTAAACAAGTTTTTGTTTGACAAAGGTATAGTTACAGGAATGAAAAGAAATAAATATTCAACACGAGAAATACAACAGATGATTTTAGTAAATTTTGATGATGTATCTGGTTGCTCAGTTAAAATTGTTGGTGGAAAATTAAATATTGTTGTTTATCCAGCAACAAAACAGGAAGTTGTTGTTTCTGATATAATTTCAAAGCATGATGCTGTAATAACAAAAATAAATGTTTTTGCTGGTGAGTCTGAATTTAAAGTTGGTGACATAGTAAAAGCAGGAGATTTGTTGATTAAAAATACTAATGGAGCAAGTGGGGAAATTGAAGGAAAAGTGTATTATAATGCTAGTATAATTTACAACGAGAATCAACAATATTTAGAAAGAACAGGCAATAAATATGTAGTTAGAAATATTGTATTATTTAATAAATTAAAGTTAAATCATGGTAAAAAGCCAATTTTTAATAATTTTGAAACAGAAATTTGCGATTTTTATTTATATGACCAATATTTAGTTCCAATAAAAATTCAAGAAATTACTTATTATGAAATGTCAGTAAAAGAAAGAATAGTTCCTTTTAAAGATGTTGAAGATAAAATATTAAATGATGCCTATAATGATGCATTGAGAAAAGTTGAAGATATTACAAAAATTAGCAATGTCACATATTCAATTGTTACAGAAGAAAATTATACAAGAGTAGATTGTTTTATTGAAACAATAATTAATTTATTTTAAACACACAGTAATGTGTGTTTTTCATTTACTTTTTTTAAGATTTAAAATATAATTTAAGTATGAAAAGTGTAATTGAAGTTTTTGGACATACTTCTGTTAAAATAAAAACGTTAGCAAAAGAAGTTGCCATGCAAACTATTAAATATATGAAACAACCAGATATTCTTGAAGTTGTAATTTTTTTTGTTTCTGAAAATAAGATTCAAAGATTGAACAAAGATTATAGAGGGATTGATAAAATTACAGATGTTTTATCTTTTCCATCAACAACACTAAAAGCAGGTGATGTTTTTGATATTGATTCTAATGAGGCAAATATGCTTTTAGTTGAAAATGGAAATATTCATTTTGGTGATATGGCGATTTGCATTAAAAGAGCACGTGAACAAGCAAAAGAGTTTGGTGTGACAATTGAAAGTGAAATAAAAAAACTTGTAATTCATAGTATGTTACATTTGATGGGATATGATCATATTAGTGATGAAGATTATAGCATAATGAATGTTGAGGAATGTGAATTGAGTAGAATAATAAAAGTGTAGGTGTAATTATGAAATTTAAATCTGGATTTGTTGCTGTTATTGGTAAACCTAATGTTGGTAAAAGCAGTTTGGTAAATAGGTTGGTTGGTGAATTGGTTTCTATAACTAGTCCAAAGGCACAAACGACAAGAAATAAAATTTTTGGAATAAAAAATGAGAAGGATTATCAAATGATTTTTGTTGATACTCCTGGTGTTCAACATACAAAAACAAAATTAGGTGAATATATGTCAGCGGTTACAGATAAAGCAACAGTTGATGTTGATGCTATCTTAGTTGTTTTAGATGCAACAAAAATTAATACAGAAGATTATAAAATTATTGAGAGATATAAAAATGTTAACTGTCCTGTATTTGTTGTTGTTAATAAAATTGAACTTACTAATTTTGAAAAATTATATCCAAAATTATCTAAATTGAATGAGTATAGTTTTGTAAAAAAATTCATTACAACATCTGCATTAAAAAATCAAAATATTGATGAGTTGGAAAGTGAACTTATTGAATGTTTACCAGAGGGTGATCCTTATTATCCTATTGATGAATATACAGACAAGTCAACTAGGTTTATTTGTTCAGAAATTATCAGACAAAAAGCATTATTATTTTTACAAGAAGAAATTCCTCATGGACTTGCAATTGATATTACAAAATTTGATGAATCGGGTAAGACAATAAAGATTGATGCAAATATGATTACAGAAAGTCAAAGACATAAGCAAATTATTATTGGGACAAATGGTTCAATGCTCAAAAAAATTGGTACTAGTGCAAGGGAAGAAATAGAAAAATTTTTTGATAGAAAAGTTATGCTTGAACTTTTTGTTAAGGTTAGAAAAGATTGGAAAGATGATGTTTCCATATTAAATGAACTTGGTTTTTCAAAAAAAGATATATAATTTTAATAAAATGTGAATACTTTTGCGTTTTTTGTTAATTATTAATTTACGAAGGAGATAACTTTATGAGTGAAAATAATAAATACCAAAAAGGTGCAAAGATTTGTGAGGATTTATTTCGCAAAACAGGAGAAATTAAATACCATAATATGATGACAGGTTTTAAAAATCTTGAAAAAGAAAATAATATGCAGAATGAAAATAATCAAATGGGTATGTAAAAATAAAGTTTACTATGGAAGAAATTAAAACTAAGGGTATTGTTATTAAAGCGACAGATTATAAAGATAGTGACAAAATAGTTACTATCTTTTCTAGTGATTTTGGTCTTATTAAAGCAAGAGTTCGTGGTGTGAAAAAAGACAAAGCAAAACTTGCTTTTGCTGTTCAACCTTTTGCTTTTATTGAATTTTTGCTTATTAAGAAAAATGATTTTTATACAGTTATTAATGCAACAAGCATAGATCAATTTTTTAATATTACTATTGATTTTGATAATTATATTTTTATGCTTGGTTGTTTAGAAGTTTGTGAAAAGACAGTTAAGGAAAATGATCCACAAAATAATTTATTTATACTTTTAGTAAATTCACTCAAAAATGTTTGCTATAATCAAGTGTCTTCAATGTATGTGTTTATAAAATTTATGTTGGAATCGTTGAAATTTTTAGGCTTTAAATTGGAACTTAAAAATTGTGCTTGTTGTGGAGAATTATTAAATAAAAATAGTTTTGCATTTTCATATGATTTTAATGGTTTGTTATGTGGGAAATGTTTAAATAAAAATCCTTATTTGGAACTTTCAATTAATGAACAGGCAATTCTCAAAAATATTGATATGACAAATTTGGAAGATTTAAATAATTTAAAATTTTTGTCTAGAAATGATATGATTTCAATAATAAGTCTTTTATGTAAGGATTTTAAACTTTTAACCGATGAAGATATTGAAACAATAAAACAATTTATTTAATTTTAATTGTTCATATTAGAATTTAAATAAAAAAGGCAATTAAAAGTGTTGCCTATTTTTTTTTGCTTTGTTATAATCTTAATTGGCAGGTGCAAAAAGTTGCACCGAGCAATATTTTACACAAGGAGATATTTTTATATGCCTACAAAAAAATATGTTTATAAGTTTGCAGAAGGCAACAAAGACATGCGTGAAATTTTAGGTGGTAAGGGTGCTAACCTTGCTGAAATGGCAAGACTTGGTTTTCCAGTTCCTAATGGTTTCACAGTTTCTACCGAAGCTTGTACAAAGTATTATGAAGATGGTAGAGAAATTAATGATGAAATTCAAAAACAAATTGAGGAGCACATAGTTTGGCTTGAAAAAGACAATGGAAAGAAATTCGGTGATCCAGTTGAACCACTTCTTGTTTCTGTTAGATCTGGTGCAAGAGCATCAATGCCTGGTATGATGGATACAATTTTGAACCTTGGTTTAAATGACATTTCTGTTGAAGGTTTTGCTAAGAAAACAAATAATCCAAGATTTGCTTATGATTCATATAGAAGATTCATTCAAATGTATTCAGACGTTGTTATGGAAGTTTCAAAAAAAGAATTTGAAGCTAAGATTGACGCTCTTAAAAAGAAAAGAGGAGTTAAACTTGATGTTGAACTCACTGTTGATGATTTGAAAGAATTAGTAGCAGACTTTAAAGCTACATATAAAGCAGCTATTGGAAGTGATTTCCCACAAGATGCAAAAGAACAACTTATGGGTGCTATAAAAGCAGTATTTAGATCATGGGATAACCCAAGAGCTAATGTTTACAGACAAATGAATGATATTCCTTATTCATGGGGAACTGCTGTTAACGTTCAAACAATGGTGTTTGGTAACATGGGTGAAACATCAGGAACAGGTGTTGCCTTTTCTAGAAACCCAGCAACTGGTGAACCAGGACTTATGGGTGAATATTTAATGAATGCACAAGGTGAAGACGTTGTTGCAGGTGTTAGAACTCCTGAAAAAGTTGAAACTTCACTTAAAGAACATAATCCAGCTGTATACGAACAATTACTTAAAACTGCAACAGATCTTGAAAATCATTTCCATGATATGCAAGATATGGAATTTACTGTTCAAGAAGGTAAACTTTATATGCTTCAAACAAGAAATGGTAAGAGAACAGCAGCTGCTGCACTCAGAATTGCATGTGATCTTGTTGATGAAGGTATGATTGATGAAAAACAAGCAGTTCTTATGATTGATCCAAAATCACTTGATCAATTATTACACCCACAATTTGATGGTGCTGCATTGAAACAAGCAAAAGAAATTGCAACTGGTCTTAATGCATCTCCTGGTGCTGCTGCTGGTAAGGTTGTTTTCACAGCAGAAGATGTTGTTGAATGGGTTAAAGAAAAAGGTGAAAAGAGAGTTGTTCTCGTTCGTCTTGAAACATCACCAGAAGATATCGTTGGTATGCAATATTCACAAGGTATTTTGACTGTTCGTGGTGGTATGACATCTCACGCTGCCGTTGTTGCTCGTGGTATGGGAACATGCTGTGTATCTGGTTGCGGAAATGGTAATGATGTTACTATTGATGAAGATAAGAAAGTTATTACAATTAATGGTGTAACATTCCATGAAGGTGATTGGATGAGTCTTGACGGTTCAACTGGAAAGATTTATGCAGAAGAAATCAAAACAGTTCCAGCTGATGTTAACTCTGGCTATTTTGGCAGAATTATGGCTTGGACAGATAAATATAAAGCACTTAAAGTTAGAACTAATGCAGATTCTCCAAAAGATGCTAAACAAGCTTCATCATTTGGTGCAGAAGGTATTGGTCTTTGTAGAACAGAACATATGTTCTTTAAAGAAGATAGAATTCCAGCATTCCGTGAAATGATTTGTTCAGATACAGTTGAACAAAGAAAAGCTGCACTTTCTAAACTTCTTCCAATGCAACAATCTGACTTTGAAGGATTATATGAAGCAATGGAAGGAAAAGATGTTACTATCAGATTCCTTGATCCGCCACTTCATGAATTTGTTCCAACAGATGAAAAAGATATTGAACTTTTAGCAAAAACACAAGGTAAGTCAGTTGAACAAATTAAGAGTTTAATTGAATCTCTTAAAGAATTTAACCCAATGATGGGTCATAGAGGATGCCGTTTAGCAGTTACATATCCTGAAATTGCTGAAATGCAAACAAGAGCAGTTATGCAAGCTGCAATCAATGTTTCTAAAAATCATAAAGATTGGAAGATTGTTCCAGAAATTATGATTCCACTTGTTGGTGAAATTAAAGAACTTAAATATGTTAAAGATGTTGTAGTTAATACAGCCGAAGCAGTTCTTGCTGAAAATAAATTAACAAAAGAACAATTCCCATACATGGTTGGTACAATGATTGAAATTCCAAGAGCAGCTCTTACTGCTGATGAAATTGCAAAAGAAGCTGAATTCTTCTCATTTGGAACAAATGACCTTACTCAAATGACATTTGGTTTTTCAAGAGATGATGCTGGTAAGTTCTTACATTCATATTATGAAACAAAGATTTATGAATTTGATCCATTTGCTAAACTTGACCAAGTTGGTGTAGGCAAACTTGTTAAGATGGCAGTTGATCTTGGTAAATCTACTCGTCCAAATATTAAACTTGGTATTTGTGGTGAACATGGTGGTGATCCTTCAACAATTGAGTTCTGCCATAAAGTTGGTCTTACTTATGTTTCTTGCTCACCATTTAGAGTTCCTATTGCAAGACTTGCTGCTGCACAAGCAAATATTAAATACCCAAGAAGTTAATTATTATTAATAAAAAAAATCTAGGCATGCCTAGATTTTTTTTATTTTTTATTGATGTTTTGAAATTTTCTAAATTTTAAATATTATATTAACACATATTTGATGTGTTTTTTGCGAAAAATATAAATGTTGTAGTGCTTTAAAAACAACTGTATATATGCTGTAAATGTTTGACAATAATTTACAAAAAAAATTATAATTATAATATATAAAATTATATTGGAGGGATATTGTGAAAAAGTTTTTAAAGAGTTTTTTTATGTGCTTACTTATAATTCCTCTAATGTTTAGTTTTTCTGCATGTAAAAAGAAAAAACCACAAGGGGAAAATCCTAGTAATCCAGTTGACCCTGCTCCAGGACCTGATAATCCTGGGGGAGATGAAACATCTTCTAAATATACAATAAATGTGGATTTTAATTTGCCAAGTCAATATTCTACTTTGTTTAAAAATTATACTGATACAGGTGAAAAAACGACTGGGTATGCTCTTCCTAGTTTTAAAAATACAAATCTTGATGAGTATTTTGAAGGGTGGTTTTATACCAATAATAATAAAGAGATACCAAATGGTGTTATAAATGGTGTTAATGATAAAAATGTTTCAGTTTATGCAAAGTGGAAAGACGATGATATGTTAGTATCATATTATACAGATGGCTTAAAATTTGATGTAAAAGATGATGTTGCTTATATTTCTGGTTGTAATGGACAAACTGAAACAATTATTATTCCGAGCATATATACTAGTAATGATATTGTTTATAAAATTATTGGTATAAAAGATAAGGCATTTGAAAATAATATCAATTTAAAGAATGTTTTAATTTCTCCTTCTATTGAAGATTTTTCAGTGGGTAGTAATGCTTTTTCTGGTTCATCATTGAAAAATTTTGATGTGTCAAGAGTTACTAGTGTATCTGATTATGCGTTTGCAAATTCAAAATTAGAAAGTGTAAAGATAGGTAATAATATTACAACATTAAGTGATTATATGTTTGCAGATTGCAAAAATTTAACTAAGATTGAATTATCTAATTCTGTAACATCAATTGGTTCATATGCTTTTAAAAATTGTGTAGGGCTTTCAGATTTATCATTTTTAAATTCACAAAATTTGAATCAAATTAATGATTTCGCTTTTGATGGATGTATGACTTTAACAAATTTAGACTTGCCTAATAATATTTTAAATTTGGGTCTTAAAGTGTTTAATAATTGTTTAAATTTGCAAAAAATTACAATTTATAATAATTTTTGCTATCAAGTTAATGATGGAGAAAAGTTTGTTGATAGATTCGGAAATTTAGAAAATGTGCTTAGAGAAATTACTTTTGCTGATGGTGTAATTAAAATACCAGCAAATTATTTTGAAAATTTTGTTAGACTGAATAAGGTTGTTATTAGTGATTCGGTTGAGTCTATTGAAGGTAATTGTTTTTATAACTGTACCAATTTGAATGACTTTCAAATTTCTCAAAACTCTAACATCATAAACTTTAATTGTTCTGCTCTTGCGGAAACTGCTTGGATGAAAACAAATAATGAAATGCTTATTAGAAATAATGTGCTACTTGTTGTTCCAAGTGGTGTGGGAGAGCAAGTTATTGTACCTGAAAATGTTATTAAAATTTCATCTTATTCATTTACTTACAATACATCAGTAAAAAAGATTTCTTTGCCATCTAATTTGGAAAATATTGATAGATATGCATTTTACAATAATAAAAATATTAATGAAGTAAATTTTGGATCTAATTCGAAATTAAATAAAATTTCGGATTATGCTTTTTATGGATGCGAAAATTTAAGTGTAATTAATTTAGAAAATTGTTCACATTTGACTGAAATTGGAAGATATGCTTTTTTTGGATTATCTAAAAACTCAAACACAATTGAAAGTTTTGCTTTGCCAAATACTATTACAAATTTAGGGAAATCAGTATTTTCGAATGCAAATATAAAGAAATTTGATATTATTGGGGAAGGTTCCAATTATATTTATGTTGATTCATATGGCGTTTTATATCTTTTTGCTAATGGAATTGTTGATACTTTATATTCATATCCATATGCAAGTGAAATTGAAGAATATCATGCAGTAAACACAATATCTAAAATTGAATATGATGCATTTAATTCAGTTGAAAATTTAAAAGTGTTATATATAAACAATGAAAACAGTAATGTGATAATTAATAAAGGCTCATTTGATAACACCAATTTTATAGTTTTGTCAGATTCTCCAAATATAGAAGTTTATTCAAATTGTTATACTAGTATATATTTTAAATTTGATGCACAAAAAGATATAGATTTCAACATTATCAATAGCTATGAAAGTGTGACTATTGAATTGAGTGAGTATTTTGTTAATACACTTTTAGATTCTGAAATTTATTATTGGTTTGTTAATGTTGAACATAACAGCTCTAATTATTGTTTTTTAATTGAACTGAATTATGATGGTAGTGGTTATAATGTTAAAAAATTATGATAAAAATTAATAATGAAAAGCAGAGTTTAATTACTCTGCTTTTTTTAAAGGGAATTTATAATTTATAACGAATTATATTAGTGTATGCATTTTGCATAATTATTATGCACAAGGAGGAAACAATGGACAAAAATATATTTGATGATTTTAAAAGAGAACTTATCCAGAAAAATGATTTAGTGTCTGTTGTTTCAAAATATGTTCCTTTGGAAAGAAAAGGTAGATATTTTTGGTGTAGATGTCCATTTCATGGAGAAAAAACACCTTCTTTATGTATTAATGAATTTGATAATTTCTTTTATTGTTTTGGTTGTCATGTTGGAGGAGATGTTATAAGTTTTGTGATGCAAATTGAAACTCAATCATATATGGAAGCTATAAGAACTCTTGCGGGTTGGGCGAATATGGAAGTTCCTAATACTTTTGAAGGTGCAAATGCAACAGAAATAGCATTGGCAACTAAAAGAAAAAATAGATTAACTTCTCTTATGAAAGATGCGGCAAGACATTATTATGAAAATTTGTCAAAAAGCAATGCTTTACCTGCACTTGAATATATGAAAAAGCGTCAAATTGACAAGTCTCTTGCAACAAGGTTTGGTATAGGCTATTCAGATGGATTTAATGAAATAATTGATTATTTAAAATCGTTAAACTATACAGAAGAAGAAATGCTTGCTGTTGGTGTAATTAAAAAGAAAGATAATAAGGTTTATGATCCTGTTGGGGGAAGATTAATATTCCCAATAATTGATATCTATGGACAAGTAATTGCATTTGGGGGTAGAACATTAGACCCAAATCCTGAATTTGCAAAATATTTAAATACTGCGGAAACAGAATTATTTAATAAAAGAAATACTCTTTATGCTATTAATTGTTTGAAAAAACAAAGACAATTAGGGCCAATTCCATATGTGATTGTTGTTGAAGGCTATATGGATACTATATCACTCCATAAGGCTGGATTTACTATGACAGTGGCAAGCATGGGTACGGCATTAACTCAGGCTCAGGCAAAACTTATTAAGAGATTTGCAGATAAAGTATATATTTGTTATGATGGTGATTCTGCAGGTCAAAACGCTACACTTCGTGGACTTGATATATTAAAAGATAATGGCCTTGATGTTATGGTTGTGCAACTTCCTGATAAATTTGATCCAGATGATGTTATTAAAACATATGGTAAAGAGGGTTATCAAAAAATATTAAATGAGGCTTTGCCACTTGTTGAGTTTAAACTAAAATATGCAAAATCTAAGTTTGATTTGACGAATGTTGATGGTAGAGTTAAATATTTAAATGAGGCAATTAATATTTTGTCTTCTGTTTCAAATAGTGTTGAAAGAGAATTATATATTCCTATGGTTGGCGAAATTGCAAAAACAAATACGGATTTTATAAAAAGAGAACTTGATAAAAAATTGGCTGGTCATGAAATTGGAAATGAAATAAAAAATAGAATGTTCAATATTTCAAAAGTGACAACAAAACAAGTTCAAGAAGAACAAGAAGATGCAAATAATGTTATTATAAAAGCAGAAAAATATATACTTTACGCTATGATACATGAAAAACCATATGCTCATTTTAAAACTAATGTAACATATTTATTTTCTGGAAAGCGAAGAGAAATTTATAATATTATTATGTCTGCAAAAGAGAAAGAAAATGGTGCTAGTTTGGTTCAAAAGGTGTATGAAGAATATTCTAGTGAAGATCAATCAATGATAGTTGAGATTATTAATCTTGGGGCTCAAACTGGTGAAGATGAACAATATGAAAAAAAATATTATGATGATTGTGTTTTAAAAGTTTATAAAAATTATCTTGATATAACTTTAAATGAACTGATGATAGAATACAAAGATGAAGTTGATAATATTAAAAAAGCAGAGATTAGTGAAAAAATGAAAGAAATTTCAAATAAACTTAGAAATAAAAAGGTGGAAGATTTATGAACAGAAAAGAGAAGATTGAATTAGAACTTGAAAGGATAATTGAAATTGGTAAGAAGAAAGGCGAAATTTCAATGGATATTGTAACTGAAAAGTTTGCAAATTTAAATCCAGATGAAATTGATGAAGTTCTTAAAAAAATTACTGATTCTGGTATAAAAATAAATGAAGATGTAGAAGTTCCTGATGATGATGAAGAAATGGAAAAATTGATGTCACAGGTTTATGTCGATGACCCTGTGAAAATGTATTTAAAAGATATAGGAAAAGTTCCGTTGTTGTCACAAGAACAAGAGGTTGAACTTGCTAAACGTATGGCAGAAGGTGATGAAGATGCAAAAAGACAACTTTCTGAATCAAACCTTAGACTTGTAGTTTCAATTGCAAAAAAATATGTTGGTCGTGGAATGTTGTTTCTTGATCTTATTCAAGAAGGAAACTTTGGTTTGATGAAAGCGGTTGAAAAATTTGATTATACAAAAGGATTTAAATTTTCAACCTATTCAACATGGTGGATTAGACAAAGTATAACTCGTGCTATTGCTGACCAAGCAAGAACAATTCGTATTCCTGTTCATATGTTTGAAACAATTAATAAACAAAAGAAAGTTACACGTGACTTATTCCAAGAACTTGGAAGAGAACCAACTGTTGAAGAAATCGCAAAACAGATGAACATTACAGTTGAAAAAGTTATTGAAATTCAGAAAATTTCACAAGATACAGTTTCGCTCGATACTCCTGTTGGTGAAGAAGAAGATTCAACACTTGGAACATTTATTCAAGATGAAAATGCTGTTTCGCCAGCAGATTCTGCATCTATAATTATGCTTAAAGAACAACTTATGGAAGTTTTATCAACACTTACACCAAGAGAACAAAAAGTTATTATGCTTAGATATGGCATTGAAGATGGACATACTAGAACACTTGAAGATGTTGGTAAAGAGTTTAGTGTTACAAGAGAACGTATTAGACAAATTGAAGCAAAAGCTCTTAAAAAATTGAGACAGCCTTCAAGAAGTAAGAAACTTAAAGATTATGTGGATATTGATAATCGATGAAAACTTATAAGAGAATTGAAGAGTTAAAATTGGCAGTTCAGTCTTTAATGAGTAATTTTGATAGAAGTGTTATTGTTTGTGATATTGGAACAGATCATGGCTATTTAGCAAAAGAAATTTCATTGTTAAATAAAACAAAAAAAGTTATAGCAACTGACATTAGTAGCAAGAGTTTAAGTAAACTTCAAAATCTTATAAAAGCTGAAAAATTAAGCAAAATAGAGACGATTGTAGGTGATGGATTAAAGCCTATTGACTTTTCTGATATTGCTGTTATAGCTGGTCTTGGTGGTTATGAAATTATAAAAATATTAAGATATGAAAATATAACTATAAATGGTGAAAAAAAATGTAAATATTTTGTTTTGCAGCCAACTCAAAATTTTGTTGAATTAAGAAGGTTTTTATTTAAAAATCATATTCATGTTATAAGTGATAAACTAGTTGTTGATTCTGGGCGATATTATCCGATTATTGTTATAGATGTGACAAAAGTTCAAAAAAATATTTGCAATGTTTATAATTTATATCTTGGTCGTGATAATAATTTAAATGATATTGGTTTTCAAAAATATGTAAATGATATAAGTGAATTTTTAAATTTTTTAAATGATATTCCTATTGATAGAATTAAAAGAGATAAAATTACTTATGAAAAATATAAACTTAAAAGATTGATTGATAAAATGAATATTAAGTAGTATAATTGATTAAATTAGGGGGAATTATGTTAGATAAAATTTTAGAATATCAAAGTATTGATAATGAAATTGTGAATTTAGAAAATTCACTTTCAAGGTCTACTGATAGAATTCGTGCAACTGAAATTCAAAAAAGATTAAAAGACCAACATTCAATGCTTGTTATGCTTGAAAATAACGCAAATAAGGTTAATGAATCATATAGAAAGGCATCTGTAAAATATCAAGAATATTTATCAAAATTAGAAGAACTTGAAAAGCAAATGTCTAATGCAGATGAATCGAAGCTTTCTACTTATGAAAATGCTTATAAAGATTTTGCAATGATTGCTAGTGGTCTTGAAAAAGAAATTAATAATATCTATGCTGATGTTTTACAAATCAGCAAAGAATATGAAGATATTATAAAAAGGTCAAAAACAGAAAGAGCAAATTTTGATAAATATAAAGATTCTTATGCAAAATTAAAAAATGAAGTTGAGCCTAAAATTGAAAAACTTAAAACAGAGTTATCTAAAAAAGAAAAAGAGGTTGAGTGCGAATTATTTAAAATTTATAAACATAAAAGAGAAAGCCGTATTTTTCCAGTTTTTGTTGAACTTGCAAGCAATAAATGTAGTGGTTGTAGAATGGAAGTTTCTGCATCAAAGATTGGACAAATGAAAACAAATAAGTATGGTATAATTGAATGTGAAAATTGTGGTAGATTAATCTATAAAAAATAGGTAGGTAATCTACCTTTTTTATTTATTTTATTTGTAAAAAAATATAATATTTGGTATACTAATATTGTAGATAATTATTGGATAAAAGGTTAAGAGTGAAACAAGTGAAAAAGTCAATGAAAATAGCTTTAATTTCATGTATTTCAGTAATTTGCGTTGCAGCAATAATTTTGGGATGCGTTTTGGGCATAAAGAAAAAAAATCCACATTCAACAATTCCAACTGTTGGTTTCACTGATTCACAAAAATTGCTTGCAGATGAAATTAATAAAAATTCAGTTTTAAATTCTTATGAACTTCAACCAATAGACGGTGCACCATATTTATCAAATGATATAAGTTATGATGATATTGTTGTATTTGGTGCAAATTATTTTATAGCTGAAAAATTAGATGGCTTTCATTTTTATGTATTTAATAAAAATAGTGAAGGTAAATTTGTAAGTAAAGATTTAACTGAATTATATGGAAAAAAAGATTCTTTGCTTATTAAATATTTAATGCCTGTTTATAATGATGAATATGTCTTTATTATAAGTGATTATGATAGTGAAGGTTTTGCTGATGGAGAATTGCAATATACTTGTGCATATTATAGTTTGATTTATTTTGGCGATTTTGAAATTTTGGGTAATGAAAAAGCAGAAGTATTTAATTTTGATGCAACTGATGGTGCAGGTTTCATTGAACCTATCACATTGAAAGAAAATTATTTTATTATAAACTATCAAAATGATAGAGGTGCAAATGGTTTTGTTTCCGATTTTTATTATTATGAACTTAATAATATAAAGGTTAATACAAACAACCAAAATAAAATATCAACATTTTATTATGATGACATTGGTATAACAGTTAATGGAAATGATAATTGTTTTTACATTGTTGATGGCGAATGTGTATATTTAGTTTATTTAACTAAGCATGGTTTTGAAAAAATTGTTTATGAAAATGTTTTTGTTGATGAGAAAATATCAATTAAATTTAATGCGTATATTTTGTCAGATCATAAATTTTTTATTGAAAAAACAAAATATACTTTAAATAATAGTGAACTGACAAATTCAAGTATTAAAGTTTCAGATGGAAGTAATCAAATATTTATTAATAATACTTATTTAATTTATGATTTTTTACCTGAAACACCAATTCAAATTGATTATAAATTAAATGAAGGTTTTGGAGCAGCTACAACCGGTAATAATAATGCATTAGAAGAAAGTTATTATATCTGTCAGCAAAAAGTTAACAATAATTTATTGGTTGATGAGTTTGAAAGTTCATATTATAACAAGGAAAATGATAAGATTGTAAGTTATAATTCAGCAAAATGGGAAATGATTATTCGTGCTGGAACAAATACATTACTTACAAATTTAAGATTGCTTAGAATTTATCATAATGATAAAGTTGAAGAAATAGTAAAATTTTCAGATGAAACATATAATTTAGTTACAAGTGGTGCAAGTGCAAGTGGAGTTGATAGTGATGTTTTTGCTATAACAAAAGATGGTTTTTGGGGTGCAATGAACATTGATGGTGAAATTTTAATTAATCCTGAAGATCATATTTATGTTAAAGATAATGGTATGATTGCTCCAATTGTTAATGGTGTTTCAATTATATCTAAACAAACTGATATGCAAGGTGTAAAAGAAGTTTATTTATTTGATGCTAATAATAAAAATAATAATTATGTTACTCCATTAAATAGTTTTTTAATGAACGATTATTTAGTTCCTGTTATTAATGCTGGATTTATTGTTTATGTTACTGGAGAAGAAGAAGGACTGAAGACAATTAAAATTTTTGGTCATGAAAAAAATCTTACATATGAAATTAAAAAATATGAAATAAAGGGAATGAAAGTTGGTCAATGTTTAGAACTCATTGATAAAGATGATAATTATATCGTAGTTTATGCCGAGAAACTTACTACTATATATGGAAATAAAGATGATGCTGAGCAAATAGAGATGAATAATTATGCAATTGATAATTATGTTTCATCAACTACTAATGGTTGGACATTTTGGGCTAGCGATACTTGGGGTGATCATGATTTTTCAATTACATTAGGAGATTATCCTTCTGTATATTATATTAATAGTGCTACTGCAAATTTAACATTCGCAAATACATTTGATTTTAAAATTACAAGTACTTCAATTTCTGATTATATGGGTTTATCTGCAACTTATTCGTATAGCGGAGGAATTAATAGTTTTAATGTCACATGGAAAGATAATAAGGTTTATTATTCAGGACAATTTAGTTATACATGGACAGGTGTTAAAATTAATAGTTGGTCAGTTTCAGATTCAGAAATATATCAATATCTTTTTTATTACTATAATATGTCTCCATATAGTAGTTCATCTAATCAAATATCTAATACTTCGTTAGTAAATACAGATTCAGCAATATTAGTTAATTATAAAAGTACATTAGAAGAAGTTCCAATAACGTTGCCATCATATGATGTTACTGGTGGTTACGTATCTAGTTGGTATTATAGTGACACAAGTCAGTCAAGAAATGCTTCGTCTATTTCATCATTAAGTTATGCAGGAAGCAGTGGTAGTCAATATACACTTAGTAAGGAACAAAGATACTATTATTTTTATGGATATATTGCTCCATATTCATATAAATTAGATTTAGATAATCAAAATGCAACTGACGAAGGAACCAGTGCTATTTATCAAACTTATAATGTGTGTTATAGATCAAATCCATATTATGGAACTATAACTAATATAACATGCCCATCAAAAATTGGTTATAGATTTCTTGGTTATTATACATCAACCAATGGTAATGGAGAACAGGTAATTAACATAGGTGGGTCAATTTTAAAATCTAATACATATTTTACCCGTGATACTACATTGTATGCTTATTGGACACCAAATTCATATTCAGTTTCATATGATTTTAATTATGGAATTTCTGGAACATCTGCTCCAAGTTATATGTATTATGATACAACTTATACAATAAGTAATCCGTCTAGGACAGGATATGTATTTACAGGTTGGTCAATTACAGGTATGTCAAGTGATTGTGAGAAAGTTTTGGGTGGAACAACATATCCTGCTTCAACTACAACAAAAAGTGGAATTACAGGAACTTCATTTAAAAACATGCGTTCAATAGATGGATATGTTTATTTAACAGCCAATTGGTCGGTAACTACTTATTATATAAATTATGTTTACAACAACAATGGGGATAACCCAACTGATTATAGTAATCCAACATCCGCAGTATACGATACAACATTTATAGTTAAAAATCCTGTTAGAAGAGGTTATACATTTGCTGGTTGGACAGCTTCAAATATCAATACTTCAACTGCAAAATATGGTTCATCATCAGGATTATGCAACACTTCATGGAATGGAACAAACAAGGTTTATTATAGTGCAGGAACATATTTTAAGAATTTAAATTCTACTTCTGGAAATGTTACACTTACTGCAAATTGGACATCGAATCAATATAATATTGAATATATATTGAATGGTGGCACTACTGGTGGTAGCATGGTGAATTATGCATATTATGATAGTGTATTTTATGTTCCAAATCCAACAAGAACAGGTTATAGATTTGCTGGTTGGAAAATTACAGGAATGAATATTAGTGATAATGTTACTAATAAGCCAATAACACACTATTATGGAACAGATTCTTCAACAACATTATCATTTAATGGAGCTACATTCTCGCCATCATCAATATATACATATTTTAAAAATTTGAATTCCGATAAAGGTGCAAAAGTAACATTTACTGCAATTTGGAATGCAAATAATTTTAATATCAATTATAATTATAACGATGGAAAATCTGGTGGAATATCTCCAATAGTTGGAATTTTTGATACAGATTTAAAAATTTCAAATCCAATAAAAACAGGGTATACATTTGTAAGTTGGTCAATTTCTGGTATGGATAATACTGCTCATAGTTATGGTGAAACTATAATGACATATCAAACAACAACTGACACAAGTATAACATTTACTCCAACAACAAAGGAAACATGGTATAAAAATTTAACTGCTGTACATGATGCAACCATAACTTTTACTGCAAATTGGTCAGCTAATACTTATAATATTAATTTTGAAACTAATGGATCATATAATTCTTATGTGGATATAACTGCAACATATAAATATCCTATGCCAACTTCAATTTCTGATTCAAATTGGACTACTATTGTTAATCCAGTAAAGACGGGTTATACTTTTACAGGTTGGTCATTTTCAGGTTATAATGCGAAAGATTTTAACAGCAATGAATCATATAATATTTATTTTGTTCAAGATGGTTTGATTAAATCATTTAGTAGCACAAATCAAAATATAATATTCCCAGTTGGGGTAGAAAAATTTATGAATTTATGCTCTAATGTTAATAATTATGTTACTTTTACTGCGAATTGGTCGGCAAATGTTTATAATATTACTTATGATGTGGGTGCAGGAACAGCCGATTTGTCAAATCCAACATCTGCAATTTATGATCAATGGTTTACAATTAATAGACCTACAACAATTCCATTTGGATATTATTTTGCTGGTTGGATAGTTACTTTAATGAATGAAACAGATGAAACAACTGGGGAAACTGTAATTCACTTTGCAGGAAAGTCAACTGTGCTTACAACAACTCAAACTGGCAATATTTTTAGATACGAAACAGATAGTGATGTTACATATTTTAAAAATTTATATTCAAATACAAATGGTACAATATTAATCACTACAATTTGGAATCCAAATACATATTATTTAAAATATAATTTAAGTGATAGTTTAGGCAGTGGTTATTTTGAAAGTGATGCTTTAAATCCAACTGAGGCTAAGTTCAATAATAAGTTTACTGTTTCAGACCCAAGTAGAAAAGGTTATACATTTATGGGTTGGACACTTAAAGATTTAACAGATGATTGTGAACATTATTATTATCAAGATTCTAATGAAATTAAGTTTACAACTACAAATGGTAAATATTTAGATCCAGAAAATGTAAATAATTATATTGTAGTTAAGGCCTCTCAATTTATGAATTTACGTTCAAATTCTGAAACAACAGAAGATGCCGTAACTTTAACAGCCACTTGGAAAGCAAATAACTATACAGTTTCTTATCATTATTTACCAAGTAATTTTGATACTTCAATTCTTGGTATGGGTGCACTTAATATGGCTACAAATATGACAGCTGTAAAAAATCAAACTGTAACTTATGATAAAGAGTTTTTAACTTTTAAGTCTGCAAATTCAGATGATGAAACAAGTATAATTCTTCCACTTAATGTAAAATTGGTATATTGGGCATTTTATGATACAGTTCAAGATAGTTTAATTGCTATTTTAGATGCAAGTGGTGAAATAAGTGGTGTAAATTCAGATTATTATTTTGCACAGGGTAGTCAAGCGATATTTAATTTTTATGGTTCAGATGTTCATGCTTATGCAGTTTATAAATTTACAGAAATAACGATTAAATATTTAGCACCAAGCAGCAGTGCAGGTTTGAATGACATCTCTACCTATGAAGTGGTTAATACTGGTAAGGCTCAGAACTATGCTCAATTTACTTTGTCATATGTCCCAGCAGAAAGTTCTGATAAATTCATTGGTTGGATGTTATCAGCAAACAAATATATAGATGGTTATTTAACTGCTGAATCAATTACACAATTTACTTATAATGATATAGTTTATAGTACTGCAAAGGATTCAACTATTATTTGGGCATATAATAGTTCTAGTACAGCACATATAGATGAACCAACATATTATTTATATGCAGTATATAATTATACTAGACCATATTCATCAACCTTTGTTTCTAGCGGAGATTCATATCAAAATAATGCTTTTTATGATGAGATTTGTTTAGATGAAGACTTAGTTGAATATGTTGATGAATTGAATAATAATATGATTTTTGATAATAAAAATTAAAATTTATAGACAAAGAGATATGTTGAAACATATCTCTTTTTGTTATAAAATTAAAACTAAAATATTATATAATATAAGTGATTTTTATGAACTTATAAGCATAAATTTTAGTATATGAAATTAAATAAAATTGATAAATCTGAGTCAATAAAATTGCTTAATTTATTTGTTTTGATTATTTGCTCAATTGTTGGTGTTGGGTTTATTTCTGGTGCAGAAATCTATCAATTTTATGTAAGATTTGGCAAATATTTTTATATAGGAATTTTTGCATTTTTTATATTAGTCTTTTTATTAACTAGAAAAATTATATTAAATTTTTATTATAATAAAAACAAATATAAAATGTTAAAAAATAATAATAATTGTGTTAAAAATACATTTTTAGTTAAAAATAACATAAAAAGTTTTTTAATATTTTTTGATGTATTGATGATTGCATCTGCAATGATTTCTGGACTTAATAACATGACAAAACAATTATTTAAAAATAACTATTTTATAATTATGATTGCATGTATTATTATAGTGTTTTTTATTTTATGTATAGGTATAAATGGTCTTTCAAAAGTAGATTATGTGTTGATGCTTTTTATAATTTTTATTGGTGTTATTTTTATTCTTAATTTGTGTGATTTTATAAGTTTTGACTTACAATCAAGTACAAATAAGAAATATATTAATGATGATGTTTCATGGGGTAGTTTTATTTTCCCAATTATATTTGCATCACTTTATGTGTTTATGAACATAATACAACTTGAACCAATCTTGAAAGAGTATAAGGTTACATTTACAAAGAAGTCAATAAATATTTTTTCATTAGTTCTTTCTGGATTTTTATCTATTGTTTTGCTTTTATTTTCGATATTTTTAAACAATAACATTAAACTAACTGATTTTTCAATGCCATTTTTAACTTTTTTTGAAAACATAAGTCCAACATTGAAATTTATATATATAATCGGCCTGTTTTTAGCATTAATTTCCTCACTATTAAGTTGTTTAATAGGAGTTAAAAGAGGAATATTAAAATTTTCGAAAAATAATATAGTTGCGTCTGGGTTCAGTGTAATATTGGTTCTTTTGCTTGGAATGATTAGTTTTTCAACTTATGTATCTGTAATTTATCCAATTATAGGTGCTATAAATTTTGTAATTTTTGTATTTTTATAGTTTTTTGTTAATAACTAATCAAATTGTTAATAATTTTGTTAACAACTAATGCGCATTTGATTTTTTCAGGGTTTATCTAATATTAAAGTTATGAAAATGATATCTTTTTATTGTTAATAACTTCTGTATACTATAAAATATATAAATTTTTATTGTTTTATTTGAATAACTTTAACATATAATATAAATTATATGCTTTTAAAAATGGGGAATGATTTGAAAATTTAGTTTGTAAAATTATTAATTTTGTTTGATTAAAAGAAATTTATTTTAAATAAAAAATAGTTAAAATTATAAGGTTTTTGTTTGTAAAAAATATGCACTTTTGATATACTATAAATGTATATTATTTATATAAATATAAATAAAAATTTTTATTACGAGAAAGATAAAAGTGTAGGGTAACATAATGAGAAGAATTAGAAATTCGATTAAAGCATTAATAGTAAGTTTGTGTGTCGCAGTGGTTGCTGCGGGCGTTATTCTTGGAGTTGTTTTAACCAATCGTGGAAAAAAACCATATGATCCTAACATACCTGAATTGCCAACATATAACGACTCATCTACATTTGAGTCTATTGCAAAAGATATTAATAAAAGCAAACAACCAATTCAAATTGATGCATTTGAAGAGCATCCTTACATTAATTTTTGTAATAATGAAAACCTTAGAAGAATAGGTGAAAATTATTTTAGTTTTATTGATAATAACAATGTTGAACAATTTTATACTTTTGGTAAGAATGAGAGAGGAGAATATGTTTATTATAATTTAATTGATTTTGTTGCTGAAAAGGATGGAATTGATGCAAATGAAGTTAATATAGTTAATCTTAAAGATAATTATGTTTCAATTAATAGTAGTTACTTATCACCTGATACAAATGAAGATACAAATAGTTTTTTTGATAAATATTATGATTGTGTAATATATTTTGGGGATAATGGTAAGCCTTATGAAATTTATTCAATAAATACTAACAATAAAACTGTTTTATTGGATTTGATTACATTTGGTGAAAATTATTTCATTGTAAGTTTAGCAAATAATTATAATATTAATGATTATAAATGTGATATTAGTGTAGAATTTTATGAACTAACAAAATCAGAATTAAATAAGAATCATTTGATAAATAAATTTGAAGTGAAAAATTTTGATTTTGATTCAGAAAGAATTGAAATTATTAATAATTCAATAATTTATATAAATAATGAAAAGTTAAAAATAATTAATATAAATAATAATAATAATTTTATTTGTTTTGAGAAGAATTTTAAATTGAATGAATCAGGTGAAGTAATAAATGCATTTGAAATATATACATTAACATCTACTAAATTTTTGATTGAAGAAAAAATAATATCTAATGTTTTAGAAAATGGAAGTGTATTATGCGAATATGATGAATATGTGAAATATAATTATTCAATTTTAGAATTAAATAATAATCAATTTGATGAAAAAAATATTAATCTTAATGATGGATTTGCTAAACTAACAACAACTAAAATTGCAGATGATGCAACATCATATTATTTGTGTCAGCAGAAATATATTGGACATAACTTAACTAATGAATATATAAGTCAATATTATGATGCTAATAACAAACTTTTAGTACAATATGAATCAAAAGAAAATGAAACTATCATTTATACTAAGGGTATTAATTTTTTAACCAATTATAGAATTATTCAAGTTAGAGAAGGTGTAGAAGCAAAGAATTTTGTTTTATTTAGTGATTATGGTGATTTTGTGTTATCTGCAACTGGAATCAATAGTTCTGTTTTTACTTATACATTTAATGGGAAAATGGGACTAATTGATATAAATGGAAGACTTGTCATTGATGTTATAAATAAAAATACAAATAATAGTGAAGAACATGAAGAAGTTGATTTTAATGAAATATATGAACCTAATGAGGGATATGCAATAGGTAAATCGATTGTTAATAGTGTTAATAATTATTATTTAATTGATTTATCTACTGGCGAATATACATTAATAAACAATTTTTATGAAAAAAACGATATTTTGAAATTAACCACATCTGGTTCAGGATTGTATTTGATATATGAGTCAGGAAAATATTCGTTATATAAAAATAATTCTATTATTATTAATAATATAAATAGTTATAAAATATTATGTGGGTTATTAAATAATACAATAATTGAATTATACGATGATGAAGGTAAAATTTTAAAACATATTAGTTTAGATTTGCAGACAGAAACCTCAATTAATGAAGTGGATTTATATTCAAATCATTTAGATAGAATAATTAATACTTTTGCTTTTGAAAAAAGGAATTCTACGGATATTTTAGATGAAAATGGTACTAAAATTGGTTATATTGAAGGGTGGTCTGGTACTGCAAATGCACATAAGAAAGATTGGGCATTATATGTATACATGAATGATGGTTATTTTATTAATTATTTATATTTTAAAACTGAATTCTGGAATAAAAAAAATACATATATAAAAACACGTCCAGATGGTATTGGTACTGGTAAAATTCAGAACAATGGTTCATCAATACAAGATAATAATATTAGTTTTGAATTTTATTCAGACGAAAACCCTAAAAAATATCGTTTAAAAGGTGCAAGTAGTTATCATGGACATTGTGATCCGCAAGGTGGTCCTTTTAAACTTTCTTATTCAAATTATATTTATACTACTACTAACTCCTATGGAAGATTGCCTTATACTATTAGTTATATACATAATTACAATAATAATACCTCATCTGAAACTGTGTATTATGGCTTAGAAACAACTTTAAAAACAATTTCAAGATCAGGCTATACATTTAATGGCTGGTTTACCGAGAAAGATGGTGGTTCAAAAGTTGATAAATTTTATTGTGAAGGTTCAGGTATAACTGTTTATGCACATTGGACAGCAAATACTTACAATGTTTCATTTAATATGGATGGTGGAAGCCCAACGAAAGGTGATATAACTGTTTCTTTTGGAGATGTTTTTTATGTTCAGCAACCTACAAAGCTTGGTTATACATTTAGTGGTTGGGAATTATCAAATTTATCAAGAGGAACAATTTATTATGGAAAAAATGATAGTGTATCTAAATCTAAGTATATATCATCTTTTGTAAATAGCACAGAAATTGATTCGGGTTATGAATATTTTAAAAATTTAAGAACTACATCTGGGACATGTTATTTTAAAGCGAAATGGACGACAAATAATTATAATATTAGATATTATTTTAATACAGGTGGGAATAGTAAAAATTATACAGGTTGGCTAATAAATGGAAATGGTACATATCAAGATAGACAATTAGTTTCGTCTTCAACAGGTTCATTTATTAACAAAGGTTCAACTACTATAACAACAAATTCGTCAGGTTTATATTATTATGACTTTACTAATTCTATAAGTTATAAAGACAATTATAATATTAATGTTATTTCTATTGCCAAACAAAAGTTTAATGATTCGGTTACAATATTTGATTCAAATAATAAATTTATTGAGTGGATTTGTTTTAGTGGAAGTGATCATAGTACTAGTAATTTAAAAAATGTTGATAAAAATTATCAATTAGAGAACTATGTTAATGATAATAACTTGGGTGATGATGGAATTATAAATGTTTATGCGGTTTATGAACTTAGAGATTATTATGTTAGTTACACATCAAATTTCTTGGGTGGTTCAGTTGATCTATTATCTGATTTAAATTTTAACAATATTCCAATTACAGGTCAGTACATTTATAATAAATTACAACAAGATGGAATTGGTTATGGCTCTATGTTGGGTGAAAATATTAACATAAAAAATAATAATGCAGTAAGTGTTAATATAAATCAAAATAGAGTTTTATATGATTATTTAATTGGAAAATCAATTGCAGATGGAACAGGTGGTGTTGGAACAACATCTTATATGTATAATGTGGGACTTGGAAATAGTTTTCAAATTACATTTAAACTTGGAAAATATACAAAGGAATCAAAAGAATATAATTTAAGTAAATATTATACATTTAATTCTATAACGTTATATAATATGCCTTATTATACAGGTTCTACTTTTAGTTATAAAGATATAACAATTAATGGCAATACTTCATCTAATAATGTAAAACCAGGAGATAGTTATAATGGGCAAGATTATAACACTTATACTGTTAGTTTTGGTGTAGATGGAAATGGATATGAATATGTTACAATTTTAATTAATAATTGTTACTTTGCTGGTTCAATTTCAGGATCAAATTATACAGTGGATAGTTCAACTGTTACATCAACAACTGGTACATACGGTTTTAATATTGGTATTGATGTTATTTCAAAACAGTCAGAAAATGATAGTGTTAATATTTCAAGCAATCCAAGCGGTGGAAATTATTCATCTTATGTTGTGCAACCATTATATTCTGCTGGTGGAAACTATTTTATTTGGCTTAATGGAAAGAAATTTCAATTGGACAATAATGCAAATAAAATATATTCAAATCTTCAAGGTTATAGAGTAAGAGTATATAATAATATGGCTTATTGCTCAAAAAATAATATTGTAGGTATAAATGCAAATAATACTCAAATTTTAGCTATGAGACCTAATCAAGGCAACATCAAACCTGTTTCAAGTGCGGTTAGTGTTTTTTCAGGTGGAATGTCTGAACTACAAACTTATATTAACAGTTTGGTAGTAGGCGATATTTCACTTACAATGACTCTTGCTAGAAAAATTAATAACTATGCTTATGGTGATTATGAGTGGATAATTAATGGTGAGAATATTATTAAGTATAGTGGAAATTTTGTAATTCCATATGGAGATAGTGATTTATTTAAAGTTTTATATTGTTATAATTTTACAACAAAAAATAGAAGTTTTAATTTATGTTTAGGTCAAAACTCAAATAATGAGTTGATGTATTTCTTGATTTCTGATAGCAACATTACAAACAATACAAGTGGAGAGAAGGCTAATATTAATATAAGTTTTGTTAATTTATCTAAAAATATTAATGTTAATGTTGATAATCAAGGTGACACATATTTAGATTCTGATATTGGAATGAATATTTCATACAAGCAAAATAGTGTTTTTGCTAATGGTGAAAATGGAACAATTTTGAATTATATTAAAAATGGAAATGTTAGAACAAAAAGCATTTCTATGTTGCCATCACAATATACAATTTTAAAAATATCTCCACAAGATGGTTATTTAATTGAAAGTATAATAGTTAAATTGGGTGGTATTGAACTATTTAATTTTGCGATTAATAATGTTAATGGGTTGAATTATTATAATAATTCATATTTCACTTATTTAGGTTATGGTAGTACTGGTCAAGGAAATACTGCAACTTCTTTAATAAGTTATAAATTCAATAAAAATAATAGTTTTACTGCATATAACAATTCAAATAATGGTAACTATGGCATATATTGGTCTGATTATCAAAACAGGAACTGGGGAAATTCAAATTCATTTGAAAGTATTTACTTGTTAGTTTCTGGGGCATACCATGATGTTTCAATTGAAATTAAAACAAAATCTTATGTTGAATTTAACTTTGTTGATTCAAACAATATACTTGGTTATGATGGTTCAAATTTAACTAACATCGTAATTGCTAATATTAATGATGAAATTATATATGGCAATGCAAATTATTCAAATGCACAAGTTTTGAGAGGAAATAACAACGTTTATAGAATTGTATTCTTAGGAAAGGCTACTTTATTTAGAAATGGAGTTCAATTATATGCTTCAAATACAGAAAATTCAGTAGAATTTTTAAATGGTTCAATTAAGTACTATAACGATAAAGAGGGTTCGGCAAAAGCTTACTTAAACGACTCAATACAAAGTTATAACAGCGATAATATAACGTATTTGAAATTTGATAATATAAAAACATTCTTTGAAAGATCAGATACTTTTGATGAAAATGGGCGTGGAAACAACGATTATATAAAGGCTAAAAAATATTTGCTTTCTGTTGAGTGTAATAAATTATCTTTAAATTTAACAACAAATTCGTACTTGTTTAATTCAAATCCATCGGGTGGTGGAAATAATATCGTTGTCGAAAGAAATATTAATGGTAGTAATTTAAAATTCCAGCTTGATAACCGTTATAAAACCAATTCATGGTTTAATGGTACAGTTTTAAGTAATATAGACATTATTCGTGGTTCTCTTTCAAGAACAAATTGGCAAACTCAACTTAATGGTGTTATAGAAAATATTGGTGGATATGGTGTATATTACATTTATAAAGAAATACCAGGTTATTATTTGCGTTCAATTGAAATTTCAATTGGAGGCGAGCGTAGAATTGTTGAAGTTAAGGATATTTACGGACAGGGGATTCTTCTTGTTAATGGAATATATATTAAAATTGATTATGATGTAAACCTTGGTGTGTTTAATATTTATTTGTATGATAATAACGATTCAGTTGAAGGCAATAAAAACTCTTTGAATTTATTGAAGTTTAAAGATATAGAAATTAATTTATTTTCCATGGCTTATGGAATTACCATTAATTATAATAATTCAGGATCTTCAAGCCATATTTCAACTTTTGCTTCGTTTAAAAATACACAAGAAGAAGGTTATTATGATTCATTATTTACACTTGCATCAACGCCTTCAAAGAATATGACAGGATATACATTTGTTGGTTGGGGTTCTGAATCATATTATAATTCTAGTAATATTGAATTATCTCGTTATAATGATTTTGATGGTGGCATAAACTTATGGAACTCTTCAAGTAGTTGGTTTGATGTTTCAGGATTGTTTGCTAGTTCGTCAAGAGACAATCTTTTGGGATTATTTAAATCGGGTGATAATTATAGTTCAGATTTCTATGTTGCAGGTGGAAGATTTATAACTGATACTGGTTCAATTGGAACACAAAATTACAATTTTTGGTCAGCACATGCTGATACATTCTTAGGTAATATTAAGAAGTATGGTAAAGTTACAAATAATCAATTTAAAATTGATTTATATGCTATATGGAAACCTAACACATATGTTGTTCAATTAAACTTCAATGATAACAACACTAATTCTTCAAATTGGTATAGTTCAACAAATGGTTCAACAATGGCAAGTCTTGGAACTTCGAAAATAATAAGCCCAGATTCGTTGGCATTAAATTATAATTTCTTATCAACAACAAATAATGGTTACAATATAACTTATACTGATGGTAGCATCACAACTTATTATGCTTATGTTACATTTGATACAAATAATTGGTATATAGTTAAAGACCCAAGTCTTGCAATTTCATATTTAAATTCAAATGAAATAAATTATAGACATAATGGTCTTGTTGATTCTAATAATTTGTTAAATATGATTGTTGATAGATATGGTTATACATGGCTTGGTTGGTTTGATTCTGCATTCGATGCTAATGTTGCATCAACTGCAACAAGTTGTAATAATAATAACTTGATTTTTGGTTCAACATATACAAATAATGTTTTAAGAAGCGGTGTTAATATTCTTCCAACACTTAATAATGCTAGATTTAATCATTTTAAATCAAATGGCTATTTTAATGATACAGTTTCTACAAAGTTCTATTATTATAACAGAAATAATACTGCTGATGGAATTAATCTTTCAAATTATGGTGCACTTAAAGATGGAATATATTTCTATATTTATAATGCAACAAGTAGAACTGGAAGCAGGGGATATTATTTAACAAATGACTACTTAAATATTTATTATGGTAACACGGGTGCGTCTTATTTTGATACAGCACTTTCATATAATGCTTATGGAAGCAATAAAGGTAATTCTATCATATTTAATAAGACCAACAACACTTATAGGTATATAACCTTATTTGCAAATTGGCAGATTAATTCTTATAAACTCATTGTTGATTTTGCTGATGATGGTTCAGAATTATATTCAAACTTTGGTTCATCTCTTGTTACAAATTATAATTCCGAAGCAAGTTCAAGATTCACATCTTCGATGTCATTTGATTTTGATAGTAAAGCACTAGAAAATTTCTTAAATACATTTAATCCAACAAGAGTCGGTTATGATTTCTTGGGTTGGTCATTTAGGTATACAACTCCAAAAGCGGGTGATATACAAAATGGTTCAGTTGCAAATACATATATTCTTAGTAATGATTTAATTAATTACTATTCAAATGCTGTTTCTGGCAATTTTAATTCAATATTATTTTTAACAGAAGCAACACAAAATTCAAACTCATCATATGAGGTTTTGACAAGTGATGTAACTTCTAATAAAGAATTTGTATGTTTATTTCCAGTTTGGAAAGCACAAGAGTATACAATAAACATTTCAATGAATATCAATGAAAGTGAATTGGGTAGACTTCTTGGTGGAAATGACATTGATTCAAGTTTTATTTTAGGATTATATAATAAAGATAGTGTAATTAATTATTCTGGTATAAACTCAAATAATTTAACTTATGGACATGCAAATGGTTCATATAATGAGATTTTAGCAAATATTTATTTCAAAATATATTTTGATAAATCTTTGGAAACTGCAATATTCACCATTACTTTTGGTGATAATAATCAAAATACTTTAACATTTAATTTAAAACAATTATTTGCAGTATCAACTGGTTATGAATTTTTAGGTTGGATTTTTGATTCTGATAGGCCAGAATCATTGATTGTTAAGAATTTATTAGATTCTCAATTTAATCGTGGTGGTTCAAACTTAATCAATAAAGATGGAGAACTTTCATTTACTGGTCTAACCTTTGATTATGATTTATATACAAAATTGTTCTATTCAAGTTATTTATTTGATGGAGATACTTATACAAAACAATTATCATTTATTGAAAACGCAATCAATTCTTCAAAAACAACAAATATAGGTTTGGCAGAAGAAATTGAAACAAACAGAGTTCTAAGCACAAGTTTTGGTTATATAAAAGATAATTCAACTGCTGAAAAATATTATATTCTTTATGATTATAAAGAAAATAGGCTTTTCTATAAAAATAGTAATGGAATAAAGAAATATATTGTTTTATATGTAGATGAAGGTTCAGGTTTAGTTACAGATTTAACTTTTGATTATTCAAACTTATATTATAAAGGTAGAATAATTAGATTTGTTAATGAAAATGGAACATATAGTGCTTATTATGTTGAAAACAATAATGTTAATAGAATTTCAATTAGTGTTAGGGCTTCAAATGTGGGCGATATAGTTAATGGAACTTTAACTGTTTATACTTCTCGTGAGTTTACACTTTATGCTAGTTGGAAACTTAAACAGAAAGAAATAACAATAACAAACGGAAATAACAGCGGAACAGAAAATTCAAATAACCCTGGACTTTCAGGATATTATGAAATTGTTTCAACAAATAACAATGGAAAAGTTGAAAGCAAATATATTAATTCTGAAAAGGATTCTAACTTAAAATTAATTTATGATTACTATAATGACTTAAATGTTAATATTTTGCCATATTATAATGGTAGATATATTTCTGAAATGACACTTTCATTCTATTCAATTGAACAGTATGGAAAAGGCGATGGTGATTTTGTTTATTATTCAACAGTTAAATATACTTTAACGTTCAAATTTAGTTGGAATAATGGAAATTTATATGTAAATCTTGAATCATTAATAATGACAAGTGAGGGAAGAGATCCTGTTACAATTAATGGAACTCTTGCAAACAATTGGATTAACGTCAATGGTTCAAATTGGAACAAACTTTCTCTTATTGATAGAAATATGGTAGGAACAGGAATTATTAATGTTCTTGACTATGGTGACTATCAACCAGCAAGAAGACTTGATATAAATAGATTTATTTTAGACTTACAAAATGTATCTTCTTCAATTGAAATAAGTTGCAAATTCTCAATACAAACATTTGATGTAAATTTATATAATGTTATTGACGAATATGGAAATTCATTAACTCAAAGAGAGAATAGTCCACAAGGCGTATTCAAAACAAGATATGAAAAATCTGTTCCATTTGATAATTCTGAATTTGGAAGTGGAGGACCATTCATTTCAACAAATCAAGCTGATAAACTCAACATGGCAACTGTTTCTGTGGATTGTGCAACAAATGAAGCTACATATAATGTTCCTTATGGATACTTTATCTATGGAATGTTCTATACTTCATCAATCTATCCAAATAGACCAACAGATACAATTGAAAATGTTAATCAAGAATTTGGTGGATATGATTATATCTATTCTTATGGCTATTATAATTATGGAAAGACCACAACCAAACTTGAAGCAAATGGCGATGATATGTATTTCTCTCAAAGTTCAGGTGTGCTTGGTGACAAGTCAACATTTGCACAGTCTGTAAGATTAAGCATGAGTTTCTATACATTCAGTGGTTGGTATACATCTTCAATTGATACAAATGGTGTGACAGTTCTTTTCACAACTTATGGTGATAAGGAAGGAAATTATATTAATCACAATATAAGCCTCTACGCTTACTATTACGCTGAAAATAAACCAACTGATGTTATCTTCTATGTATGGGACGATAAAACAATGTCTTACATACCTTATAATGGTAATTCAACAGATTATAAATCTAACTTTAAGAGCGAAAATAGTGCATTTAAGACAGAATTTGTAAATGGTGAAAACATTGTAAAACTTAAAGATGTCGTAACTGCAAATATTGTAGATTCTGACGGGCTTGCTGTGTTCCAATACTATTTACAATATGGTGTTAATGCCACTAAATTCAATAACTTTGACAATTTCTATACAACAGAAATTTCAAATAGTAATCCAAGTAACTTAACCTTGCTTAACTATATAACTCGAACTTATTGGTATTATGAAGAAAGTTATTATGTATATTATTTCAACTATAATGGCAATAAATATTATTTGTATTATGATGTTGATTTTGATTCGTCAGAAAACGGAAAATATAACGGTTTCTATTATATTGGAAATGGCGGAGAAAGAGTTTATACAGAACTTTATTCAAGTGATATGAAGAACTTCTCAATTTACATTAATGGTGCACAAATCGGACTTAGTTATGAAACTAGATATGTTTATGATTATGATGGTTCAAAACTATTTGTTAAGATTGTTTCAAATGAAATGGAAAGATATTATCAAATGTATGAAGTAACAGAAGAGGCATTAATTAATAAATATGGAAGTTTAGAAAATGTGCCTGAATTTGTTAAATCTCATGATCCTAGATTCTATGTAGAAATTGAAGGTGAGTGGTTATATCTTCTTCAAAGAACTGATGCAACAAGTGCAAATGCAAGTTTAATATATAAAGAAAATGGTTCTGAATATTTGGGTGGATCAATAACAACTCTTGATATGTATTACATTATTTATGATAATATTTATTATGAAATTGCACTTGGTTCAGGCAAAGATAGTGGTGGTTCAACATATTATAATCCTTATGTTTTAAGCAACACAGTAACATTAGATATAAATGATACATCACTTGAATATTATTTCAATTATTCAAATAGATTGCTTTATTCAAATGCAAGTTTGTCAGGAGCAGGTGTTGAATTTAACTATGTAACATATTGTCCAGTTAATGATAACTATGCAATTGGTTATCAAAACAATGAGGCAAATGGAAAATGGGAAATTCAGGGTATCACACTCAACAAACTATTAACGCCAAATATCAGTTTCTGGTATGGTGGTGAATATTATGGATTTGTTGGATATATTCAAGTCAATGATTCCGATATTGCAACATTAAAACTTAATGAAGATGCTTTCGAAGGTGATTCAGGAATTGTCGTTGATAGCGATTGTGAACTTATTTATTCAGTGTTTAAGCAAAAAATTAATTATGAATTCTCTGATGAAAAAGGATATAGTGCAATTTATAGAGAAAGGCTTTTAAACCAAGTTGGTATAAGAGTTAATGAATATACGCTTGAAAGTATGCTGAGTGCACTAATAACAGTTGATTCATATATTCCAAATGAAGTCACAAAAAATCTTGATGCAGTCATTGTTCGTATTGTTGTGAGATTTGATAATTTGGAATTTGAAGATGAAAATGGAAATCCTGTTCAAATAAGCCTTTCAGCGGTCGTTAAGTATAAATTTAAGATGATTTCAATTTCATCAACGGTTTTAACTGATAACATTTATGCGATACCAATTTATAGTCAAAATATCGTTAGATTCACAGAAGAATCTATAACCGCTAATAGTGGTTCAATTAGTTTTGATACAGAAAAAATGGAACTTAATCACTTTGAAGAATTTACTGGTTCATCAACACATATTTATAATCCAAGTTTTGGTGATTATTTGCAATTTGTTGTTCTCACAAAAGAGCAATATTCAACTTTAATGGCAAATTCTGGCAACCTTGCAGATTATTTAAATAGTATGATTGTTGGTGGAAATATTGTTGATTTAATCAGCACGCATGATGGAACAAATCTTAAACCACAAGTCACTTTCACACCTGAAAGTGCAGGGGAATATTACATTCTATCATTCTATTACAAAACGGGCACAAACAATGGTTATGTCAACAGAGTAAGTGATAATGTAGTTCACTATGACAACACAAGTGGATTTAACTTTGACCTAATAAATATTGACGCTGGCATAGTTAAAACTAAATAAAATAAAAGTCACACAATTTTGTGTGACTTTTTGTTATTTTTATATAAATATTAAAAATTTTTAAGTGTTAAATTTTAAAAGTGAAAAATGCCAAATTTTAAGGGTTTATAGCGATTTTTGGTTTTAAATTAATAATTATAAAATAATAACTATTTTAATTATTAAAATTTTACTCAAAATCGTGATATTTTCTTGTAATTTTTAGTGATTTTTGGTATACTAACAGAGTAGATAATTGTCGCTAAAATTTTTAAAATTTATAAACAAAATTTGCTGTAAAATTCATTCACACAAAAGATTTAAAATTTGGAGTTCTTATGAAAAAATTAACGAAATCGGTAAAGATTATTTTGATTTCATCTGTTGCAGTGCTTTGTGCACTTGCAGTAATTTTTGGTTGTGTTTTTGGCATAAAAAAACCAAAACCAAATGATACAACACCACCGATTCCTCCATATAAATTAACTGATGCACAGATTGCTCTTGGCAATGCTGTGAATTCTCATGTGAAATCTTCAAAAGTTGTTAAAGAATTTGATTCAAATTTTCTTAAAAACGAAAGTGGTGATGAAATTGCAAAATACGAAGATGTTTATAAATTTTTAAATAGTGGCTATTATGTTGCAACAGGTGGAAGCGGAGGCGAGCCAACTGTTGGAGAATTTTATGTTTATCGTAAAGATAATGATCGCAAGTATGCTTCTCCAGTAAAAGAATTGCTTGATTTAGAAGGTGTGACAAACTATGCCGTAACTGGTGTTGTTGAAGATTATATTGCGTATGAATATAACTATGTTGATGAAACTGATGGCAAAAAATATAAAGTTCATGAAGTTGCATATATCAAAGACTTAAACAACATTGTTGTGGTTAATGAATTTGTTGCAGAAGTTAACGGCGATGGATCTCTTTCATATGAAGATGGCTATAACATGTTCCAAATTGTTTTGTATGATAATTATTATTATGCATTTGGAATGTCTGTTGTTGGTGAACAGTCAGCAATGGGTGGAACAATTTATGTTTATGGCTATACAACAACAGAGGTTAAAGCAGGCGAGTTTGCAAGTAAGAAAATTACTAATGTAAGTGATTTAAGTTTTGCACAAGATTATGATAACGGATATGTGCTAGTTTATGATTCAGTTGTAAATATTTATTATGTTAATGGTTCAAAAGTTAGTGAAACTAGTTTTGCTATGCAGACAAATTTGAATGTGGATTACGTTCTCGTGTCTGCGGGCCTTTTTATTGAAAATAAGGAATTAACAATTAACAATTCAGAAACAAGTGTGTATGAGCAAACAGGCTACTATAACTATTCATATAAATTTTTTGATTTTAAAAACAATAAACTTGTTGATTTACCACTTACATCTGGTTATGCAAAAATGTCAGTTGATAAAGATAGTGACTTATCAGACTATTTCATGGTGATTGAGCAAAAAGTTGATGAAGCTAACAATCTTACAAAAACCAATGCAAAAGCCACTTATTATGACAGCTCTGCAAACAAAGTTGTTGAATATGCTGTAAAAACTTATAATGGCGACCCAGCAACTCAAAGAATTTTCCGTTCAAATGGAAAAAATCTTCTTACTGGTTCAGGTTTAATTTCAACAAGAACAAAAGTTGAATCAGAATTTGTTTTTGATTTTAACAAAAATGAAGATGCTCCATATTCTCTTGCAACATCATTAATTTCTTCAAGTCAACTTGAATATAAGGGTAGTGGAGATGAATTTTTTGTTCAGGCAGGTTCATATCGTTTGATGGATATGAATGGCAATTTTGTTATGGACAATGAATTTACTGATGTTTATGTTTATGATGAATATTACTTCGTTTCTGAAACAGAAAAAGAAGAAATTATCATTAATGTCTCAGTTGAAGATGAAACTGGTAATGATGAAGATAAAAAGGATGACGAAACAGAAGTTGCTCCACCAAAAACAATTTATAAAACCATCAATATAAAAACAAAAGTTGTTAAAGAAATTGAAAATTTCGATGTTGATTCTTTGGCTCTTCCTGATTTAGGATATGGGGTATATTTTGTTAAAAATGCAGATAACACATATTCTTTATATGACATTGCATCAAATTTGCTTTATAATAATATTATTGAGTATATTACTAGTTCAGGCTCAAATAGTGGCGTTTTAGAACTCAAATTTGCAGATGGCACTTCAAAAATTTTCTCAGACAAAGCAAATTCAATAGTTACACTTTCATCAAATCCAGAAAGTATAAGTTCATATGCAAACAAAAATGAAATTTCAACATATGGAAGTTCTCAGTCTTGGTCAAATACAAAAAAATATGGCTATGCTACAAGTGGAAAAATATACTTTGGTTCATATAAAGGCGGTTTTTTATGGACACAAACATATTATCAATATGTAAGTTTTACAGTTTCAGGTGGATTTAATTCATCACCTTCAATTAGCGCATCAGGTGATAGATGTGCTGTTTCTAGTAGCACAGTAAGCCATAATTATGGACCTGATGAAGGATATGTTTATATTGCAGTATCAGATGGAAATCAAAGTGGTTCAGTTGATTCTATAAGTTATTCAACAGCTTCTTGTAGAATAACTTTTAGAAAAAGACCTTCGTCTGATATTTATGGAGAAACTGCAAATTATACTTCAACTTCTAGTTCTGGAACTATATATGCTTCGTCTTATGGAGATATGTATTTTAATGGTTTTACTACATCTAGTTCTTCGGGATTTAATATAATTGGTGGACACCCATCAGGTAGTTATTATGCATATGAAAATGGTACTCATAAATTTAGAGTCCTTCTTTCTTGGAGTTATTGGGATTGTTCATCATATTTCTATTCAAATCAAAGGTTTACAATTGACTTGAATTATAGTGCTACAACTTATAATATTTCATACAATTTAAATGGTGGTTCTTGGGGTAGTTCTGGGTCGTATCCATCTTCAGCTGGTTTTAATACTGTATTTAATGTTTCAAACACACCAACAAAACTAGGATATACTTTTAGTTATTGGTATATTTCAGGAATGACCACAGGTCATGTTAAATATTTTGGTAGAGATAGTAATGCTAACACATGGACAACAGATTCAAGCACAACAAGTGACTGGTGGCCAGGTGCAACTTACTTTAAGCGATTAAATGGAACAAGTGGAGGAACTGTAACATTTCATGCTCGTTGGAACCCAATTTCTTATAACATTTCATATACTCTTAATGGCGGTAGTTATGGAACAGATCATCCAACTTCTGCAGCTTTTGATTCTGTGTTCCATGTTAATAATCCATCAAGAACTGGCTATACTTTTGATGGTTGGTCAGTTTCTAACATGAGCACAAATTGCATGCATTATAGTGGAACTGCAAGTGATGGAACTGCAAACATTGCAAATTCTTCAAGTAGTTATGATTGGCCAGCGGAAAGAGTTTATTTTAAAAATTTGAGGTCAGAATCAGGGTATGTATATTTTTCTGCAAGGTGGACACCAAATGTATACCAGATAACGCTAAATGGAAATGGTGCAACTAGCAATGGAACATATACTACCGTGTATTTAAAATATAATACAGGTTGGTATTCTAATTCTGGTGGAACTAATTCCATATCATCAATGTCAATACCTTCCAAAACAGGCTATGATTTCCTAGGTTTTTATACATCGTCTAGTGGTGGAACTCAAATAATTAATAGTAGTGGTACATTTTTAACAACATCTTCTGCCTTAACTTTCACAGCATCAAACACAACATTATATGCTCACTGGACGCCAAAAATTTTAACAATATCACTTAATGGAAATGGTGCAACTTCAAATGGAACTACTACAATCTATTTAAAATATAACACAGGTTGGTATTCAAATTCAGGTGCAACAACTTCAATAAGTTCTGTTACAATTCCGTCAAGAACAGGTTACATTTTTAATGGTTTTTATACTTCAACAAGTGGCGGAACACAAATTATAAATTCATCAGGCTCTATTAATTCAGGAAATTTAACATTTAGGTCTTCAAATGGAACTCTTTATGCACAATGGACGCCAATAACCTATAATATTTCATATAATCTTAATAGTGGTTCATATGGTGCAGATCATCCAAATGCTTCATCATATGATTCATCATTCCATGTTACAAATCCAACAAGAGTTGGTTACACTTTTGCTGGTTGGTCAATTTCAAGCATGAGCACGAATTGTACTAAGTATTATGGTACATCATCAAGCACAACTAGTTCATGGGGAAGTTCGACATCAACTGCATCACCATCAACATCTTACACTTATTTTAAGAATTTGAGGTCTGATAATGGTGGAACAGTATATTTTACTGCATATTGGACAGCTATTACTTATTCTATTTCTTATAGCTTAAATAATGGTTCATTTGGAACAGATCATCCAACTTCTGCAACATTTGATTCATCATTCCATGTTACAAATCCAACAAGAACAGGTTACACTTTTGCTGGTTGGTCAGTTTCTAACATGAGCACAAATTGCACACACTACTATGGCACAAGTTCAAGTGCATCAAATTCAATTGCTGCATCTAATTCTTCATATACATTTAGTTCTAGTTATACATATTTCAAAAATCTTAGGTCAGCATCAGGAACTGTAACTTTCTCAGCAAATTGGACAGCCAATAAATATACCGTAACTGCAAATGCAAATGGTGGTAGCATTTCTTCAACTTCTGGTTGGTCAGGAACTGGCACAACAGCAACCAAAACTGTAACATTTGATTCAGCTTATGGTGCATTTCCAAATGCTTCAAGAACAGGTTATACATTTAACGGTTGGTGGACAGATGCAACTAATGGAACTCAATTAACAACTTCTACAATATACACAACTGCTGGTAATTCCACAATTTATGCACATTGGGAAAAGAATACTTATCATATTTATTATCAACACTTATCATCAAGTTATAATAATTATAGATATATAAATAATTCAAATGGTAGCACTTATGTTCAACTTGCAGATGTAACAACCAAATATGATGATATCTGCACTGTTCGTTCAAGTTCAGGGGTTAATATACCTGCTGGAACTGATTTTGTTGGTTGGTTCTTTACAATAACTCCACCAAGTCAAAATCAAACTAATATGTCTTCAAATAGAACTGCTGATAGTACTTTTACTTGGAATTATGCACAAAGTATGTATGCTTATGCAATTTATGCAAAAAAGACTTATTCAGTTAGATATTATGCTCCTGTAAAAGGCGAATCAGAAACAAATGCAAATTTATATTCAAAAGTTAATAATGCTGAAAGATATAGCAATTTTGAAACAATTACTATTAAAGCAGGTGAAACATTAGTATATAATAATTATGAAATTTCAGGTTATAATTTTGCTGGTTGGTATTTGTCTTCAAGTCCTTTATCTGGCAAGGTTGCAACTGCCAATGTTTTGACCGATGAAATTTGGGAAAGATTTGATTTTTCAATTTATTATGTTTATGCATTTTTTAGACCAAATACATATAAAGTAACTTATTTTACAACTTTTGATAATGATTTTAATCATGTAAATCATACTGCATATTATAATGAATATGCACTTCCACAAGGTTCTGCTTCTGTTGAATTTGAAGGTTCAATAAAACTACTTAGCATTGACAATGAAATTGAAAAAACAACACCAGAAGCATACAACTTTGTAGGTTGGTATTTCTTTGATAAACCTGTGAACTCTGAAAACAGAGAACTTTTTCTTAGCGGTTCAAATGCTTTAAAGGTTAACACTTATGATAGTATTGGTGGAACATATGTACCTTGTGATCCACTTACAGGCACAGTTTCAAATTGGGTTTTTGATGGTGATGTTTATGCTTATGCTTATTATGAACCATATTTCTTTAACATCAACTATATAACACCTGGATATTCAAGTAGTTACAATCCAACAAGCACAATTAACGGAACAAACTATTCAGAAGGCGAACAATATCAAACTCTCATTGACCTTACAATTGGTATGGATATGTGGAATTTGACATCTCCAACTTTTGATTATAGAGATGTTTTGAATTATCGTTTTATTTATCATTCTGTAACAACAGAAAGAGCACAATTCCATAGAAATTTCACTGCGAGAAAAGAAAATACAATTTATGGAACTACACTTCTTGGTTGGAAAGTTTTAACTTATAATCCTTATTCGGATATTTCTGATAAGAGTTACATTTTTAATGCAAAATCAGATATTGATTGGAAAGCAGGTGAAACTATTTTCTTCAACAATTACACAACTAATGAAGAAGATACAATTTATTATGCATATGGAATTTATGAAATCGCTATTTATAGAATTCATTTCTATGTTTCTGATTCATATAACAATATAAATAAACTTTCTGTAAGCAATTATGTTTATCATTTCATTTCTGATTTGATACTTTTTGGTGATAAGGTTATGCTTATTCGCTATGAAGATACAACTGATGGAAATAAAAAACTTAATTTCTTTGAAAATGGTATGCATATTGAGGGTTGGTATATCACATCTTCAACACCTGACAAATTTGACTCAATTCGATATTTGACAGAGAAAGATATTGCACCTGATGGATATCCTTCAACGAGGGCGGGTGAAACGATAACTGCCAATCATTTAACATATTGGTATGACGCAAATCTTGAAAAGAGTGAAGAAGATGATTATTATCATTATTATGCTTATGCATGGTATGATTACACTGATTATTTTGTTCATTATTATGCAATCACTGACCAACACTTAAACTATGATGACATCACTATAAATCAATATTTTAATAACTTTATTAATGGTGACAAAAACTATAATTTAATTCATACAGACACTGTAACTTTTGAGGCATATAATACAAATAATGCAAGTGGTGTATATAGTTATTTAGATTATTTTACAAAGAATATTTCTTTGCCTTTTGGCTATGAATATAACACTTGGGATATTTATACTAGAAGTGTCAATGGAAGTTCAGTATCATATAATAAATCTGAAATTGATTATGAAGGACTATGGCATTATACATATGATATTTATTGTTATGTGAATTACACTCCAATAGAGTATACAATTAAATATTATACGCCTTCAAATAACGTTTTAGATGCAGTTAATAACAGTGCACAATATTATAATAGTGACACAATAAAAATTAACTTTAACGATAATATAAATATTTTATATTATAATTTAATTGGTAATAGTTTACTTGGCTATTATGTTTCAAAAACTCCTTTAAGTTCAGAAATGCTTTCTCAAATAACTTCTGAATTCATTTTGTATGATGGCAATTCTTATGATCAAGATTTGATTGCTAATGGAAATTATTTTATTTATAATTTGCAACAGAATTGGAATTATAATAATTCTTCTGAATCATTCTATTCATTTAAGTATAGATATGATTATGATATATATGTTTATGGTGTTTACGAGAAAAATACATATACAATAACATACTATGAACCTTCAACAAACTTAGTTGATACAATTTATAATGCAGCAACTTTTGGTGAAATTGGAACAGAAAATGTTAATTTCAACACAAATTACAATGTTAGAGAAGGCTCTATTGTCACAGGATATACATTCAAAGGTTGGTTTGTTTCAACTTTGACTTATGATGGTGTTTTAAATAATTTTACAAATGAATTTATAAATAGCCTTGATGTATTTGCAAATTCAACTTTGGTTCCTGAACTTGACAGAGGTGTTTATTCAGACGAAAATATTATTGCTAATTCATCATATTGTCAAAACTGGGCATCAGGAAATAACTTCTTATTCAGATATTCATCTGATGTTTATGCTTATGCTTATTATGAAGCAAATGAGTATACAATTAATTTCTATGATGCAAATGACAACATAAAGGGAAGTGCAAATAGTGTAAATAAATATAGTAAACGTGGTGGTATTAACACATTTGCATTCAATGATTTATTTACTGTTACCGATGCAATTTTAGACTATTATAATAATTATAGATTTAATTTAATGGGTTATAAGTTTGTTGGTTTCTATGTATCATACAATGCTCTCACAAATGAAGAACTAAATGAAATCACAAACAGATATGAAAATAGTTATTTCAACAATAATTTTGATGGTACATCAAATGTTATTACAGATGAACAAATTGGCCAAGATTTATATATTCAGAATTGGAGCAATTTAAGTTCATTCTATTTCAGATATACACAAGAAATTCATGTGTATGCTCTTTACACTGCAAATGAATATACAGTTCACTATTATGTTTCTGATAGTAATATTCATGACCATGCTAATGAACTTGAAAATTACATTGAATATCAAACTGATAAAGTTTTGTTTAATGATTATTACACAGTTGCAACAGCTTCATTAAATGGTTATGACCTTATTGGTTGGACAGTTTTTGATACAATGCAACTTGCAGGAACTTTAACTGATTATTCTCATGAATATCTTGATTCATATACAAGCAATAATGGTAATGTAAAAACGGTTGGTTCAGACGCAAACATCACAAATAATAGTGAATATTTCCAAGATTGGACACCAGATAATAGATTTATTTGGAGATATACATTCAATGATGATGACAATATCGAATCAAATGATGTATATGTTTTTGCATTCTATGAACCAAAAGAATACACTTTATATTTCTATTATTCAGATTATGACTATGATTCTGCATATCATGGAACAAGCCATTTAGATACATTATTGACAGGTAATTATGATGAATATTACATGGTGAACACAAATTACAAAGAATATGTAAAAATCACAATTAAATTCAACCAAGAACTTACTTTGGATTATTTGACTTATAATTTGAATTTAGTTGATAAAAATTCAGGTTCACATTATGTTCCTTATGGTTATGATTTCTATTATTGGATTTTCTCACGTAATGTAGCAGATCCAACAACACTTTATAATATTCCAATTTATGACGATAACAATCGTTATTATAGCGATGAAAAGAACTTTACATCAGACACATTAATCTCAATGCATCCTTCTCAATATGAATATGGAGAATTTGCAACTCTAAACAATTATATTTTTGAGTCATATGGTGAAGATGGAGGAAACAGATTAGTTCAATATTTCGATATTTATGATCAAGATGAATATTATTTCTATGCTTATTATAGAAAAGAAATATATGATTATTATTACTATTTCACTAATAATAACGATAATGCAAATAATACATCACAATACACTGAAAAGAAATTAGATGAAAAACTTGATCCATTTGTCATTAAATATGATAATATTTTGAAACTTAGTGACTTGTTTATTGATGGACTTCCAAATTCATATGCTTTTGAAGGTTGGTATGTATCAAATGTTAAATTTGATAAAACAATTTATGCAGAATATGATTCTAACAGTGAGTTAGTTGGTTATTATTATCTAAATGATTCAAATGATAAGGTTTATATAACTGATGACATATATATGTCAGGTTATGAATATGGCAAATTTATTGGTGGAAGTTCATTCTATCAACCACATGCGGATAGTCAAATTGATAGTGATATGTATATTTATGCGGTTTATAGACAAGTTGTAAATAAATATAACTTAGATCTTACTGCAAGTGACAAAGCCACATCACTCACAAAAGACTCAAATAATAAGTATGATTATATCAATGATTCATTAACTGGATATATTAATACATTGTTATATTCAGGTTCTTCTTCAATTGGCTTGCCAGTTACAGATATAACAATTTTGACTTCAACGGAATATAATAAAAATTTATTTGTTTCTAACAGTGAAGTAAATGGAGATAGTTCAATCCATTCAATTCAAAGTCTAAATTTAACTTTGATTATCAATTGTATGCCTGGCTATTATATCAGCAGTTACGACATGGTTAATGCAATTGGCAACTCAATAATTAATAAAAACATAATTCTTTATAATAAATCAAATGTTGTTGCAAACACAACATCAATTTCTAGTGTTTCAAATCCAGATGGTTCATTAACATATACTATTATTTTTGAAAATTGTTACAATAATGACACAGAAAATTATAATTCAGACCCATATTCATATAGTGATGACATAGCAACAATCAAGTTAAAATTTGATACAGTAACATATCATTTTGCAAATTACAATTATACAGGCAGTGTAAAACAAACTCCACAAGCCTACACATATGTTCCAAATGCTAATATTGGTTCTACAACTGCAACAGATTTTGATATTATTGAAAGAAGTGCTGGTTCATCAGTTTATTATGGAAACACAAATGCAGTTGTTTACTATCCAAACTATGCATCACTTTCATCAAACAATAATATTTTTGAAATTTCTTCATATTTAACAAGCCTTACTATTGGTAAAGATACATATAATTTCTCAATTGGTTACAACTCAGTAACTGATAGATTTGACATGAGTCAAATTACATGTTCAAATGAAAATACAAGTTATACTCAACATTATAATTTATTTACAATAGGCGGAACAACATACAAAGTTTGTAAAGCATTTGTGTTAGGGGATAGTGTTTTATATCTTTGCTCATTTGGTGATTCAGTTCAAGAATATGGAAGCGAGTTTAATGAAACTAAATATTGTTATATATTGCTTTATGATAGTTCATCAAAATATGATAATATCACAATAACAGCAAACTTTAATTATATTGAAAGTTCAATAACAACTTCTTCTGCAATTACATCAAATACTGATGAATATGTCGCAGGAAACCCTTATGGTGAAATTTCACCATCAATTTCAAGAGTTTTACCAACTGATGTTAATTCATTTGTAATTTCAGAATTTAATGGTTATGTAGTTGATTACATTCTTTTGACTTATGAAAACAAAACATACACAATTTCACTTGATGATATAAGAACAAAATATGCTCTTGGAACTAAATATACGTATGAGTATTCATATATAGATTCTCAGTCTTCTAGTGATTATTATTTTATCAATAGTGATACATACATTTATTATACATACGACATTGAAACAGGAACTGTAACTGTTAGAGTTGCTGGTATATATCATAATTTGACAATTGATGCTTTCTTTAAATCTCATGCAGTCATCAGGCTTGAAGCGGAGGATTTATCATATCTTTCAACTGCATTAAGCGTGCAAGATGTTGACAAGAGTAATTTAATTTTCCTTGTAACACAAGAATACTTTGATTCAAGTAAAGTTGTTGCAGGTTTATATGATGGTGTAAATTTTGAAAATACACCATGCACAATGTATTATGTTGAACTTCATGTTTATGGAAGGGCAGACATTTATAATAAGAGAATTTATATTAACTTACTTGGCAATGAGTTCTCATATTATTTACAGAATGCTTTTGTATTTAATAGTACGACAGAAACTGGACTTGAAGATATTGTTCATTCAAGAACAAACTACACAAGTGCTGATATTTTCGCAATGCAAGAAATTTTTGCTATTAATAATAATGGTAGAAGCTTTATTAAATTTAGAGCAGATGTTCTTGCAAACACAATTAAAGTTGATTCATATTTGAATGTTATTGACACAAATGGAAATATTCTTGGAACAAGACTAGACCCAACATCTGACTATACATGGTTTAATGGACAAGTTGTTTCTGATATTTACACAAATTATTATGCAGATTATAGGAATAGCGGAATTATTACAAATGCACACTATGCTGGTAGTTTGGAATATACCTATTATGGTAAACAACTTAACTTTAAATATCATGATGTTGATGGCTACACACTTTCAACTATAAAACTTTATGGTAATAGATATAGAGACCAATATAGTGATGATGTTGTTGGTGTAAATATCATTGGCACAATTGATGGAGATGGCAATATCACATTTGTTGATATAAGTGGAAATGAAATTTTGAATTTCAAGGCTACTTACACTTATGTTGATGGAACATATGATATTAACTTTAATGGTGACATAATTGCATATTTAACTGATGGTTATACCCTTGAATTCTATTCAACACCTGACATTTTCACTGTAACCTATAATTCAAATAAGCACGATTCATCAAGCCCATTAATTTTAAATAAAACTGAATACAACACAGACAAAACAACTTCACAACTTTTCGTTTATAACCAATTAAATGATGGAACATTATACAGTGGAAATATTCTTGATTTTTATCCATTCTATATGGTTGGTTATACATTCATTGGTTGGTCAAGTGACACCGATTGGACAAATACATCTTCATCTGTTGCACTTTTTGCAAATGAAGCTTCATTTGTTTCAAATATAACAAACAATAGCAACTACACATATAATCACTATGAGATTTTGAAATCTCAAATTTTGGCAGGCAATGTTAACCTTTATGTTCGCTGGCAAGCTGAAACTTATACAATAAGATTTAATGTGAATGATATCACAGGAACTACACCTGTTAAGTATTTTAGTGGGTCAGTTTACGATAGAAATAATCAATTCTATGATGTAACTGTTGAGTTTGATTCAAATGATTGGATAAATCTTGATGTAACTCTTGTTTCTCGTTATGGTTATACATGGCTTGGTTGGTTTATGGCAAGTGGAGATTCAACACTTGTTCTTGCTGGAACAGATAGAACTGCAAAAGTAAATCCAGCTTCACAACCAAAATTTGATTATAATTTATATCAAACTCTTGTTAGTGAAAAATCACTTGCACCTGATTGTGGAACACTTGATGAAAAACATTTGAATGTTACAGACAATGATCATATTGTTCAACTTTATGCACATTGGCAAGCAAATACATATAACCTTTATTACTATACAGCTGTTGCAACTTTTGATGATGAAAATCTTGTTAACGGAATTTTAGGCATTAAATGGAATTATGAACTTTATATGGTTGTTACAGTGACTTATGATGGAAGATTCATTGTTGAAACAGAAGTTGTTAATGAAGATTTCATTCCTGAGCACTATGACTATTACACATGGTTTAGATGGTATAATAACTATGACAATTTAACTGAATCAAATGATCCAAATCCTGATTATTTAGGATATAATGCAATTGACTGGTTTGAAAACTATGATGGAAGCAAGTGGTATGATCCAAATGTATCAAATGATACATTCAAACTTAACGAATCAGGAGATAGTTCACATCTTGATCATATCAATATTGATGAAGCATCAGATACTCTTGCAGATGAGCAAATTATCAATTCAGATTTGATTTCTTCTGATAAATTCATCTATGCTGGTACAAGTTTATACAAATATTTTGCAGGCGATGAGTATTACTTTGGTTATTTCGTAAAAGAAATTTATTATGCTGATTTCTACGATACAAACAAAAATCCAGAAACTAATTTTGATGAAAATGGTGTTGATAAAGGTCATTTCTTTGTAACTCCAACAGAAGAAAATGTAAATCTTGATAAAAATTATGTTTATCTTGAAACTAATGAAAATAAATCAAATCTTGGAATGGCAAAATATGCAAATGACTTCTCATGGTCATGGGATCCATTTGCTGTTAAGCGTCAAGAAGATTATGCATTCAATGAATATTTGAATGTTCCTTCATGGTATAAATTTATTGGTTGGTATGTTCAAATTGATCAAGAAAGAATTTATATTATTAATGATGAATTCTATTCAAATTCATATTTTGATAAAACTGATGCACAAGGCAATAAATATCATGAGTATGTTTATACATACACTGGCATCGATGGAACTCAAAAAACAGCTATTTCAAAATTCTATTACACAACTGATGATAATGGAGAAATCACATTCATATTCACTCATGCATACACAAACATTGATGTTTATGCAGTATATGAAATGGTTGAATACACAGTAGAATTTGATATAAATGCAGATTATGGTGCAACTGACTATTTTGGTGGAGTGGTTGATAACATTAATTCAGATTCAATCACACATGGAAATAAAGTTAATTTCATGGGTTCTTATGATTTGAATTCAAAATTCCCAGAATATGTTGGTTCAAACAATTTAATTGATTACACTCCAAATGTATTCACACAAAGCGAAACTCTTTTCTATAATGGATTTACATATAACACTGATGTAACAATCTATCCAACCGTCATCCAAAATAATGATATAATTTTATACATTTATTTAAATGAAGGTTATAGATTAAATAAAGAAGACATTTCATTTACAACAAGTGGTGGACTTGACGTTTCAGGAAACAACAGTCCATTACCACTTCCAGATGTTGGAGAAAAGAATGTTTATAGTTATCAAGAATTCTATAACGAAGAAACAAGATGTTATTACTACATTTTAACATTTAAAAATGTTTATAATAACATTAACTTAGTTATTGATATTTCAACAATCACATATTCTTCTCTTGATTATTCAGTTCAAGGAAATGCAACTTCACAGGGTTATGTTGAAAGGGGAACAGAAACAGAAAATGTTCTTGATAGTCAAGTTAAAGTTAATCCAAGCACAGTAGATATGTTTAATGGAAACACCCAATTTGTTGTATTCTATCCACAAGTAAATAGAAACAATAATACATACTTAGGTAATTCATTGAGATTTACTGACTCGTATTTAAGTAGAATTTATTTAAGTAATGGAAAAACTTCAACATTCTTCACACTTGATTATAAGCTTGATAATAATTTATATGAACCTGACTTTGCAAAATTTGTTGTTAAAGATGCTTCTGGAAATATTATTTCGTCAAAAGTTGCTGAAAATTCAACCTTTGAAATCTTTGCAGACGGCATAACATACACAACTGAGCAAGCAGTAACTTTGGCATATAATGGCATTGAATATGTATTGTATCTTTGTCATACAAAAGTTGGCACATTAGATTACTATTGTTATATCTTATTTGCTGATACAAGAGCGGAAAATGATGCACTTCAAGTTGTTGCTTCGTTCACCGATTATGAAAGTAACATTTCATTTGAATCTTCTGTTAATAATGGACAAGACGATTTCTATAAATCAGAAGAAACTGTTGGTGCAACAATTGATTATAAAGATAGTTTATCTCAAAATAAAGTCGCACCTTCTGCTCTTAATACATACGTTATTCGTCCACATAGTGGATATATTATCAGTTCTCTCACAATTGATTATGGCGTTGGTAGTTTAGTTATTATCAGGGAAGAAATTGAAACTGCAATTTCAGGAACAGGTTATCATTTCATTTATTCATATGTTGATGAAAATGAAACAGATTATTTGTTTAATGATTGTGCATTCATTTCATATATTTATGATGATAGTACAGGATATATCACACTCACAATTTATGGTATATATGGAAATGTTGAAATAAGTGCAGTTGCTGAATCTTATGTAACATTGAGATTTGAATCAAAGAATTTATCAAATATAACAACTGCTTCTGATATTTCAGCTATAACACTTAATAATTTAGGATTTGAGTTCTATATTGGTGGCGGTGATTATCTTGCAACGCTTGGAACAAACAATTCAACAGTACTTGCAAATTCATTAAGTCAAGTAACTTCGCTTGTTGCAGGAACATATTCAGACTACTATTTCGTTGAACTTATCTTCATTGGTAAAGCAAGTATATTTGATAATGGTGTTGAACTTAGAACAATTAGTGACAATTATTCATATAGAATGTCTGAATTCACATTAACAAATTCTACAACTTCAATTGATGCAGGAACGGTTTACAGAGTAAATAGTGAAGATTCAACTGTTGATGGAATTGTTGATGCAAGTTCTAGATATAAGATAATTTATATTGATGATGTAAGAAATCTTTATAAAAATTCTTGCACAAACAATGTAACTTTTGGTGGATATTCATTCGCAAAAGTTCTATTGAATGATATAACAACAAAAGTTAATGTTGAATCATATTTCTATTCATTTGATGCTAATGGAAATATCATCGATACAAGACTCGACCCAATTGCAAACAATTCATGGTTTAATGGACAAACATTATCAGAAATTGTTTTGAATTTCTATAACAGCAATAGGGCAGAATCATATACTCAAACAAACTATAAAGAAAATAATGGAACAATTGTTAGAAATTTCTATGGTAATAGTTATGAGTTAACTTACACTGAAATTGAAGGTTACAGCCTCACAATGATTAACTATTTTGGACAAAACTATTATCTTTCATATAGTTTAGTTGGTGGAAATTATGTAGTAAGTGTGACTGATGCAAATGGAAATGCAAAAACTCTTCCAAAATCAATTAGTATTTCATATTCAAGATCAACTGGTTCAGTTTATGGAACTTATACATTTATAATTCAAGCAGATACAAATACTTTTGAATCAAACTTTATTAAATTATATTCATCACCAAAGGCTATTACTGTTGAATTTAATTCAAACAAACAAAGTTCATCAAGTCCAGTTGTGACAAATGATTCAAACTTAACATCACAAATTTTATATTTTAACCAAGTAACTTTATTAAATGCTAATCAATATTCAATTGTTGGTTATACATTCATGGGTTATTCAACTGCTTCAACTTGGACAAATGCTTCAAGATGGAGTATTGGTGAAATCTATTCATCTAATGTAAGTGTAAATGCTGATGACCTTGGATTCTTCTCATACGACTTTGGAGCATACTTTGTTTCAAGTGATGTTGGTGGAAATTATAATTATAATTTCTATAATGCAATCAAAGATCAAATTCATGATTCAATGTACAATGATGGAACAGTTACACTTTATGCAGTATGGAAAGCAAATAAGTATAACGTTACATTTAATGTAAATGTTGGCACTGGTTCAACAACTCCTCAATTCTATTCATATGACAATAGTGGATTCAACAATCCAAACTACTTCATTGCAAATGCTGAAATTAAGATTGTTGCAACCTTTGACACAAATGTTTGGTCTACAATCGTTTCTTATAATGGAAGCACATATACACTTGAAGAAGTAATGATTGACAGATATGGTTACACTTGGATGGGTTGGTATGTGGAAGACTTCTTCAATGCAAATTGGAGTGATGTTGATTCAACAATTTCACAAATCATTGATGGACATATCAAAGGTAGTTCATCACAAACACTTCCAACATTAAACTATGATTTAATCAGTTTAATGACATATACAGAATCAAAATATCAATTAACATACACCTATGAGAGTGCTGACACTGATAGAACAGATTCTCTTGAAAATTTGAACTTAGAAGGTACAAACATAACTGGTGGAACAAATTCTTCATATGTTAACAATAAGTTTGGTGAATTGACACTTTATGCAGGTTGGCAAGCAAATACATATAAAGTTTCATATGATTATGGAACAAATGGATATGACAATGGCACAACAACAAGTGATTCAGTGACTGACAAGAAAAATCTTCTTGGTTCATCTCCACTTCAATCAAATTCTGGTGACTTTGTTGAACTTGAATTTGATAAAGAATACGACTTCCAATATTTAACAAGAATTGGATATAAATTTGTGGGTTGGAGATTTGGTCTTGACTCAACAAACACAATCGCTTGGGGAACAAAGTTTAAATTAAACTATGATAGTATCGTAATTGATTCTACAAGCACAACATCAGGAATTTCTTCAAACTGCTACTTATATAATGACAAGTCAAAACTTACATCTAGTGACGAACTTCTTGGTGTTCATGAAACACTTGGTGATACAGAAAATTCTCATTATGTAATTATGTTTGCAGTTTGGGAAGCTAACACTTATAAAGTTAATTTGAACATAAATTCAAATGTAGCAGACTCAACAATAGCAAGTTTTGGTGGAATTGAAAGTGGAAATATTGCTTCTGGATTAATTTCAATTTCTCTTGAAGTTGTATTTGACACAAATGATTGGTATTACAAACCATCAAACAATCAAAACTTATCACAAATCATATTAGAAAAGTTTGGATATATGTGGCTTGGTTGGTATACAAATGCAGAAGGCAAAGAAAACACAGACTTCTTGATGGCTGGAACAGATTATCACTATGAAAATGATTATAACTATTATTATGATAGAGTTGATGGCAAAACTACATTCCAGATGATTACTCTTGATTATGCAATGTTTAATCAATTTGTATTCAGAGCAAATTCAAGCACAACAAATAATAAACTTTATGATTTTGAAAAAGGTTTAACAACTCCATATAGTGAAAAATATGGTTATACTATTTCATCAAACGATGGTGAAGGAAACTGGATTGAAGATAGAGCAAATGAAAAATTTGAAATCACAATTTATGCTAAATGGCAAGGTATAATTTATGAAGTTTCATTTGATTCAACTGCTTATGACATTTTAGCAAACAGTCAATCAGCATATGGAATTGGTTCAACTCCTGCATACTTCTTAGATAGGGCACTTAGCAGTTTAAATGGTTCAAATGCAACATATACTTCAACTTCAACAGTTAAAATGTATGTAATGTTTGACACAAATAAATATGTTTCAATTTATACTGATATCTATGGCATAACAGATGATGGATTTGCTATTGAAGATTTATCAAATGTTGATAGATATGGTTATACTTGGACAGGTTGGTTCACTCGTGGTTATGAAACAAGAAATTCAAAGGTGGCAACAGATAACTCAACATATTATCTTGGAAACATGGAAATTGGCAGCAAAAAACTTGTTGATGGACATGACAGCAACCTTAACACATATGAATCAAACTACACAACTAAGTATGCTTCAAGTGTGAAATTTGACAAGAATATTTACGATTCACTCATGACAGTTGTTACCGATAAAACAAATAAGCAATACACATTAACACTCTATGCAGGTTGGCAAGCAAATACATATGACATTTACTATGACAGCAATGATGTAAACAGTAAATCAAATGTTAAAATTGAAAAAGGTTCATCTCCTGCATATAAGATTAAAAATTATAATGGTATGGCTTATGCAACTTCACTTGTATTTGATAGTGGAGTTGATGTTGAAACAACAGCATTCCAGAGAGTGGGTTACACATTCACTGGTTACAGTTTAGGACAAAATTCAGTTTATACAACATATAACACTGTTGCTGGTTCTGAGGCAAAGAGCACACTTGTTCGCCTTGATTATGCTTCAATTTTAAGAGATACTGATAGTTACTTGTATGCTAGTTACAATCTTGCTAATGCTAGTGGAGAACTTGAAGTACTTGGTGACACTCAAAGAACTTTTGCAGTAGCACTTAATGCATTCTATAAAGCAAATGTTTACGAAGTTAAATTTGTTACTAACAAATATATTGGTTCAACAAATCCATATTTCCATAATATTGATACTGGTAAATATGAAGATGAAATTAATGAATTCACACTTAAAGTTGAATTTGATGACGAAACTTGGACAGTTGTTGATAACGCAAGTTCAATTAAATATAATCTTCAAGATTTAAGTGTTGATAGATTTGGTTATACATGGATGGGTTGGTACACAAGAAACAAATGCTTCAACGTTGATGAAGATACATCAATTTGGGCAGAATTATATAAGTATCTTGTTGTAAGTAACAGATCATCAAATATCTTAAAATCACTTGATTATTCATTATTCCTTTCATTCTTTGATGACATTCCAACAGAATCTGTTAATCTTTCATCTGAAACTGCACACATTGTTTGGAATGCAGATAACAGTTTCACAGTTGAAAGTGCTAATGAAACAACAGAAGTTGGTTTCATTGAAAATTATTATGAACACAGATTCTATTTGACTGCCGGTTGGCAAGCAAATACATATGAGGTTCAATATTATTTCAGTGACACTAATTCATATAAAAATAAGATTGGTTCATCTCCAATAGAATCAATTTATGTGGCAGGTAACATTTATTATCCAGGTGATTTATCAGACTTGTCTAAAACTCCATTAAAACTTTCACTTGTATTTGATAAAGAGTATGATGCAGAATATTTGACTAGAATTGGTTATGACTTTAATGGTTGGAAACTTTCACTTGATGGCAAACATACATTTAATAAAGGTGACAAGATTGTACTTAACGCTGACACAATCAAGATCAATGGTGTTGAAAACAGTGGTTCAACAGCTGATTGCTTGTTGTTCGCTGACACAAGTTATGCTTCTGATAAAGAAAACTTAAAACTTGGTAATTATGAAATTCTTGGTGATGCAGATTCAAGTTATCAATTCATTATTGATGGTGATAATGTTGAATTTGAATACACAAAATTTGATCATTTTGTTCAAATATATGCTTTGTGGGAAGTTAAAGAATATAAAGTTGAATTCAATGTTAATTATTCTTCAAGCAACTCAACAATAGCAAACTATATGGCAGGAATTTATAATGTGACAGATGTTGTAGGTCTTCTTGAACATGGAACATCATTTGTTAAAACAACTAATAAACTTCTTTCTTATATGAAAGATGCAAACGCAATGTATCTTGGATTTGTTGAAGATTTTGAATTACCAGATGATGTTGAAAATCCATTCTATAGCTATCTTTCAGTAGATTTCAGAAATTATGGCGTAGATGGAACTCCTATTGACTTTGATTATGTTGCATATGTAACATTTGATGATAATGATTGGAGATTTGAAACACAAAATGGTTATGTAATTGAAAATGCTTTATATTACTTCTTACTACAAAAATTTGGTTATTACTTTAATGGTTGGTTCACTGGTTCAAATTCAGAATATTCAGTTCTTGAATACACTGAAAAAGATGGTGAAGAAAATAGTTCTCTCGGAGAATATAAGGGAAGTGAACTTGCAAAACTTGATTACTCATTCTATTCAAAATTTGCACACAATGTAACAAATACAGGAAGTGCTAACGGTTATATTACAACAGGTGATTGGATTGAAAATAGGGAAACTGGTGTTCGTCAAATCACATTATATGCAGGTTGGACAGCAAAAGAATATACTGTAACTCTATTTGCAAATAATGATAAAAATGATAACAATGGCTCAACACAAGCATTCTTCTCACTTGATAAAGACAATCTAGGTAAATACTTATATCAAGATTATGGAACTGCAATCAGCAACTTATCTGTTCCAGTTGAAATTAGAGTTATATTTGACACAAACAATTGGTATGCTGTTGATAGCAGCGGAAATAAGATTGATAATTATATTAAGAATATCTTAATTGATAGATATGGATATACTTGGAAAGGTTGGTTTACTTCTAAGAGTGGCGGTGAAAGCATAATTGATGGTCATACATCAGATATGTATACTTATAGATCAGGGTTTAAAAATAAACTTGTAAATGATGACATTGAAAGTTTTAACTATTATAAAGCAGTTAGTTTAAAACAAAGCAGCAATGTTAATAACACTACTAGAACAATGACACTTTGGGCAAATTGGGAAGCTAACCAATATCAATTAGAGTTTGATTACAGAGATGTAAATTCAAATGATTCAACAAAACTTGGTTCAAGTGCAGCAATGTTTACTGATGGAACGATGACAAAAACTATTTCAATAACATTCGATATTGAAAATTCTAATATATTGAATTTAATGAGAAATGGTTATACATTCGTAGGTTGGATTTTTGGAACTACTGATAGAACTTTAAACACAACATTTATTAATGCGAACGATCCATTTGTGCTTTCAGATGATTTCATTTATTCAGCAGATGGAAGCATTGTATTCCTTTATAATAACAGTGATTATACAATCAATGAAACATTTGGTGATAAGGAACATTACAGTACTAACGAACAAATTCATTATGTTGTATGTTATGCTATTTGGGAAGCTATAACTTATACAATTTCATTTGACTCTAATATTGGAAATGGTTCAACCACTCCATGGTTTGCAGATAGAGATGGTTTAAATTACACTTCAAATTCTGCATATACTACAATTAAAGTTAAGTTTGATAGTGATAACTGGTATTCAGATAGCTATGCTTATGAAATTGATAAGATTTTAGTTGATAGATTTGGTTATTCATGGCTTGGTTGGTTCTTGAAGAAAGATAATGCTGAAACATATAGTGTTATTTCTGGAAATTCTGACCCAGAAAGAAAACCACACGCATTTGATAATTCATATTTTGCATACATTTTCGCAGAGTATGGATATGAATCAAATATAGAATTTGTTGAATTTACTTTATATGCAGGTTGGCAATCAAACAAGTATTCAATTATGTATGACTATTCAGATAAAGGTTCAGATATTTATTATCCATATGCAGATATAAGTGGTATAGATAGAGAACTTGGAACTTCAAAGAATGCTAATGGTTCAACTTATGCAACATTAAATTCATCATATTCAAATATACAAACAGTTGTATTTGATGAAAAAGACACAACAAACTTCATTCACATTTCAAGACCAGGTTATATCTTTAATGGTTGGTCACTTGCTACAAGCAACTATAACTTGCAAGAAAATTACAACAATGGTGGATTAATCACTCAAAGATTTAATTTAAATATGCTTTTTGCTAGTGATACATCAGATGCAAGCAGTATGAACACAAGTTCAGGATATTTGTATTACTTCGATACTGTAAGAGGTGGTACATATGGAACAGAACAACTTGGTGATAAAGAATCTGGAAAAGAACATGTTATTGTGCTATATGCAAACTGGACAAGCAGAATTTATGAAGTATTATTCAAATACAATAACAACTATACAAGAACTGATGAAAATGTAGCATCACTCATAAACAACTCAACCTTTGCTGATAGTTTGATTTATGGAAACAATCTTGATAGTACTGTTTCAATATTTGTTAAATTTGATTCAGATAAAACAGATTGGTATTACTATGATTCTAATGGAAGCAAGATAAATAATGCTTTAAGTTACATTTCAACAGAAAGAATTGGTTATACATTCCTTGGTTGGTACACAACTGCGACGATGAACAATAATATTTATGATGGTGAAACTTTACTCTCAACAATTGTGTATGATGCAATCAATAGTGAAACATTCGCTCTTGATGGAAACAGACATACAACAGAAATGTATTCTAATGAATTAAATGGATATCTTACTAGTGAACAAAAAGAACAGCCTACTGGAATTGTTTACTTATACGCAGGTTGGCAACAAAATGATTATTCAGCAGTTATTGAACTTAGAGATAATGAAAGTGCAAACTTCAAATTTGGTTCAACAACAGCAATGCTTACAAACTTTGAAAACAATTATGATTACAATGTTGCATTAAACAGATTTAATGAATTGTATCTTGTTAACGTTTTATTTGATAGCAATGATTACATAATCTTTAAGTATAATGCTTCAATTGATGAATATGAGATGACAGATTACAACTTGTACAGTTTAATGACTGATAGATATGGTTACACTTGGACAGGTTGGTTCATGGATAGTAATGCAACCCAAACAAAGATTGTTAATGGACATAAGATTAGTGATTTAGATAATCCAATCGTTCCTGCAACTTTTGATATAACAATTTTTAATGCAGCACTAGTTCATAATAGAGACATTGAAGATATGTCATCAGAAAATTACAGATTATTCCATTTATTTGCAGGTTGGCAGGCTAATACATATGACATTATTTATGACCTTAACGATGTAAATGGTATAAACAAACAACCTGGAACAACAGAAGCTAAATTTGATGCAAATAAATATATAACAAGCATCACATTTGATGAAGATATCACAAATAATGAAAGATATATGCCAATTGCTGAAAGAGATGGTTACACATTCGTTGGTTGGGTTCTTCAATATCAAATCATTACTGATGGTAAATGTACATTTATTGCAAGTGATGAAAATTATCATATATTCCTTTCAAACGATAACTTTACATATAACAACAATGTATTATTATATTCAAGTTATAACACAGATTTAGATTGCGTAGCTGAAAGACTTGGAGATGATGAAACAACTCACAAAATTGTTCTTATTGCTAAATGGAAAGGCGTTACATATAAGGTTAACTTTGTTGGTTGGGATAGCAACAATAATAATGGTTCAACAGAATCAAGCATCATTAGTGGAATCGATAATTCTATTGAAGTATTTGTTGAATTTGACTCAGATGATTGGTTTGCACTTGTAAATGGAGACGAAGACCAAAAGATTAGCAATTATTTGTCAAGAGTTGTGATTGATAGATTTGGTTATTCATTTGTTGGTTGGTCAACAATGCCATACACCCATGCAAATTATGATAAAACCATTTATATGGTTTATGATAAGGAAACAGGTAAGTCAAAGACATTAAACTACATAAACTTCTATGCAGATGGTGCTCATGACGTTGGTGATGAACACATAATCGATATTTATGCGATTTGGACAAAGAACACATATAACATTAATATAATTTATAATGATAAAAATAGTGGTTCATATCAAATGAATATTGCAGACCATAACATTTCAAATATTCTTGGTTCAACTGCAATAAATAAAGGTTATGAACAAACATTTGAAATTGAGTTTGATGGTGATAGCATTTCACTTGAAAATATTTCAAGAAATGGTTATTCATTCTATGGCTTTGCAATAGGTACAAATCTCAATTATGCACATGTATTTAGAAGTGGAAAAACTTCAACAGAAATTTCACTTTCATATGAAACTGTTAAAAATGAGTTGAGTGGAAACACATTCTTATACGGAAATTATAGTGGTGTATATGATTTTGAAAGATATGGTGATTTAGAAACTGGACATAGAATTAATTTATATGCACTTTGGACACCTAATACATACAAAGTTACACTTAATTTGAATACATCAGGTGGTTCAACACAAGGTTACTATTATGACCCAATATCAGACAGATACACAAATATCATTTTTGCAGATATATTCACAATTTCAATTGTATTTGATTCTGACAGATGGAATTACATATTAAATTCTGATGGTTCAACAGGAACAATTGATAATATTGTTGTTGGAAGAATTGGATACACATGGAAAGGTTGGTATGTGACAACTGAGTGTGGTGATAATGAATATGCTTATTCTAAACCTCAAAATAAATTTGGCACATTGAATGAATTGCTATTTAATTTGTGTGATGATGTAAATGAAGAAGAAAAACAACTCACGCTTTATGCTGGTTGGGAAAACAATCTTTATAATGTTGTTGTTAATAGCAATGATACAATTGATTTAACAAGCAAAACCTTGTTTAATGATCAAAGTGGAAGGTTTAATTCAGAAACTTGCCAGTTTGTTGTATCTGTTAAATTTGACACAACAGAATGGATTAATTTAAGTAAAGTTCTTCTTGATAGATACGGATTTGTTTGGAATGGATTCTGGACAACTCCTAACGATGAATCTCTTAAAGTTGAAGATGGTACAACATTATTTGATATCACACTTTATAGGTCATTTGTTGGAGTTACAACAGAAACAGAACTTAGCATATTAAATGATTCATCAAAAGTTCTTGATAATGTTGACATTTATGCTCACTGGATTGCAAATAAATATAATGTTAACATCAACTATTATGATGTTGATTCAGGAATTGGATCTTCAAGAGTTCATACAAAACTTGATTCATATTCAACAACAATTTCTCTTGGTGAAGCAATCAGATTTGAAGGAATTGTTGAAAGAACAGGTTATGACTTTATTGGATTTATTCTTGGAACATCATTTGACGGAACAAAAGTTGGAACATTTAATGCTTCTGAAAATAATGTACTTGCAAATGGAGATATATTTAACTTTGAATATATAAGTAAGGTTTATAGTACAATTCTTCTTTACACTGAAAACGAAGGCAACATTGCTCTTGAAGAACTTGGTGATAAAGACAAAGGTTATACTCATAACATCTACTTATATGCTTACTATATCAACATTAAGTATAAGATTAACTTTGTTTCAAATGATGTTAAAAATAGCAATGGTTCAACACAAGCATTCTTTGAATTAAACGGAAGATATGTAAGTGAAACCGCTCCAACTGATGCATTCTTAACATTCGATACAAATGATTGGCTTGGCATTGATAATATTTCAATTGCGAGAGTTGGTTATGCGTGGAAAGGTTGGTATAATAACGCAGCAGGTTCAAGATTATTAATAGACAATGAAAATCTTAATGGAATAACTTTTGATGCAAGCGTTTATCAACAACTCGAAGTTAATGAAACTGATAAAGAAAACAGAACAATAACAATCTATGCTGGCTGGAAAGCAAATACATACAAAGTTCATTATCAATATTTGAATGTTCCTGAATCAGATTATGATTTTGTTTACGAAATCACATTTGATAGCGAATTTGAAGCATTGAAACTTTCAATGATTGGTTATGAATTTATTGGTTGGACATTTGGTGAATTTGAATATTTATTCAATTCAAATCTTCAAAACTCACCAGGATACTTTGATGGAGAACTTGCACTTATCAGAGTATTAGAAGAAAGTGTTAAATTTAAGTTTGGTAACATAAATCTTACTGACAAAGATACAGAATTTGGAATTTATGATAATACAAACAAGAATTTAATCTTTGCAAATAACAATTTCTATCTTTACAATTCAGATGGAAATTATGAAACTCCTGGTTCTGCTGACGAAAATTCATACGTTGTAATGTATGCCGTTTGGAAACCTAGAACATACAAACTACAATTTAATCTAAACGATGTAAATTCAACAGGATTTGGTTCAACAGAAGCATATTTCACAACAAATGGTTGGACATCAAATTCTGCAACCTATGATGAAAACACAGAAGGTTATATTGATTTAATGCTTACTATCGGAAAGGAATATACATATCTTTCTTATGGTAATGCAAACAACTTTGGATTTAACTTTGCTGTTGACAGATATGGTTACACTTGGACTGGTTGGTATTTAGATGCTCAAACAACTGATGAATATAAACTTATTTCTGCTTATGATGGTGCTCCAATCACACTTGGTATTGATGTGATTCAAGACATGATTGAAAAAGGTATGATTGATGTCGAAGATGAATCATTAACTCTATATGCTGGTTGGGAAGCAAATGTATATGAAATTAATTATATTGAAAATGCAGTTGGTGGTTCATCTGAAATTTACAATGTTGATCCTAAGACACCTGCAATAACTCAAACAGATATTAGTTACATCTATACATATTCAATAATGAGCAGGCCAACAACTATCACATTTGATAGCGATGTTAACTTTAATTTCATGAGAGTTGGTTATAACTATCAAGGATTCTCATTCATCAACTACTTGTATTACAATAATATTTCAAGTTATAAATATAATAAAAACTTAACTAAGTTTGGTGCTAGTTCAATTATTGCCGAAGATGGTTCAGCATATCTTTACACAAACTCTATCGGAACTAATTACAATTCTGTTGGAACACCTGAAAGATATGGTGATAGATCAAATTCTCACTTCGTAATAATTTACGCAGGTTGGGAAGCAATTGAATATAAGATTAATATAAGCTTTAACAACATAAATTTAAATAACTTCAATTCACTTGATTCTGGTTATTCAATTCTTGTTGATAGACTTTACAACTTAAATAAGAATACTGTTTTAGCTTATACAACAAATTCAAATGTTCAACTTGTATTTAAACTTAAATTTGACCAATCATTTGCAAATGCAATAACAATTGATTCATTTGGCGGCAGTTATTATACACTTGGTGAGATATTGCTGAAACTAACTGGTTATACATATATGTCACTTAACACATGTTATGATTTAACAGACCAGTCACTTGCAGTTTATAATCAACCAATTGTAAATAAAATTGATTCAAGTTACATTGTTGATAGCACAATTAAACTTGATAGGGAAACATTTAGACATTTGTATCATCAATATGTAACTTACAGCGGTTCAAATACTAATAACTTAATTACAAATCTATCTGACACATTCAACGCTACAAACAATTATGTTTATGTTACATCATACAAAATTACATCAAACAATAACATATTTACATTGTTTGCTGGATATCAAAAAGACACATTCAATGTAACAGCATCTAATGCAGAAGGAAATAATAGTCAAAATACTGGTGTTTATGATATTTACAGTGAAGATAAAATACCTGGTTTGTTTGAGTTTAGTCCAAACGAAACTCATACAGGTGTTGGATTCTTTGCAACAGAAAATATTATAAGTATCCCAAGATTTAGCGGTCATTATTTATCAAAACTTACAATTGATTATGTGGTTGATGGTGTGACATATAAATTATATCTCAACTTTGCATTTGATTCTGATTTGAGAAAAGTTGTTATTACATCAGTTGAATATTATGATGTAATTCAAAAACAAACAAAGACCATTACAGGTGAGAATATTGAATCTCGACTAGAAAACTTGCAAGTTCCATATTTGTTTAATGGAATTGTCATAAATTGTTATGATTATAATGATAATGCTTACAATTATATTGATTATGCAAAAGATGTGAATGTTGTATTAATTACAATCAAAAACTTAAAAACTAAGATTGATGTTGTTGGTGAGTATGACATTCAAGAATTTAAGACATCTGTTTACATTAATGTTTCAACAGATGGTCAAATTAACATCTTGAATCCTGATAATATTTATGAAGAACAAATGCATGATTATGGTTGGACTATTGAACAGGTTATTGAAGAATGGAACAATAGACTAGAATCATTTAATGGTTATACACCACTTGGTTGGTATAAGTTAACATTTATTGATAACGAGTTTACTGGAACAGCTTCTGAAATTACACCTGATAGTGGTAATCCAACAGTAATTAACTCAAATATTCGTTTATGTAAACTATATATAACAGCAGACACAGGCGAATCTAAGAGAGTTATATTCTATTCATGGAATGGAGATAAGAATGGTAAGTATGTTGAATATGCAAACAATTCAAATTATATTTTACAATCACTTACTTATGAATATGATGCAGACAAGAATTTAATTGCTCAACTTAATGGTTATGTTTTTGAAAATGGAGCATGGACTTGGACACCTAACTACACTGCAAATGCAAACTATTTCAACAATTTCGTAACTAATGGTTCAACTTTGGAATCAGCAAAACTTGCTTCAATTCCAAATTCTAGCGGTATAACATATCCTAATTCGCAATTCATATGTTATGTTGCTTTGACATCAGAAGATATAAGTAAACTTATTGATGACGGTAATAATAAACATTATATTTCAGAAATAACTAATGAAAATGTTTATATTAGAGTTATGAATTACTACATGATTGATGGAAACTATTATGTTGATATTGAACTTGTTGGTTCATCTAACAAACTTAATGGTAAAACTCTCAAAAAGGTTAGTGTTCTTTCAACTTCAACTGTTATCGACCAAAATATTTATGCTCTTGAAGCATATGCAACACTTAGCTTTGATATTGAAATTGATAATAATAACGAAAGTGAATTCTTTGAATACAACAAAACAAATAACGAACTTTCAATGAATGTTCAAGGATTCCTTGATACAGTTTCATTCTTTGAAGTTATAAGTAGCACAAGTGTTAACTACTATTCAGAGTTTAATGGGGATTATGTTCACTATGTAATTCTTTCATCTGTACAGTATGAAGCATTTATGTATTACTTGTCTTCAAACGATTCATATCCAACGTCACTTCAAATGGTTATTCGAAACTATGGAATTGTTCCTAAGAGAATTTCTTCAACAGATGGAACAATTAATGTAAATGTTGAAGAAAATTCATATATATTCTTCTTCTATTACAACCATGGTTCAACAAGTTCAATTGTTAGGGTTTGTGATAAATTCATCACAACAAAATCTACTTTACCAAATACAGAACTTGAATATTATCCAACAAGTAACAATGTTTCATTTACAAAAACATCTGTGAATGTTACAAAATACTACGAAGTTGGAAAAACTCTTGTTGATATTACCTTAACATCAATGAAGTCAAGTTTCACAGACTTTGATAAGACAACTTATAATTATAACGACTTATACTTCATTTCACTTACAGCAAGTCAACTGAATGAATATTTTGCAAACTATGCAATTATGTCAAAAGAAGACGCATTACTCAAACTTATTAGAGACTACAATTTGAGTTATAGCAAAGATACTGAATATATCGTTAGTGAAAATACTTACATCTTTGGTATATATCTCAAATTTGATGGGGCAAACAACATTAATAGAATTGCTAAGATTACTTCAAACTATATTTATGTTAATGCTGCAACATACACAGGAACACTTATATACTTTGAAGATTTGATGTTTACACCTCAAAGCATAGATATTGATAATGTAACAGAAAATGTTAACAATTTTGATTATACAATTGACATAGGCACAATGTTCACAACAAAATATGACTTTACAACTGGTATTAGATACGAAAATGAGTCAGGTAAATACAATCTTGAATTTATTGTATTCAATGGAACTCAATTTAAGATTTATTCAGATTTAATCACAAACGGATTTAAGTCTGCATCAGAATCTATGAGATACATGATTAATAATGGAAATTATGTATTTACTGGAGGAAACGAACTTGTTAATCTTGATTATAATGTAAACAATTATGTTCTTGCATTCTATTATGATAGGGCAAATGATGTGTACATTATAACAACAAATATTTTGACAATTAATTTCTCTAATGTAACTCATACTTTATCTTCTGATATTGAAACATTGTCAAATAATTTCAGTTTCAGACTTGATGCAATCGCAACAGAAGTTGTTTCAAGCATAGTTGATGGTAATACAGTTTATACTGGACAAGTTTCATTCACAAATAGTGATATGAATGCAAATTACTTTAATTATGAAACTGGCATGGAACTTACATTTGATAAACAAAGTTTGAGATATTTACTTGTTACTGAAAGTGAACTTAATATTGCTCGTGATTATTATAATAATGGTATTACAATTACAAATGAAGCTGGTGAAAGTGCTGAATTTAATAATTTGACATTTGAACAGGCTCTTGAACTTGTTATCTATTATCACAGATATAACAACGATGCAGGATATAGTTCAATTAGGGAATTAGTAAATAGAATTGTTAGCACAAAGGATATCGACCATGCAATTTCAACACTTTCAGTTAACTCTCCACTATATTTGGTTGATGGAACTGATGGTAATTCACATTATGACATGGCAGCTCCTGCAAGCGGAACAACTGAGTCATATTACTTCATTGCTACAAATATGAATGCAAACAATGTTATTGAAAAAGTTTCAAGCAATTATGCTCAAATTAATATCAGTAAAAATGCTAATGGAAATATTTCAATTTCAACTGCAATCAATAATTTGTAAGTGAAAACATTAAACGGAAAGGGGAAATGAAAATTTCTCCTTTTTGTTTACTTTAAAAAAAACTGTGAATAATTTATTTATGGTTGAAGAAAATGTTGATAAAGATTTTTGTGAATTTGAAAATATTAAGAAAAAGTTATTAAAAATTGATAAATTTGATAATAAAGAAACAAAAACACAAAAACTAAATCAAGAAAATTTATATAATGAACTTTTTAATGATTTTTTATATAATGGTCAAATTTTTAAAAACAGATTTTGTTTTAACAACTTGACTGATAATTTTTTATATAAAAATGGTATGCCAACAAATGAATATGTTTCATTTTATCAAAATGTTGCGAAATCTGATGTGGGCATAATTTTTACTGGTGGAGTTTATGTTGGAATTGAAAATTTTAAAAAATTATCTGACCATGCAGTTATTGTTGAAGATTTAGGACAGGAAGGATTTTATAAAAATTTTACAAATGAAATCCATACAACTGGGGCTAAGATATTTTTGAAAATAAAATCAATTTATGGCAGAGCAGATTACCATAATAAGTTTTTAAATATTTTTAATTATTCTGCTTCAATGAATAAAAACTTGAATGATTCTAAAATGCCTTGTGCAAGGCTTGGAGACAACAAATGTGATTCTATTGTCAAAGAGTTTGGTGATATTGCGAACTTTGCTCAAAAGGTGAATTTTGACGGCATACTCATTGATGGAACTCTATTTTCTATTGTTGGTGAACTTTCATCAAAAGAATTTAACAGAAGGAAGTTTGGATATTATAATGACATTAAAGACATATCTAAAAAGATTTTAAAAAACATTAAACAAAAAACTAAAAACTGTATTATCTTTTACGAGTTCTCATTTTCTTCATTTTTGAAAGAAATTTATGGAAAAAATGCAAAATTTATTAAAACACTAAAAAATTTAGACTTAAAAGTTAATAAATATGAAATTTGTGAATATATGAAATTTTTGGTTGAAAATGGTGTTGACGGATTTGTATTTAAATTAGGTACTTATGAAAGTGAATTTTTGAGTCAATTTAATCAATTTGAATGTGAAAATTTGTTTTTTGAATTTTATCAAGATATTAGAGAATATTTTACTAATTCTGAAATTTTAAATAAGTATGGAGAGAAAGTTTTATTAATTTACAATGATAATATTTTAAAGTTAGAAAAGCCAAGTCAAATTATTCAAAATGAAACTTGTGAGTTTATTGATGTTACTAAATTTATATATTCAGATTTTGATTATATTAAAAATTTAAAAATGCAAAACAACTCAAATTTATGTTTAAAATGTTCGATTTGTAATGATGTTGCATCAAAATTCGGTAAAGTTTCATGTACAATCAATCCAAATTTGCTTTCAGAAGAATTAATTCAGGTTGAAACAAGAAAAAATAAAAATGTTGCAGTTGTTGGTGCGGGTGTTTCGGGTATTAATGCAACTATTTATCTTGCAACAAGAGGGTTTAATGTTGATTTATATGATTCTAATTCTATTTTAAACAAAACTGGGAGATGTGGAGAAATTTTTGGTTTTGATGAAAGATTGAATTATTACAACAATTTTATAGAAAATAAATTGGGGGAATTAATCAAAAAAGGGCAAGTTAAACTTAAACTTGGAACGAAATTTACTGCGGATAGCGATAACTTGAATAATTATTTTTCAATTATTGTTGCAACTGGTTTTCATGAAAGATTTTTGGAAGTTACTGGGGCAGTTCTTAGAAATGTAAAAAGTATTTATGATGTGCTTGAATCAGAGAATACAATAGAAAGTAAAAAAAATATTGTTATCTATGCTAAGTCTGAAATTTCTTTTAAACTTGCATTATATTTATTATCAAAAAAGAAACATGTCACTATTGTCATTCAAAATTTGGAAAGAATTTTAAAAATGCCAAATGACAGACTGACATATTATTTGTTTATGCTTAACGAACTTAGAGCAAAAGTTTATTTATTTTCACGAATTAAAAGGATTGAAAATGATTTTGTTGAACTTATAATAAACAATAAACTTAAAAATGAAAATTTTTCTTCAATAATTTTAAATTCTAAATCTAATAATAGTTATCCTTTTGAAGCAAAAGCAAAAACTGTGGATTGTGATTTGCTTGTTTATGAACCAGAGTTGTATCCAAATAATAAATTATATTATGATTTGGTTAAGAAAAAATATAAAGGTGAATTATATTTAATTGGAAATGCTTTACAAATTTCAGGTATGGAAGATGATATAAAAACTGCATATTATGTAGCAAAGAATTTATGATTAATATTACTTGACATAGATTTTTTGCTAATATATAATTTTTGTATTAAGAGGATAAGAAATGAAAAAATGTTGTTGCAATTGAAAATTTTTGCTAACCTTTAATCATAAAGGTATTTTCAGTTGTCTAATAAATTTAAGTGAGTAGATAACTGCTCACTTTTTTGTTTCTTATGGAGGAAATTTATGACACTTTCAATTTACAACTCATTTTCTAGGAAAAAAGAAGAATTTAAAAGTATTCATGATGGTATTGTTGGTCTTTATGTTTGTGGTCCAACTGTTTATGGTCCACCACACGTTGGTCATGCAAGATCATACACCAATTTTGATGTTATAAGAAGATATTTGGAATATGCTGGGTACAACGTTAAGTATGTTCAAAATATTACCGATGTGGGGCATTTAGTGGGCGATGGTGATGATGGAGAAGATAAAATTTTGGCTCAATCATCTAAAGAAAATCTCGACCCATTTGCACTAGCTTATAAATATGAAGTTATGTATTTTAAGTACATGGATTTATTAAATGTTAAAAGACCTACAATTAGTGCAAGAGCAACAAGTTTTATTCCTGAAATGATTGACCTTATTAACAAAATTATTGAAAAGGGATTTGCTTATGTGACAAAAGAAGGCAATGTATATTTTTCAGTTCATAAATTTAATGAATATGGAAAACTTTCTGGAAGAAAACTTGAAAATAACTTATCTGGCGAGCGTATTGCTATTGCTGACGATAAACAAAACCCAGAAGATTTTGCACTTTGGAAATCCGCTTCAAACGGACACATTATGAAATGGAATTCACCATGGGGTGTTGGATATCCTGGTTGGCATATTGAGTGTTCAACTATAAGCAAAAAGTTTTTAGGAAATACATTTGATATTCATGGAGGAGGAATTGATAATATTTTTCCACATCATGAAAGTGAAATTGCTCAAAGCGAAATTGCAAATGGATGCAGATTTGTTAACTATTTTATGCACAATAATTTGGTTACTGTAAATGGTACTAAGATGGGCAAAAGTCTTGGAAACTTTATTACTCTTGAAGATTTATTTAAACAATTTGATCCAATGGTTGTGAGATACTTTATTATCCAATTTCATTACAGAAAACCAGTTGATTTTAGTATTGATGCTATCAAGGCTTGCGAAGAACAATTTAATAAAATTTCAGAAAATTTGAATGGCATAAAAACACTTGCAAATGGTGAGTTTGACAAGATTTCAGATGAAGAAATTTTATCTGTTAAACAAAACTTTGAAAATGCTATGAGTGATGATTTTAATACACCACTTGCGATTGCAGAACTTATTAGATTTAGTAAAATTTCTGCAAAAATAGTTGGTTTAGGTGATAAAAACATTGCAAAACAGGCAAATTCTATGATAAAAGTCTTTGAAGACGTTTTGGGATTAAAATTTGAATGTGATATAATGAGCATAGAAAATTCTAATGATGATGACAAATTGATGTCTTTGATTTCTGAAATTCGTGACAAACTTAGAGCAGAAAAAAATTATGCTATGTCTGACTACATTAGAGATGAACTTAATAAACTTGACATTGATGTTAAAGATAAAAAAATATAGAAGGTTGGTTTATGGAATTTTTTGATACTTTTGATGAAGATGGTGTGTTTTTGTGTTCAGAAGATGAACATGATGTTCACTACAAAGGTTTGTGGCACAAAGTAATTAGAGTTTGGCTTTATGACAATGAAGGTAATATTTATCTTAGAGTTAGAGGCGATGATAAAAAACTCGATTGCATAAATGAATTACATATGCGTTCATCTGAAAGCATTTCAAGTTGTTTTGACAGGGGAATGTTTGAAAAACTTGGAATCCATTTTCCTGCTACTGCACATTTTGAGCAGGCTTATATGAGAAAGATTCGTGTGCATAAAGTTTTTTCTGATAACTCTGAACTTAAAGATAATTACTTTTTATGTGATTATATTGGTGAGTTTGACAAGAATACTAATTTCTTTATTTTTAGTAAAGATACAGATGGCTTACTTGAAATTAATGCGAAAGGTATTTTGAGACTTTTAAGCACTAGAACTGGTGAGATTGTTGGATATCCTGTGACTCCACATGGAGTTGATTTTGAAAATAAAAAACTCATCACTATGGATGATATTTATGAAAGTCCTAATGAAGATACTTATACTAGATTTAGCAATGTTGTTAGTGCAATTACTTTGCTTTCTCAAAAATATCAAAAAGAAGTTAGTGAGCAGGAGAAATTGAAAAAACTTGCTAAAAAGGTTGAAGAAGAAAATATTAAATCTCACGCTGATGACAATGAAGGTGCAGATATTTATTAATTTTTTAATTTGAAAATTTTATAAATTTTCTTGCAAAAGTTATTATTTTATGCTATTATTTTATCGTTAATAGCATAAGTTATGCTGGTGTGGCGAAATGGCAGACGCACAAGACTCAAAATCTTGCGAGGGCAACTTCATGTGGGTTCAAGTCCCACCACCAGCACCAAATTAAAAAAGGTTGCGGAGATGTCTGCAACTTTTTATTTTTTTTAATTATTAGACTTTAAATGAGCGTTAAAACAAGCATTTTAATAGATATCCTATTTAGAGATTAGATAACGACAGATTGTGAAAGTTGAGGTGTTTGGGATTTAAGATTGATGGTGGCTATATTTTGATGTGTGAGAGCAATAAGCGATGAAGTGACTAAATTTTTTTAGGGTGGGAAAGTTTGACCCCTTCTTTGCAATTAACCCCGCACCCTTCGCTCACGCTTAGTATAACATAGAAATTTTGAAATATGATGATATGGTGACACATATTGTCATTTTTTTATTGACATAATTTAATAGTGATATTATATTTAAAACAGATGTTTTAAAACAAGTGTTTTAGATTGGAGGTTGTTATGCCACAAAAAGCAAAGTTTACTAGGGAAGAGATTATTGATGCATCACTTAAAATTGTTGAAAACGAAGGAGTGGATAAACTCACGGCTAGGCTTTTGGGTGAAAAACTTGGAAGTTCTGCAAGACCTATTTTTACTGTGTTTGAAAGTATGAAAGAAGTTTTTGATGAAGTTGTTTTGAGAGCGAAAGCAATTTATGGTGAATATGTGGAATTGGGTTTAAAAGAAGAAATTGCATTTAAAGGTGTTGGCAAGTCATATATTAAATTTGCAAGTGAAAGACCAAAGTTATTTCAACTTTTATTTATGAAAGATAAAGAAGGTTCAGACAAAAATAATATTTTGCAAGGCATTGAAGAACATTATGATGCTATTTTAAACTCAATTAAAAATGGTTATGGTCTTGGAGATGAAGATGCAAAAGAGTTATATTTGCATTTATGGATTTATTCACATGGAATTGCAGTTTTGATTGCTACAAATGTTTGTAAGTTTACAAAAATGCAGATTTCTGAAATGCTTACAGATGTTTTTGTTTCGCTAATAAAAAAGTTTAAAATGGAGGGCAAATAATGATTAAGGCTGATAATATTTCAAAATTTTATAATAATGAATGCGTTTTGAATGATGTTTCTATTAAAATTGAAGATGGAGAATTTGTTGTTATTTTAGGCCCTTCGGGTTCTGGAAAATCTACACTTATGAATGTTTTATCTGGTCTTGAAAAACCTGAATCAGGCAAAGTTTTTATTGATGAATTTGAAATAACTTCTATGTCTGACAAGAATGTGACTGCTGTTAGAAGAGAGAAAATTGGATTTATTTTTCAACAATATTATCTTCTTTCACATTTGAGTGTGCTTGGAAACATTAAAATGGGTGCTGATTTAGCTAAAAATGCTGATTTTATGAAACTTGTTAATGCACTTGGCCTTTCAGATAAAACAAAAAGCAAACCAAGTGAACTTTCTGGTGGAGAACAACAAAGAGTTTGTATTGCTAGGGCTCTTGCTAAAAATCCAAAGTTTTTATTTCTTGATGAACCAACTGGTGCACTTGATGAAAAAACTGGCAGAGAAGTGCTTTATTTGATTTGCAAACTAAAAAAAGAACAGAATTTTACAATTATTATGGTTACTCATAACGAAAATATTGCCGATATGGCTGAAACAGTTGTTAGAATGAACAGCGGAAAGATTGTTGATAGTTATAAAAACAAAACTCAAAAAACTGCTTTTGAAATTGGTTGGTGATTTATGATTATTGGAATTAAAGATATTTTTAAACTTTTTGGCATTTCTATTGTTTGTTTTTGTGCGGTTTTTGTTTGTACATTCTTTTTAAATTATTATTTAGATGTTTTGCCACTTCGTGATATTGTTTCGGAACAATCATTGGCTCTTTTTGAAGCACAAATTGCTACAAGTAAGTTTACTTCTATTATTACTGGTGTTGTGCTTGTTTTAATTTCTGTTGTCATGCTTATATTTTATATTAAACTTTATATTGACAGCCATTCAAAAGATATTGGAATTTTGAAGGCTATGGGGTATTCTAACAAAAAGATTGCAATTAAATTTTGGGTGTTTGGACTGAGTGTTTTTATTGGTTGCATTTTAGGATATTTGGCTGGTCATTTGGTTATGCCATATATTTATAAAAATATGTCTATTGAAGGTGTGCCAGAAATTAAAATTAATTATCATGTGAGTCTGTTGTTTTTGCTTGTTATTTTGCCGTCAGTGATTTTTAGTGGGATTGCTTGTTTGTATGCTGGTTTTGCTCTTAACAGACCAGTTTTGGAGCTTTTGAGAGGTAAATCTGATAAAAATAAAGTTAAATCAGTTAAAAAATTCAAAGAACGTACTTTTTTGAGTGAAATGAGAATTAAAGTTTTATCATCAAAAAAATCTCTTACATTTTTTGTTGCATTTGCTTGTTTTTGCTTTTCTGCTATGGTTCAAATGGGGCTTTCTATGGAAAACCTTACGTCTAAGACAATGGGATTTATGATTTTGGCAATTGGTTTGGTGCTTGCAACCACAACTATGTTTATGGCTATTACGACTCTTGTTAACTCAAACAAGAAAAACATTGCAATGATGAAAACTTTTGGATATTCTATGAAAGAATGTGTGACTACTATTTTTGCACCATATTTGCCATTTGCTTTTCTTGGTTTTTTGATAGGTACTATTTATCAATATGGGCTGTTATCTTTGATGATTAATGTGGTGTTTGCTAATGTGGGGGAAGTTCCTGCATATAATTTTGATGTTTCTATGTTCTTTTTGACGCTTGCACTATTTGTGGTTTGCTATTTGCTTGTTATGACATATTATGGTAATAAGGTTAAAAAGATTTCTGTTAAAGAAGTTATGCTTGAAAATTAATTGGCAAAAAATATTGACATAAGTATGTTTTTGTGATAAAATGATAACAATAAGTGGAGAAAACTATGAGATTTTTTAACAATAATAATAACAATAATAATTTAGTGAATGACCAATAAATTTGAGTTATTATTTTTGTTGTTAAAACTTTTAAAGCACATTGAAAATAACTCAATGTGCTTTTTTTAATGAACAGGAGGAGTAAAATTATGTTTGATTTATTAGAAGGAATGGAAAGAACCAAATATTGTGGTGAATTTACAGATGAGTATTTATCTAAAAGCGTTGTTGCGATGGGTTGGGTTGCTAACCGTCGTGACTTTGGCGATTTAGTTTTTGTTGACCTTCGTGACAGAACTGGTAAGTTGCAAGTTGTGTTTGACAGATCAAAATTTAAAGGGGATTATGACAAAGTTGATAAACTTAGAAACGAGTTTGTTATTTGTGTTATGGGTACACTCACTAAAAGAGATGAGGACACCATTGACCCAAAGAGCAAAACTGGTTTTATTGAAATTCGTGTTGAAGACCTTAAAGTTTTATCAACAAGTTTGCCTATTCCTTTTCAAATTAATGATGATGACAGTGCAACCGATGCTCTTAGACTTAAATATAGATATCTTGACCTTAGAAGAGAACAAGTTGCAAGCAAACTTTATGTTAGAAACGAAGTGTGCAAAATTATTAGAAGATTTTTAGATGAATATGGATTTTTGGAAGTGGAAACACCTATTCTTGGAAAATCTACACCAGAAGGTGCAAGAGATTATCTTGTGCCTAGCAGAATGTTTCCTAACAAATTTTTTGCACTTCCACAAAGTCCACAACTTTACAAACAACTTTTGATGGTTTCTGGCGTTGACAGATATTATCAAATTGCTAAATGTTTTAGAGATGAGGACCTTCGTGCTGACAGGCAACCAGAATTTACTCAGGTTGACTTTGAAATGTCTTTTGTTTCAAAAGAAGAACAAGTTATGAGTGTGACAGAAAAACTTATTAAGCTTATTTTTGAACAAATCAAAGGCATTAAATTTGATGATTTTCCACGCATGACTTGGGACGAATCTATGAGAAGATATGGAACTGACAAGCCTGATATTAGATTTGATCTTGAACTTATTGATATAACTGACCTTGCAAAAGAATGTACGCTTGTTCCTTTTAAAAATGCAGCAACAAAAGGTGGAAGTGTGCGTATTTTGAACGGAAAGGGTATGTTTGACAAACTTTCAAGGTCGGAACTTGAACAACTTGTTACTTTTGTTAAGGGTTGTGGTGCCCCTGGAATGAGTTATATTTCTTTTGAAGATGATGGAACTCCAAAAAGTCCACTTCTTAAATTCTTTACTGAAAGCCAAGTTGCTGAAATTATTAAACGTGCTGATGCAAAAAGAGGAGATGTTGTTTTCTTTGTTGCAGATGAAAAAGACAAGGTTGTTTTGACATCTCTTGGAAAACTTAGATTACATTTGGCTGAAAAATTTGACCTTATTGACAAAACTAAATTTGCACCAATTTGGATTGTTGATTTTCCACAATTTGAATACAGTGATGAAGAAAAAAGATTTGTGGCTTGCCACCATCCATTTACTTGTCCAAAAGATGAAGATGTTGAATTTTTATTCTCTGACCCTGCGAGAGTTCGTGCAAAAGCGTATGATATTGTTGTTAACGGATATGAACTTGGTGGCGGAAGCATCAGAATTCATGACCAAGAACTTCAAGATAAAATGTTCAAAGCACTTGGTTTTACAGAAGAAAGAATTTCTAGTTTATTTGGATTTTTCCTTGAAGCATTTAAATTTGGTGCACCTCCACATGGTGGTTTGGCTTTCGGTTTGGACAGACTTGTTATGCTTCTTACTGATTCGACTGATATTAAATCTGTTATTGCATTTCCAAAGGTTCAAACAAGTGCAGATTTAATGATGGAAGCACCAGATTTTGTTGCACCAAAACAAATTCAAGATGTTTACATCGATTTAATCAAACCAGAAGAATAAAGTTTTTTGACGCCAATTTTTGGCGTCTTTTTTATATTATTTTTATAAATTATGTTTTTGACAAATATATTTTTTTGGTATATAATTTTGTGTAAGGTTAATTATGGCATCAAAAGAATACTTTGAAGATAAATCAAGACTTTATTATGAAAATTATTTAAACCACAAATGCACCAAGAAAGTTAGGGGAATTATTCTTAACGAGATGGGGCAAATTTTGCTTTTGCATTCAAACAAGCATCATGGGTTTTCTATTCCTGGTGGTACAGTTGAAGAAAATGAATCAATCAAAGATACTGTTATTCGTGAGGTGTTTGAGGAAACAGGTGCTGAAATTATTCCAATTAAGATTGTTGGAAAGTATTATCATACATCTAAAAACTTTAACTTTGAAGGGCATATTTTTGATTCTGAAAGAGTGGAATATTTCTATTTTTGCAGATTTAAAGGTTTTAAACAAGAAAATCATGGACTTAATGGTGAGTTTGACGCAGGTGATGTAGAAATTATGTTTCTTGATTATGAGGAAGCTATGACTGCAAGGTTACTTAAACGTGACAAGTCTATGATTGAAAGGGCAATGAATGAATTTTTACTTTTTAAAGCTGACCAATTTGATACTGATAATAGCAGAAATGCTGAAAAAAAAGATTGGAAGAAAAAAAAGAAATTTTAACCATAAATAAAAAAGCAGTGTTTAACTGCTTTTTTATTTTATATTTGATTGTTCTTTTTATAGTTTTCTTTCTTGTTCTTTAAATATTTTTGACCGTTTTGTCCGATGTTTTTATGCTTGAAAATTAGTATTAAAACAAGAAGTCCAATGTTGATTGCAATTAGCACGCAGCCAATTATTTGTAAGGTTGACCAACTGTCGCTTCCAACAGAATCAATTTTTATGTAACCACTAAATTCATTGCCATATTCATCGTTAAAAGTGATGTTTGTGAAGCCGGTTTTTACATTTCTTGTTCCATTTATTCGAACCCTGTAACCATCGCTTAAAAGGGCAATTACTGGGCTTGTGAGGCTTTCTTGAAGGTAAACATATGTGTATCCTTTGATTGAAGAATTTGTTATTACAAAATTGTTTATGTCACTTGGGTCAATCAAACTTGATTTGGTTATATAACCAATATTTTTATCATTGACTTTTACTTTTAACATAATTTCATCTGCATTGGATTTATTTTTGAATGAATAGGTGCAAATTGCATCAATTACTTCAACTTTTGAATTATAGATTATTTGTTCAACTGCATATGAATTGAGTTTTACGCCAGATGCATCACTTTTTATTATTCCGAGATTAACTGTTGGTAAAGAATATAATGTTGTATTTGCGACAGTTTTTACTCTTGGATATGGTTTTTCAGATGTTATTTGGCCATAAATGTTAACTGAAACTTTGTTTTTGGCAGTTAAATTTGCTGTTTTAACATAACCAATATAGTTTTTATCTTCAACTGTATACATGCAATATTTGTAGTCAAAAATGGCTAAATTTGAGCCTTCTATTGTGATGTTTCCAACACAGATTATATTTGAATTTACTGGCAAAGTGCAGATTGGTTCACTGTAATTCCATGGAGAAGTTAACAAAATTGTTTCTTCATTTAATGTGTAATAAATAAAATCGCTGTCATCATAGTAATCAATCAAAATGTCTGGGTTTGTTGAGTTTGAAACCTCACGAACATATTCATCATCTTTCTTTTCAACGCTAACATAAGTTATGTTTTGTTTGTTTGAAAAAATCAAATAATTTCCATTTGTGAGTATGTTTGAGTTTGTTTTGAATTCTTCATTTTCATAATTGAAATAGTCTGTGGCTGTGCTACCAATACTGAAACTATATAATTTTGAAGTTATTCGTTTTTCTATGGTTTCAGTTGATTCATCTTCTTCATATATATTTGTTATTAATAAATATGGGGTTTCATTTAAAGTTAAAATGTTAACATTTGCTATTGGTGCACTCAAATCAATTCCTGTTTGATTTTGGATTGAAATTATTGAATTTACTGGAATGGTTGAGTTATCGAAAGAAATGTTGCAATATACAAAGTTTCTGCTATACATGAGAAGGAGATAGTTTGTTCCATTAAATTTTGTGATTAAAACTTTAAACAGTGGACCATATAATTCTTCTTGTATTTGGTTTGTTTGCATTATGTCTACTGTGAAAACTTTTAAATCTATTGTGTCTTGCTCTTCATCAAATGTTGCGGTTAAAATCATTGGTAGAGTAGAAGATGTGACATTGTTTGGAGTTAAAGTTACTGCATATTCATTGTCAGAAAGAATTGTTGCTGAGATTTTGTCATAGTTTTCATTTATATTCAAATCGTCATGTTCGAGTTCTGTTATTGCTAATTCATTTAAGTCAACACAAATTACAATGTGTTTGCTATCTTTAACAACGAGCAAAAATAAGAAATTATTTGTGCTTGTGGCACTGATTATTTCGCTGTACATTGACAATGACAATGGATTTTTTTCAAAAGAATTGGTTTCTATATCGTGAATTTTGAGATAGTGGTCATATTTATCAACAAAATATATTTTATTGTTATAAAAAGTTGAAAAAATTGGTTCATATATAAAAATTGAATAATCTTCTTCGATTGGTGGTTGTTCTTCAAGTTCTTGATTTTCATTGGACAAATTTGCAGCATTTGTTGAGATTTCAAAGTTAATTGGATACAGGAAAAAACCTGCACACAAAACAAAAAGCATGCAAACTGAAAACATTAAATTTATAAACAATTTTGAAAAATTAATTTTTTCTTTCATATTTCTTATTATAGCAAATTTAGAAAGATTTACAAATGTTTAAACTAAAAAAAATAAAAAACCGATGTAAAATCGGTTTTTTATTTGCTATTCGAATATCTTTTGACATTCTCGTTTGAATTCTTGGTCGTTCAATGCTGAAACTAAATCGACAATGCCATATGCCAAGTGTTTTGTTACCATACCAATTGGTCCAACTATTGCAGATGACATATTGATGAGTGCTTCTTGCCAAGTTTCACCACTTGACAAGCTTGTTGCAAGTTGTCCGAGTACTGCGACTACTTTGAACGCAGGGCATATTGCACCAGCGATTGACAAGATGTCACTGACTACTTTTGAACTTGGATAGACTGTGTAATCCATCATGTGAGTGATTATTCTATCACCATAAGGATTATGATTTTCGTTTCTAAATGAACTTATTGAGTAGTTGTGTATTGTGAAGGTTGATGAAATACTCTTTACAAACGCTTTTTTGCCATAGAAATCATTTTTTTCTAGCATGAATGATGTTCCATTGAAATTGTAGAATGCTGCATCAAAGAATGCAAATCTGTAAATGTCAGGATATGTTTGAAGCATATCAAATTTTTCAGCATGCTCTGGAATTTCACCTTTTGTTAAGAAATCTATTGTAAATCCTGGATCTGATGTAAATGAATAAGCTGTTCCTTGTAAAGCACTGCTTAATGAAACGTCAACTTTATTTACATAAATGTATGGTCTCATTGCATTCCAATGTGGGAACAATGGAATTTCTTTATTAATTTGTTTTTGGAATAACAAATTGTTATAAAGTGATGCAACAACCATGTCATTTTGTGTGAAATTATTCTTTACAAATCTTGGATTAACTTCATTCTTGGTTGGTGTCCAGACATCAATCTTTCTTATACTTAACATTTTATAGCCACATGATTCAGGAGTTGGTAAGTTTGCTTTTGTTATGTATTTTAATATCATGTTATAAACTTCTGTGTAAGTGTATTTTGATGTTGACTTTGAATCTGACAATGCATATTTTGGATATTTTCCATTTTTGATGTAACCAACTGGGTCATATGACATTAAATATGACCACATTGCCATAACTTTTTTGTTATCAGTTTTTGAAACTTTATCTCCCATTGAGAGGATTTGGTTTAAGTAATCAATAACAACATAAGCATCTGAAATTACATAATAGTAATAATATCTGAATATTTGGTCAAATTTTGTAACATCACCATTGTCTTCAATTGAATCTTTATCCATATAGTTCTCATATTTACTTGTTAATACATTATCAGAGAACAATTGTTTATAATCATTGTTTTTATAGATTGAATTGTCTGTTTGAAGCATTGTAATTGAAGCTGTTTGTGTTCCACCTTCGTTTACTACATTTAATTTTGCCTCTAAATTCTTTGTTGGGACTGAATAGAGAAGTGTTGTTTTTACATTCAAGTTTGGAAGTTTAAAGTTTGCATCTGTTGCTGCACTTGTGTATATGTTTCCAAAGAAATCTTGAACTGTTGAATTTACAATGTAGTTTGAATCGTTGATTGAATTTGAGTATTCATATGAAGGAGTACCAATTTTTTCACTGCCACTAGGTTTATAAATATTATCGCCATTGGTTTTATAAGTGTAGTCTACTTTTGCACCTTCATATTTTAAAACCTCATTTCCACTTTCGTCTTTAATGCCGTTTGAACCAACTTCGATTGAAACAACAGGAAGTGAGCCAGAGTTTGCATCAGTGTAAACTTTTAGTATTACTGAAAGACTTACACGGAAGCCATAACCTTCAACATTTACTGATTTAAACACGAGAGTTCCATAGTATTTATTTCCAGCAGAATCTCGAACTTCGGTTGACTTATTGTTGAATGCACTACTATTAATTGTTTCACCATTGATTGTAAGATTGAACAAGTAATCTTTGAGAGTATATTTTGGTGTTCCATCAGTATCAATTGTTATATCAACAAAGTTAGAATAGTTTGTTAAATTATAATTAATGTTTGTGCTTGAAATGTTGTTTACAGCATTTTCACTAACAATTTTATCTACATCATCTACACGATAAATTACTTCAAGTGCTGCATTATAGTCAGGAGATTTTGGGTTACCTAAAATGTTTAATATGTAACTTAATGTGTATCTCTTCCAGTTTGTTCTGAAATCGCCAAGTGCATCACTTGCGGCAACTACAAATGTATAAAGGTTGCCATCAGGCATTTTAACTTGTTCTGAGAAGGTTAATATGTTGCCAGACAATGTATACATATCATTTGTTACGTGTTGAACGGCAAATTTTTCTTCACCATTTTCATTATACTTATAGTATTTAAGTGAGCCAGCATTGACAGTGTAAATAGAGTAGATGAATTTGTTGTTAACAGTTACTTTTTGAGTTGATATTCTTGCTTCTTTTGAAGTTTCAGGTTGGCTACTTAATTGATATTCTGTTGCAGGTGTTGAAATGTCGCCAATATAATGTGAATCTGCAATTACAAATCCATTTGATTTGTTTGAACTGCTTTCCATGAAGTCATTGTCAAGTTCGGCATATGATGTTAATGCTTCATATGGAATTGCTTTGAGCCATACTGAATCGCTTTCAACTTTCTTTGCATCTGGTCCATTGCTGATAAAATATCCACCATATAATTTGTCTACACGAACGTAAATGTCATCACCTTTATAGATTATTTCGTGAGATTGTGTATATTTTTCACCTCCGGTGCTTGTGAAACTCTTATTAACAATATTACCTTCAATTCCATTAACAATTATGTTTGTTGTTGGAATATAGTTTGAGTTTTTGAATACTAAGAAACCAAATTGCTTTGATAAACTGAAATCAATTAATCCAGAAGTTATTGGACTTGATGTGATTTTTGTTTTTCTTGCTTCTTCATCGTATTCTGTGATGAGAGTTCCATTTTTATCAATCATTGTGTAGATGAGTGGGTCAGTTTGAAGAACCTTATTTATTAAGTCTGTTGTATTATAGATAATTCTTGTGTTATCGATTGAATTTCCATTATTATCTTTTCCAACAAAACTTATTGATTGGTCTTTTCCAGCAATATCTGTGATTGTGTTTGAACTTGTTGGATTTTTGAAATTGCCATTTGCATCTTGATATTTGTTATATTCATTAATGTTTGAATTGTAACCAATATAATATTCATTTTGTGTGTTATTGCTGTCAACAGATGTGATTTCACCATTTGAAATGTCAATTTCAAGAGTGTATGAAACGGCTTTGAAGTATACATAGATTTGCAAATTGTTTGTTATGCCGAACAACATTATATTGTTATTTGCAGTTGTTCCAGCATCATTATCAATCTTTAATTTGCCATATTCTACTCGCATTATATCATCTCTCATGAAGTAGATGTTGTCATCACTGAAAGAACCATCTGGTCTTGTTATTTCAGTTAATTCTGATGATGTGAGTGTGTTATCTCCAATTGTAAATTCGAATTTTGATTCTTCATCATCTGTGCCTGGAATTTCAACAGAATTGATGCTTGCATCTTTATCAAGTTCTTGATTGAGATAATATGTTGAGATTGTATTCATTGATGTATCTCTTCCAAGAGAGTAACCAAGATATTGGCTTCCATTGTAAGCAGATGCTTTGAAAAATGTGTTTGAACCATGTTCTACTAAGAGTGAACCTTTGATGTAACCAGCAGATGAATCTTCAATTGGTACGCCTGGTGTGAAGTAGTTGTTTTGAACATTTGAAAGTGAAGTTGACATTTGTTTTTCACCATCATCTGTTAATATGTCTTGAAGATTAATCTTTATTACTGAAATTGTATAAACGATTGGGGCATATACAACTTGAATGTTATAGTTTCCATTTAACAATAAATTTAAGTTAAATGTTATTGACTTGTCATCTGTGTTGAATATGTATTTGTCGTTATCTTTGTATCCACCCATATTGTCATAGAATGTCATGTAATCAACAGGGATAAACATTGAATTTTTGTATGCTGAGAAGTATTCAAAGTTTTGAAGTCCAGTAAATTCATTGTGCTCTTCGGTTGCTTTTTGATAGTTGAGCCATGCACCTGTTTCAACATCAAGATCTGAGGTTAAGATGAATCCTTTTACATAGAAACCATCAATTGAATTTACAGTTATTGATTTTAATGTTGTTGTGAAACTTGTTGAATATTTATCTGGAAGACTATCAACTATTATACCTTCATTGGTTGTTTGTGTTTCATCGTATTGAATGTATTCTTGACTTGAAGTTTCAACATTCTTTTGTCCTGCAATTATATATGAAACTTTGTAATTTGAAAGTATGCTTACACTAGTTGAATTTATTTCAATACCTTCTGCATCAACATCAGTTGATCTGTCAAAGTAGGTGAATGTTCTATCGTTTGCATTGTATAAGATATATTTGTTAACTGTGCTTGAATTGTAGATGTAATTGAATTTAATTGAACTATGATCACCAACTAAACTATTTGTGTCTACTGTGTAATCGTTATTTGCATACTTGATTTTGTCAAAGTAGATGTAATATCTGAAATTGTCATTACTTTCAACTTTTGACTCATCACTGAATGGATATTTTTCATATAGATATTGACCAGCGATGTAGAATGTTGTTAAGTTAATTCCATCAACTCTGATTTTTACTATATGTGCTTGAACACTTGAAGTTGTAATGTTATTAGTCTCTTTCAAATCATTTTTGAATGTATCATAAACAAATGTTCCATTATATGAAATTTCTTTATAACCAACATATTCATAATCTTTTTCAATATAGTTTTCACCAGTTTCAACTGGTCTATTGAGAGTTGTTCCACCTACAATATTTTCTGGCTTAATTGAATCTGTCAAAACTAAACGTTGTGTGTTGAAATTGTATACAAGAGTTGTACCATCATCAAGAGTGTAGTAGTAGAACTTATCGTTTTGAGAGTCAACAATTTCTTTAACTGCATACTCTTTATTATCAATTTTTACTTTTTCTGGAACTAATAATGTTGATGGTTTGATTGTTAATGTAGCCATATTATATGTGTATGGTTTTGCATTTTCACCTTCATACAAGTCACCAAATGTAATGGTATTATTTACGGTGTCGATGGTTGCTTCATAGAGTTTATTATCATCAGGATTGTAAACCAAAGTGATAGAGTTGTCTTTATTTCCAAATTCATAATAAACATATTCTTTGCCATCTTTGTCTTTTAATGTATGTGCTATATATAGATTGCCATTAATGATTATTGAACCATAAGTTATTGAATAATCAAAGTTTTGAACTTCTTCTC